>JANXMC010000673.1 GCA_025354825.1 Myxococcales bacterium
CTCGGCCACCTTTCGCGAGAACTTCCACATCAAGCTCGTCGCCGTCGACGCGCGCCGCCGCTTCGTCGATGCGCTCAAAGATCTGACCGACCCGGAGCAGAAGCGAAAGACGATCGGCCGCGTCTTCATCGAGGTCTTCGAGGAAGAAGCGAAGAAGGTGCATGATGCACAGTTCTTGATTCAGGGGACGCTCTACCCCGACGTCATCGAGAGCGTCTCGTTCAAGGGTCCGAGCGCTGTCATCAAGAGCCACCACAACGTCGGCGGGCTCCCGGAGCGGATGCACTTGAAGCTCGTCGAGCCGCTTCGCGAGCTCTTCAAAGACGAGGTGCGCGCCGCCGGCGAGTCGCTCGGGATGCCCCACGACATGGTCTGGCGGCAGCCCTTTCCTGGCCCGGGGCTCGCCATCCGCTGCCTCGGCCACGTGACCGAAGAGCGACTCGCGGTGCTTCGCGCGGCCGATACGATCGTGACCCAGGAGATCCGCCTCGCCGGGCTCTATGAAGAGATCTGGCAAAGCTTCTGCGTGCTCCTCCCCGTGCGCTCCGTCGGCGTCATGGGCGACGAGCGCACCTACGAAGAGGCCTGCGCCGTCCGCGCCGTAAAATCGGTCGACGGGATGACCGCCGACTGGGCGAAGATCCCGTACGACGTCCTCGGTCGCATCTCGAACCGCATCATCAACGAGGTTCGGGGGATTAACCGCGTCGTCTACGACATCTCGTCGAAGCCGCCGGCGACGATCGAATGGGAGTGACCGCGCACTTCGCGGCGCGGGTGTCTGCGTGCGCGCTCGTCGTGCTCGCGGCGTGCGCCCCGCCCGAGGCCGAAGCGCCCGTCGCAAAGACGGTGTCGCTTCGGATGACGGGCTCGCCGCCCCAGGCGACGGTGACGATCGACGACATCCTCGTGGGTCAGCTCAACGTCGTCGCCGCCCGCGGCGTCGCGATGCCGGTCGGCGTGCACCACATCAGCGTCGAGGCGCCTGGGTTTCTGCCGTGGGACAAAGAGGTCAAGGCCCGCGACGCCGCCGTGAAGGTCGAGGCGGTCCTCGAGAAGATTCCGGACTGACGCGACCTCCGTCTTAAGAAGCGCCAACGGCGCCGACGCAGCACTGAACAGTTGACGTCGGCGTGAAAATGAATCATGCGTTCGTGCCCCGCGTCGCCCTGCACACCGTGCGGCGACCTTCCGTGGGGCAAAGCGACCTAGTAAGGACAAGGACAATGTCAAATCGTGCTCTGTGGAGTGTTCGGAAGCGTCACGAGTGGCTGGCGAAGCCCGCGAAAAGCCGCCGCGTGAAGCGTGCAGCCCGCCTTCGTTGCGGTCTGCAGGACGCGCTCGACCGCAAGGCCGGCGTCTCCTCCGAAAACTGAGAGACAGACCACGCGCAGACGTCGGCGCCTCGAAGCCCCCGGGCTTCAGGCGCCGCATGCATTTAAGCTGTCGCGAAGGTTCGCCACGCGGCAGACCGATCGTGTCGTTCAGGCGCCGCCCGCGATCTCCGACCACGAATCGCACGCCGCGGCCCACGTCATCGTCCGCGTGTTGCGCGCCAAGCCCAGGCGCCCTTCGCGATCGACGAGAATGAGGCCGCCGAACGCGTGCAGCCGCCCACCCAGCAGATGAATCGCGCCGCGCGCCGCCTCTTCGGCCGCGAGGCCGCCGCGCATCCACTCGATGACCGTTTTTGCGAGGCATAGGCGCATCACCGCCTCGCCGTTCCCCGTATTCGAGCATGCGCCCGCATCGTTGTCGGCGTAGGTCCCCGCGCCGAGGATCGGCGAGTCGCCGACGCGCCCGACATGCTTGTTCACGAGGCCGCCGGTGCTCGTGGCGGCGGCCACGGTGCCGTGCGCGTCGCGTACGACCGCCCCCACCGTTCCGCCGGCCCAACCGCCCGTGCCGCCTTCGACGCGCACCTTGGCGAGCCGCTCGCGCGCGGCGTCCGTCACCATCGCGCCGTTCGCCGACGCGACGAAACCGTGGGCCTCGGCGAAGCGCGCTGCACCCGCACCCGTGTAGAGCACGTGGCGCGCGTCTTCGAGGGCCGCACGGGCAATCGCAATCGGGTTTTTGAACGGCGGCAACGCGGCGACGGCACCGGCGCGGAGCAGGCGGCCGTCCATCAGGGCGGCGTCGAGCTCGAGATCGCCGTCGGCATTCAAGCAGCCGCCCGTCCCGGCGTTGAACTTCGGATCGTCCTCGAGCGTCTCCACCGCGCGCTGCGCCGCATCGAGCGCGCTGCCGCCCTGGCGGAGCACGTCGGCCGCGGCGGCTGCGGCGGCCCTACACCCGGCGATTTGCGCGGGCAACGACGCGCGCGGCACGTCGCCCGCGCCTCCGTGCACGAGGAGCGCCCAGCGCCCCGCGCCTGCGCCGCAGCTCGCCCCCCACGACGCGGTCAGGTTCGTGGAGGCGGCGCCGGAGTCGGATTTGGGAGCGGTGTCCATCGCGGCGCACGATAGCGAAAGAGCGCCCACGCGAGGAGCAACGCGGCCGGCATCGTAGCAAATGCAGATGCGACGCGCCCCACGGCGGCGGCGTGGAAGACGATGATGCTGAGGCCGATGCTGGCGACCACGACGACGCCATCGACGACGCCATGGAGGACGACCGAGCGCCCGCGGTGGTCGCGCCGGACGAGCGCCGCGAGGAGCGAGAGAGCCGCGCCTGCGAACGCGAGGGCCAACGCGGCCGCGCCTCGGCCTCGTGGCGGCACGGCCGAAAGCGACGGGGCTGAGCTCGGCGCCGTGGACACGCCGACGTCGGCAGTCGCGAAGCGCGTCACGTCGCCGTCGGCGTCGACGCGAAAGCCTCGACGGGCGTTCACGAAGCCGCGCCCGTCAAATCGGTAGTCGTCTGCGCGCGTCGCGCGTGGGTAAAAGCCCGAGACGTCCACGGCGTCGAAGGAGAGCACCACCGTCGCCGTCGCCAAGACGACGATAAATCCGCCAAGTGCGGCCGGCGCGCCCATTTGAAAAGGGCTTCGCCCGAGCGACTCGAGGGCCAAGAGCTCACCGCGCGCGCGCGACGACCGAAGCGCGAGCCACGCGCCGAGCGCC
>JANXMC010000681.1 GCA_025354825.1 Myxococcales bacterium
TGCGCTCGGCGATCTCGAGGAGCGCCCTCGTCTCGGTGATGCGCGTCTCGGCGACGCGGGCGCGAAGGTACGCGCTCCAGACCACGAGGCGCGCGCGCAGGCGCTCCATTGCAAGCTCGCTACGCGCGACCTCGGCCATCTTCTCGGCTTCGCGCACGCGGGCACCGGGCGCGCCGCCAACGTCGAAGAGGAAGTCGAGAATCGACGAGTAGCCGAACTTGCCGTCGGTCCCTTGGTTGATGCCGGGGCGCACGTCGAGCTGCAGACGCGGGTTCGTCGGCAAGAGGATGCCGGCACCCACGCGGCGCGCGGCCGCCTCACGCACGGCGTGATCGGCGAGGACGACATCGGGCGAGCGCACTTGCGCGCGTTCGATGGCCTCCTTGAGCGAGAGCGAGAGGGTCGCCGTCGTCGCGGGCGGGGCGGCCGCTGTCGCCCCTGCGGGCTCGGCCGCCTGAGCCACGGCGACGCGTAACAGTGGTGACAGTGATGACAGTGATGACAGTGATGACAGTGGCGAGAGCGTGAAAGCGAAGAGCACGACGCCGACGGCGGCGCGCCCTCGCGGGAAAAACCTGCGCATGGATCCTCCAGACGAACGAAAGGGCCGCGGGAGCGCGCGCGACATCCGCGCGTGCATCCACGTCGACCAACGGCGAAGAGCCGCTTAGGTTCGGGGAGGGTGCTCGGTGGCGCGGGCGTGGGCGCTCGCGGGCCTTATGCTCGGATCGATGTCGCCGTTTACGTCGTCGCGTACGTCTGCGGGCGGCGCGACCGCGTCGGATACGCGGTGCTCGCGATCGCAGTCGTCGTCGGAGCCGTCATCGTCGGAGCCGCGACCGGGCAGGCCGTCGTCGTGATCGACAGCAGCGTCGTCGTCATCGTCGTCGTCGCACTCGTCGCCGGGGCTTACGTGGCCGAAGTGACCCGCCGCATGAACCTGGCTCGTGGCACCGAAGCGCGCGAATTGGCCGCCAACGGTCGCCAGCGCAAGGTCGACGTGGGGGGCACGAGACGTATGGGAAACCCTCGACGGCGCCCGCGTGCAGCCGGTCACGAGCGCCGCCACGACGACGAGCGCCGCATAGACCGCGAGGCGGAGGCGCGCGGTCATCGTCATCACGGGAGCGAACCCTTCAGCATCGCCAGCGACCCGTAGGCGCGCCACGCGATGGCGAGAAGATCGAGCCTGCGCGAGCGGGCGACGGCGAGATCGCGCCGCGCGATGAAGACACGAAGAAGCTCGCCCTTGCCCGCCTTGTACGATGCGTTGGCCGCGTCGACGACGCGCTCGGTCGCGGGGATGCCGGTGGCGTCTTGCGCGGCGATGGCGTCGCGGCTCGCGGCGAAGGTCTCGTACGCCGCTTTCGCGCGGGCGAGGACGACGTTTTTGGCCGTCTCGCGGTACGATGTGACGCGTACCTTTTCGGCCTCGGCGCGGGCGATTTCCCCCTGATTTCGGCGGGTCATCGGCAGCGTCCACGAGACACCGCCCCCCGCGCGCAGCTCGCCCGCGTCGCCACGGCCGCCGTTGACGATGAGGTTCACGGGCGCGCTCTTCTCGCTCGAGAGGCGCTCGCGCGATGCATCCCAAAAGGTCGCCTCCGAAGCGAGCGAGCGGAGCATTGGCGAGCCGTCCGCCAGCTGCGTGAGCGCGCTCGGCGTGAACGGCGTGCGCAGCGACGGAGGTGCGGGCGGCGCATCGGCCGACGGCGGCGCTTCGACGTCGGCGACGCCCGTGAGCTGCGCCAAGAGCGACCGCGCTTCGATGAGCCTGATGCTCGCTTCGGCGCGATTTTGCGCCCATCGTGCGAGCTCGGCCTCCGACAGATTCTTCTCGAACACCGTCACGTCGCCCACGGCGAGGCGCGCCGCGAAGTACTCGACCTCGGTCCGCGCCGCGTCTTCCGCGCGCGTTGCATCCGCGACGCGTGCGGTCGACACGAGGACGTCGCCGTAGGCCATGGCGACCTCGCCCGTGATGCGCGCCTGGACGTCGACCATCTCGTTCTGCCGAAGACGAATCAGGTGGTCGGCTTCGTCGATGCGCGCGCCGCGCTGACCATTGAGCTCGAGGGGGAGAAAGAGCATCCCGTTGATGGCGACGTCTTCGGTGTAGCGCCCGCGATCGGCCTGCACCTCGAGGTACGGATTGGTGAGCGGCGACAGCCGCGCGCCCACCATCGTGGAGGCGGCGATGGTCACGGCGCCGCGCGCCTCGGCGACGGCCAAGGCGTTGACGCGGGCGCGGGCGACCGAGTCGTCGAGCGTGGGGAAGGCCGCGAACGCGCTCGGCGCGAAGAAAGCGACAGGCGCAGCGACGGCGAGTGCCGAGGCGACCCCTGAAAAACGCTTCATCACGCGTTAGCTCTTAGCAAAATCGCAGGCTCCGTCACTCCACCATGAGGGCACGCTGGAAGTCCGACGGGCTTGTCGCCGCTTCGACGGCGGTCTGAAGCGAAACGTACCCAGCTCGGTAGAGCTCGGTGAGGTGCTGGTCGAACGTCTGCATGTGATACTGCAGCCGCCCCTGTTCGATGATGTCGACCAGCGATCCCGTTTTCGTGCCGTCGCGAATCGCGTCTTGAACCATGGCGGTCGCCACCATGATTTCCGCCGCGACGACACGCCCCTTGCCGTCGGCACGAGCCAGGAGGCGCTGCGAGATCGTCGCGCGCAGGTTGTCGGCCAGGCGGAAGCGCACCATCTGTTGCTCGTCGGCGGGGAACACGCTGAGGAGGCGTCCGATCGTCTTCGAGGCGTCCGTCGTGTGCACCGTCGCGAAGACCACGTGGCCGGTCTCGGCGGCCTTGAGCGCGATGTCCATCGACAGCGCGTCGCGCATTTCGCCAACGAGGATCACGTCCGGGTCTTGCCGAAGCGCGGCGCGAAGCGCGACGGTGAAATCGCCTGTATCGATGCCGATCTCGCGCTGCGAAATCGACGCCTTGCCGTTCGTGTAGAGGTACTCGATCGGGTCTTCGATCGTGACGATGTGCACGCGCCGCGTCTGGTTGATGTGGTTGATCATCGCGGCGAGGGTCGACGACTTGCCCGAGCCCGTGGCGCCCGTGACGAGAATGAGCCCGCGCTCCATCTCGGCAATCTCGGTGATCACCGGCGGAAGGCCGAGGTTCTCGACGGAGGGGATGTCGGCGGGGATGATTCGCAGCACCAACGCAAGCGTCCCGCGCTGCCGATAGATGTTCACGCGAAAGCGCGAGACGCCCGGCAACGAGTAGCTCGTGTCGTACTCGGTCATCCGGTCGATGTTCTCGCGGATGGCGGGATCACGAATGACGTGCAGCGCGATGGCGCGCGTGTCGTTCGGTTTGAGCTTGTCGACCTTGAGCGGCGCGAGGGTCCCGTTGACGCGGTACGTGGGCGGGTCGCCCGGGCGAAAGTGAATGTCGCTGGCGCCGTACTGGATTCCAACGGAAAGGAGCTTCTGGAAGGCGTCGAGATCCATAGGTGCTCCGGGCGAGCGTTGCCGCTACCCCGGACTGTCTCTGGCGCAGACTACGCTGTCAAGGCGACGTCCGCGCGCTCTCGCCGCGTGGCTTCGCAGCGGGTGCGGGTCGACGAGCACGCATACCCACACGGCAGAGGCTCGGGCACGGTCCTCGCATTAACAATTCGTTGCATCGCTTAGGATGCGCCCGGGGGGGAACAGTTAGGGAGGCGGTATGAGCTCCGATCACCGAGACGATGCAGGCAACGCTGAAAATGAGCGCATTGCCACGTCTTCGCGACCCGATGACTCCACCCAGCCTGCCCCCGCAGACCGAGGCGAATTGTCGCAACCGGGTCGACTGCCTGCTGCATCTCCGTCACAGTCGGGAGTCACGATGATCCGGTCGCGCGTGCTCGTGGTGGACGACTTCGACGACGCGCGCGAGCTGTACTGCCTCGCCCTCGAGACGGCCGGATTTCGCGCTGTCGAGGCTGAGAGCGGCGCGCTTGCTCTCGAGCGCGCGGCGCAAGCTCCGCCCGATGCCATCGTGCTCGATATCTCCATGCCGGGGATGGACGGTTGGGAGGTCGTGCGGTCCCTTCGCGCGAGCGAGCGCACCCGGAACATTCCGGTGGTCGTTCTCACCGGGTCAGGTGTTCGCGGTCGCGTGAACGCAGGCGAGCCGGGGTGCGCAGCGTACCTGATGAAGCCGTGCACACCGCAGCAGCTCATCGAGGTCGTCACGTCGGTCATCGAGGCGAGGGGCGCGACCGACACCGGGCGACCGAGCGGCACCGGCTGACAGCGGTGTGCGGGCGCGATTGCGCCTGCGCGAATGCACGACCCGCTCGCGCGCTCACGGAGGCGGGGGCATCAGGATACGCGGCTCGCGGCCGGTCTCGTCGGCGTAGCTCGCGGCGATGTGCTGCGCGAGGATCGCGGCGTCGCCCTTGTGAACGGCGGCGACGATAGCCCCGCCGAAGCCGCCGCCGGTCATGCGGGCGCCGAAGACCCCGGACGTCGACTGCGCGATGGCGACGAGCGTATCGACGTCGCGCTCGGAGACGTCGAAGTCGTCGCGCATCGACGTATGCGACGCGTTGAACAGCGTGCCGAGCGCTTCGAGCCCATCGAGACCGCCGCTCTTGAGCGCGTCGACGGCGGAGAGCACGCGAGCGTTCTCGAGGACGACGTGGCGCGCGCGCTCGGCGAAGGGCGAGGGGAGCGCCTCGACGTCGGTGAGCCTGTCGAGGTGCACGTCGCGAAGCTCGTGAACGCCTAAGAGGCGCGCGGCCGAATCGCACTCGCGCCGTCGCGCGTGGTAGCTGCGTGATGCGGTACCTGCCCCGTCGCCGTTCGTGCCGGCGATGGCGTGGTGAACCCCCGAGTCGATGACGACGAGGCCCAAGTCCCGCGGCAGGGCGATGCGCTCCACGGCGCCCGTGCGCGTATCGAAAAAAAGCGCGTGGCCCGTGTCGCAGAGGCTCGACGCGACGGGGTCCATGAGACCGATGGGCGCGCCGAGGAAATCGGTCTCGACGCGCTGAGCGATCTTCGCGAGGGCCATGTCCTCGAGGGGCAACGCGAAGGCGTGGCGAAGCGCGCGGAGCAGGCTCACGCAGAGCGCCGCGCTCGACGACAGCCCCGCACCGAGGGGGACGGTCGACGTGATGCGCGCGTCGAAGCCGGTGGTTGCGAAGCCGTCGGCACGCAGCACGTGGGTGACGCCTTGCACGTAGTCGAGCCACGTTCCGGTCTTCGTCTCTTCGCCCACCACGTACGTCACGCGCGCGGCGCCTTGCATGTCGGCGCTGCTCGCGCGCACGAGATGATCCTCACGCGCGGCGAGCTCGACGTACGTGCGTTGCGGCGTCGCCGTCGGCAGCACGAACCCTCCGTTGTAGTCGGTGTGCTCGCCGATGAGGTTCACGCGGCCGGGCGCGTTCGTGACCGTTTCGGGCAGGCGCGCAAAGAGCTGCTCGAACGAATGAAGCGGGCGGATCGTCACGGGGCACCTCGAATCGCGGAGACTAGCTATCCTCGCAGGTCATGGCACCGGCATCTCACAGGCGCAGCCGTCGCCCCATCGCCGACCGCGAATGACGGCACCGACGGACAGGCGCACGACGCTCTCGGACGATCGCCATGCGCGCATCGCGATGCTCGCGTTCGCACGGGGAATGCTGCAACAGCCCGCGTTCATGGAGGTGATGTCGGTCCTCGGGCGCGACTCGGCGCTCTCGCTCGACGAAGTGTGGATCTCCTCGGGGCGCCTCGCGTTGGCTCAGCTCGAAGCGCTGCTCATCGCCCTCGATGCGGCCGACGACAAAATCGACGGAAGCGCTGCCCGTGACGGCTCCGACGACGACGATGCGCTCCCCGACAGCGACGGCCCGTCGACGGCGGTGCAGGTGCCGATTGCCCACTTCGACACGTCGCAAGCGCCGCCGCCGATGGACATCGAGGCCGAGCCGCCGACGTCCTACGCGACGGATCGCTACGTGCGCCTGCGCACGCTCGGATCGGGCGGCATGGGCGACGTGTTCGAGTGCATGGACCACAGGCTCGGTCGCCGCGTCGCCGTGAAGATGCTCCGGCGCGAGCACGAGGGCGATCCACTTGCCGTCGCGATGCTCGATCGCGAAGCGCGCGTGACCGGCAGCCTCGAGCACCCGAACATCATTCCGGTCTACGACGCTGGGCGCGAGGGGGGCACGAAGCCGTACTACGCGATGCGCCTCTTGCCGCAGACGTCCCTCGACGAGGTGCTGAAGAAGCTCCGCGCGCGGGATGTCGAGGCACGCCGCGAATACACGCTGGGGCGCCTGCTTCGCCTCTTTTTTCAGGTGTGTCAGGCCGTCGAGTACGCCCACAGTCGCAACGTCATTCACTGCGATCTCAAACCTGGGAACATCTTGCTCGGGTCGTTCGGCGAGGTTTTGGTCGCCGACTGGGGGCTCGCGTACAGCGTGCAAGATGCATCGACCTACCGAGGCGGCACGCCGGGCTACATGGCGCCCGAGCAGCTCGAACCGTCGCCTCGCGGCATCGACGCACGCACGGACGTGTTCGCCCTCGGCGCGATTTTGTACGAGCTCGTGAGCCACCATTCGGCGTTCCCCGACGCCCTCGACAACGCGGCGTTCGCGGGGATCGGTGGCGGCATCGCCCTGGGCGCCAACGGCGCGCGGGCAGAGACGTCGACGCCGCCGCTCAGCAGGCCGCTCCGCGTGCCGCCGGCGCCGAGCGCCATCGCCCCCGAGAAGGCGATCGCGCCCGAGCTCGATAGCATTTGCCTTCGCGCCATCGCGCTCGACCCCGACCAGCGCTACGCCTCGGCGAACGAGCTCACGCAGGCCCTCGAAGCGTTTCTCGAAGGGACGAAAGAGCGGGAGCTGAGTCTGATTCGCGCGCGCGAAATCGCGCACCAGGCCCACGAGCTTTCGCAGAACTACCACGAGCTCGTCGCCTCGCGCGAAGGGCGCGTGGCCGACGTTGCGCGCCTCCGCGCCACCACGGCAACGTGGGATGCGCCCGCGCAGAAGCGCGCGCTTTGGGACGCCGAAGACCGCCGCGAGGTGCTCGACGCGCTCTGCATCCGGACGTTCCAGGCGGCCGTCACCGCCTACGAGCAGGCCCTCGAGGAGTCGCCCCATTTGCCCGAGGCACGTCGCGGGCTCGCGCGCCTCTACGAGGCCGAGGTCTCGCGCGCCCAAGACCGCGTCGACGAGTTCGATCGCCTGTATTTCGAAGGGCTCGTTCGTCAGTACCCCGAGCAAATCGAGCGCCGCGCCTCCGCCAACGTCGCGCGCCTGAAGCTCGCCACCAGCCCCGGCGGGATGAACGTATCCCTTGCGCTCTACACGGAATCGGGACGCAGGCTCATCGCCTCGAAGACCGAGAGCCTCGGCGTCACACCCGTCACCCTCGATGCGCTCGTCCGCGGCACCTACGTGGTCTCGCTCACGCGGACCGACGTGCCGGACGGCGCGCGCGACGTGAGGCCGGTGCGCCATCCGTTCGTGCTCGAGGGTGGGCAGACGATCTCCCTCGCGTTCGATCTCCACGGCACGTGCAGTCTCGCGCCCGGCGAAGTGTTCATCCCCGGTGGGCCCGCGCTTCTCGGCGGCGACCCCAACGGGGTCGACGGAGGGGCGCTCCACGAGATCGACGTCGCGCCCTTCGTCATCGACGCTCTTCCGGTCTCCTTCGGCGAATACCTCGCGTTCCTCGAAGAGACCTTCCGCGACACGGCGGGCATCGATGTCGACGCGCGCACGCGGGCGAGCATGACGGCGCGCCACATCCCCTGCGGCGCCGACGGTGCGCGCTACTGGGAGTGGGACGGCACGACCTTCACGCCGGCCGCCATCACGCGGTGGGCGATCGCCCGCGAGAGCCTTCGTGAGCTTCCCGTGTTCGGCATCGACGAGCGAGCGGCCCTCGCGTTCGCGGCGTGGAAGAGCGCGCGCACGGGCCGGGTGTACAGGCTTCCCCGCGACATCGAATGGGAGAAGGCCGGCCGTGGCACCGACGGGCGGGCCTATCCCTGGGGCAACCGCTTCGATGCGACCTTCTGCAAGATGCGCGAGTCGCGTGCGGGGCTCCCGGCGCCCGAGCCTCGCGGCGCCTTCGAGCCCGACGAGTCGCCCTACGGCGTACGCGACATCGCGGGCGGGATCGCCGAGTGGGTGAGCGAGGACGCGCGCGCGGCATTCGAGAGGCCTCGCGAAGGGAGCGGCAACGTCGCGACCGACGAAGCGACGCGCCACGTGTTCTCGAAAGGGGGCGCGTGGTGCGACTGGCGCGGCGACTGCAACCTCGGCGCGCGCCGCGCGTACTTCGCCATCGAGCGCACCGCACGGGTAGGCTTTCGCCTCGCCCGCGACGTCGCCGCGGGCGCCGACGGCAGCGGCGAAAACGAGAGCGCGCGACTCCCTCGCCGAGGCGCGTAGGTCGCGTGTCTGCGTGAGGCGCGCACAGCCGCACATGGCCCGACACGCGCGCCCCCGTCATCGTCGTTTGCTGCAGCACGTGCGCGTGGCACGCTGAGCCGCGGTGGGCTTACCCGATCATCCGACGCTCCGGGTCGGCAGCATCCTTCGCGGAGAATACCGAATCTGCGGCATGCTCCGTCACGCGAGCACGGGCATCGTGTTTCGCGTCGAGCAGCTCTCCACGGGCGCGTTCCGTGCGCTCAAAGTCCTCTCGCCCGATCTCATCGACGACGAAGCGTCGCGGCTCCGATTCGAACGTGAATCGCGCCTCAGCGCGGCGATCGCGAGCGAGCACGTCGAGCAGGTTTTAGACGCCGGCGTCGACCCCGACACCGGCACTCCGTGGATAGCTCTCGAGCTTCTGCAGGGCGAGACGCTCGCCGAGCACGTGAAGAAAAACGGCCCGCTCGACCTGCCTACGGCCGCTCTCGTCGTGCGTGAGATCTGTCACGCGCTCGCGGCGGCCCACGCCGTTGGCATCGTTCATCGCGATCTCAATCCGAACAACATTCTCCTCGCCAAACCGCGTCGCGCGGGCACGCCGTTCCTCGTGAAGATTCTCGACTTCGGCCTCGCAAAGCTGCTCGAGACGGGCACCGCGGGGACGGCGACGATGGTCGGCGGCAACCCGCTTTGGGTCGCCCCCGAGCAGCTCGCAGGTGGCCCCATCGTGACCGCCGCTGTCGACATTTGGTCCCTCGGCGCCGTCGCGTTTTACATGATCGCGGGGGTCACGTTCTGGCGCGGCGGCGCGCGGGCGAAGCTGCCGGACATCTACGAGCAGGTCGTCCACGCCGAGATTCCGCCGGCGTCGATCCGCGCCGCCGAGCTCGGGATCCCGCAGCGCGTGCCGGCGCCGATGGATGCATTTTTCGATCGCTGTCTACGCCGAGACACGACGGAGCGGCACCCCGATCCCGGGTTTGCGTTCGAGTCGTTTCAAGCCGCGGTGACGCTGTCCGCGGAGGACGACGCCGACCGCACCGAGATCATGGTGCGCTCCGCGCGGCCGCCGTCGGTACGCCCCGCCGCGGCGGTCTCCGAGCCCGTGCGTGCGCCCGTGAAGGAGGAGGGAACGCCCACGTTGCCGCGCCCCTCGGTGAGCGCGAGCCTCAGGCCCTCCAAAGATGGGCCACGCAAGGTGTTCGTACGACGGACGGCGGTCGTCGCCGTCGGCGTGATCGTGGCCGCGTGCCTCGTCGTGAACGGCGTGCTCATCGTCGATAGGCTCAAGCCGGGTAGCCGCGGCGCGCGTCGCGTGGATGCTCGCGAGATCGAGCGAGCCGCGGCACCAATGCCCGCGTCGCGAAGCCGCTTGCCGACCGATCTTTCGCCCGAGGGCGACGGCGGCGTTGCGCTCGATGCCGAGCTCGACGCCGCGGCCACGCCGCGCGCATCGGCGCTGGGCGTCGTGACCACGGGACCCCGCGGGGTCTTGTCGGTCGTGTGCGTCCCCGCATGCGACGACGTGAAGCTCGATGGGAAGTCCCTCGGCGAGTCGCCCATCTTCCGTCGCAGCGTCGTGGCCGGCGAGCACGCGCTCCGTTTGCGCTGGGCCGACCCGGTCGCGCGCCGCGAGATGCACGTGCGCGTCGCCGCTGGCGTCGAGCCGACGCTCGTGCGCCAGACGTCGCCGAATGGGGCGCCGGCGGAGGCCCCCGCGAGCGGGAGCGCGCCAGACGCGCCCGCGACCTCGCCTGCGCCGACGGGCGACGGCGCGTCGTCGGCGCTCACGGAATAGGCGTCGGCGCGCTGCGCGCTGCGCGCTCGCGGAGGACGCGCCCCCGCGCAATCGCTCAGCGCGGAGCCGCGCTGTTGGGGGTGCAGACGCCCGAGGAGCGGAAGCCGATAGCGAAGGCGAGCTGCGCGGCGACGAAGTCGCCGAGCGTGGGGCGAGTGCTAGGATCGGCTGCGTACGAGCCTGTTTTGGCAGCGACCTCCGCCAGACTCATCGCGTCGAGCTCCTCGAAGGTCACGGTACCGTCGGCGTTCCCGAATCGAGGGTCGTCGTCGGCTCGCGCGAAAGCTTCGAACCTGAGCGAGCTCGGAGTCGTGGAGAGCGCGTCGGCGAAGATGCGTTCGAGTCGGAGATCGACGGGCACGATCTCG
>JANXMC010000585.1 GCA_025354825.1 Myxococcales bacterium
ACCCCCTCGCGGAAGGCCCCCCCGTCGTCATCGACACCTTCGAATGGCCCTGATTCCCAGGGGATACAGCTAGGTCGAGAGAAGGAAGGGGGGGCGCTGCAAGGGGGGAGGAACGTTGAGACTTTGAGTTTATAGTGCAAAGTACAATATCCCCGTTCCTCTCCCTTTCAGCTTCCAAAACTTCGTTCTCTCGGCTCTCGCTCTCTCGAGCGCCCAGCGCACATCGCGTGGCGGCGCGGGGGTGTTAAGGTTTGCAGGTGAGGGCCCTCGAGTTTGCGGGCACGTCGCGCTTCGACGTTCGGCGTCGGATTGGCGCGGGCGGCATGGGGGTCGTCTACGAGGCGTTCGATCGTCAGCGCGGAATGCGTGTGGCGATCAAGACGCTTTCGAATCTCGATCCGGCGGCGCTCTATCGCTTCAAGAAAGAGTTTCGGTCCCTCGCCGACATCGTCGACGTGAACCTGGTTCGCCTCCACGAGCTCGTCGGGGACGACGACGAGTGGTTCTTCACGATGGATCTCGTGACGGGCGTGGATTTTCTCGCGCACGTTTGGGGGTCGGGGCCGGGGTACCGCGCCGAGCCGACGCTCGTGGGCGAGCTCGATCGAACGATGCCTGCGTCCGAAGCGCCGCCTGTTTCCGGCGTGTCGGGCGAGCGTGCGACCGCGAGCTCTCTGCAGTCGCCGTGCAACGACGCGGGGCTTTTGCGGCTGCGTGCGGCGCTCGCGCAGCTCGCGTCGGCCGTCGATGCGGTGCATCGCGCGGGCAAGCTTCATCGTGACGTGAAGCCGGCCAACATTCTCGTCGAGTCTACGGGGCGCGTGGTGCTCTTGGACTTCGGCATCGCCGCCGACGTGAGCGATGGCCACGAGCCCGGGACCGACACGAACTCGGTCATCGGAACGCCTGCGTACATGGCGCCGGAGCAGGCGCACCCGCGGCCGGTGACGGAGGCTGCAGACTGGTACGGCGTGGGCGTCGTGCTCTTCGAAGCGCTGACGGGGCAGGTGCCGTTCGCAGGCGCGCCCATCGACGTGCTCGTCGCGAAGCAGTCGGAGCGCGCGCCGCGTGCGAGCGCTCTCGCCGACGGCGTGCCGGAGGACCTCGACGCCCTCTGCGCCGAGCTTCTCGCGACGCATCCGAGCGACAGGCCGACGGGGCCTGAGATTCTGCAGCGCACGGGTGGCGCGAAGCCGGGGGAGCCCGAGCCGCTCGCAATCTGAGCGAGGCCACGCGGCGCCACGGCGCCCTGCGCCGCGAGGCCGACGATCGCGGCGATCTGTTCCTCGGCACGAACCTCTGCATCGGGTTTGCGAGCCACTGCTGGCTCTACGCCGACGAGCCGCACACCGCGCGAACGCTCGCCGCCGAAGCGATGGCGCGATGGTCGCCCCAGGGGTTTCACATTCAGCACTGGCACGAGCTGCTCGCCCTTTCGTACATCGACCTCTACGACGACGAGCCCGATCGCGCCGTCGAGCGCGTGACCTCACGGTGGCCGGCGCTGAAGGCGTCGATGCTGCTTCACATCGAGTTCATTCGCGTCCTCGCGACGCAACTGCGCGGCATGTGCAACGTCGCCCTCGCGGCGCGTTCGCCGTCGCGCGCGGCACCTCTCTTGAGGGTCGTCGAGGCCGATGCAAATGCCCTCGCCGCCAACGGTGCGCGCTGGGCGGCAGGCGTTGCAGCTCTCTTGCGCGCCGGCTCGAAGACGATCACGCGCGATCTCGACGGCGCGCGACGGGAGCTCGAAATGGCGATCAACGCCCTGGAAGACGCGGGGCTCGGGCTGTTCGTCGTCTGCGCGCGAAGGCGCATGGGTGAGCTCGTCGGCGGCGCGGACGGCGCCTCGATGGTGGCCCAGGCCGACGCGTGGATGATGCGCGAAGGGGTACGAAAGCCCGCGCGCGTCGCGGCGATGATGGCGCCCGGATTTCCAGACGGCACGACGAACCTGTCGGGTCGCCGCGGTTAGGCTGCCTGCGACGGGGGCGCGCGCCGCCTCCCGTCCCGTTGATCGGCGTCGGTACCTACGATACGACCGCGCCATGCCGCTCGCCCATTACGTCACCCTCGGACACTCTGGTCTTCGCGTCAGCCCGCTCTGCCTGGGAGCGATGACGTTCGGCAAAGAATGGGGGTGGGGCTCGGAGCCGGCCGAAGCGACGCGTATCCTTGATAAGTACATCGATCTCGGCGGCAACTTCGTCGACACGGCCAACGGTTATACGAAGGGGCACTCCGAGGCGATCCTCGGCGAGCACCTTGGGCACGACCGCAAAAAGCGAGACCGCGTCGTCATCGCGACGAAGTTTTGTACAAATATGTTTTTGGGAGATCCCAACGGCGGCGGCGCGAACCGCAAAGCGATTATCGCGCAGTGCGAAGAGTCGCTCCGCCGTTTGAAGACCGATTACATCGATCTCTACTGGATGCACGTTTGGGATAAGACGACGCCGATCGAAGAGACGATGCGCGCGCTCGAGACGCTCGTTCAAGACGGCAAGGTTCGCTATTTGGGGTTCAGCGATACGCCCGCGTGGAAGGTGGCGCAGGCGCAGACGATGGCCCTTTTGCGCGGCTGGTCGCCGCTCATTGCGCTCCAAATCGAATATTCGCTTTTGCAGCGTACGGTCGAAGGCGATCTCGTACCCATGGCCGAGGAGCTTGGTCTTGGGATTACGCCGTGGGGGCCGCTTCGTGGCGGCGCGCTTAGTGGCAAGTACAAGCGTGCCGACAAGGGGAAGCACGAAGCCGGTCGCGGCGCGCGCGTCACGACCTTCTTGGACGACCGCACCTTCGATCTCCTCGACGTTCTCGAGACCGTTGCGAAGGAGCTGTCGACGACGGTGCCGCGCGTCGCGCTCGCGTGGGTGCAGAACCGGCCCGGAGTGACGTCGACGATCATGGGTGCGCGTACGATGGAGCAGCTCGACGACAACGTCGGCGCGCTCGACGTGAAGCTCACGGCGGCCCATGCTGCGGCCCTCGACAAGGCGAGCACGCCGGTCCTGTCGTTCCCGGCGGACATGCTCGGCGCGGTGCCGATGATCACGTTCGGCGGAACGACCATCAACGGCCAGGGTTCGCGGGCATGGCCGCAGGCTCCGCAGAACGACAACGAACGCTTTTGACTGTCTACGTCGAGGGTAGGGGCGCTCACGATCGAGAACGGCAATTCCCCTCGGCCGCTCCGGAAAGCCGGAAGAAGCCGCGGCTGCGATTCTCTTCCGGGCAGGCCCCGATGCGGCCTACATCACAGGCACGACAATCGACGTCGACGGCGGGCAGTCGGCGTAAAACGCAGTCACAGGCCGTCGGTATCATTGTCGCTGGGCGGAACCTCGGGCGCGTCTCCCGCCGCCGGCTCGAGCCGTTTCCCCTCGATTGCACGCGAGGTGCGCGCACGCTCGGTAAGCTCGCGATCCTTTTCCGACTGTGTTCGCCCGTGGCGTATTCGGTTGATGTCAGCCTGCTTCGCCTTCTGCTCGCGCAGCTTCTTCTTCCGGAATCGGTTCAAGTTGACGACGTTGGTGTTCACCCTTCGAGCCTGCCACGATCGCCGTGGCGACGGGATGCCTCTCCCGACATCGGCCCTTATGCGTAAAACCCGCCGATGCGAAATCGCGTTCGGACGATCCTCGGCGACCCCGGTGGCGGGATGACGGCGCGCTGAAGGTCGGCACGTTGCGACGACCGCGCTGCCGAGATTCGGCGACGCGGCGAGCGCTCACGGGTTGCCTACGGAGATGCGCTTCACCGTCGTCGACGCCTTCGCCGCGGCGAGAGCGCTCGTCGCCGCATCCACCCAATCGGCATACGGCGCGAGCAGCGTGTCGACGGAGATCCCTGTGCTGCACGTCTCGGGGCCCGTGGAGACCATCCCGACGACCTGCACGGCGCTGCTCGAGCTGTGCGGCGCCACCAAGTCGGGGCCGCCGCTGTCGCCGAAGCATGCGCCGGTGCGCGCTTTCGAGGCTTGAAGGACGACGAGGTTCAGGTCCGCGGCCGTCTTCACGACGGTCATGTCGGCCCCGCGGAGCACGTCGCTCTTCGCGCACGCCGTTGTCGTGCAGCCGAAGCCCGCCGTCACGAGGGGCGACGACGGGCGCGGCAGTGCGGCGCCGATGCGCGCCGGCGTGATGGGCGAGGGGAGCGGTGAGTCTAAATAGAGAAGTGCGATGTCGTTCAGCGGCGCGTCGGGGAGCGCGATGTCATCGGACGACGACGCGTTCTCGATGACCTTGTCGTAGGCCTCGCGCGTCGCCTTGTCGTAGCCCGCGTGCACGGCGACGGCGCGTGCGGTCACCGTGACTTTGCCCGTGACGAAGACGCGTACGGACGGCTTGCGCGCGCGGTCGTCGAAGCAGTGGGCCGCCGTGAGCACGAGGCGTGAGCCGAGGACGATGCCGGAGCAGAACTGCTCGCCGTCGGCGTTCGCGTCGACGATGGCCGCCGTCACGCGCGCGATCGGATCGGCGTTGGTGAGCGTGCGCCCGCCGACGATGGCCGCCTCACTCGCACCGAGGTCGCCGTCTGAAGCGTCGACGGATTGTGTGCATCCTGCAAGCGTTAGGGCGCTTGCGGAAGTAACGAACAAAACCCCGACAAGACGCGCTTTTCCAACCCAACGATCGATCATCTTGTGTCCAGCTCTCCCCCGCTCGCGGCGATGTGATGCCACATTTCCGCACACGTTCAAGGCGCAGCGAGGGGGCCACGAGGCGACGCCTACGCAAAGCGCGACAACACGTGAGCGGGCAAGGGCCCCGCGCCGAGTGACAGCCTCGGGATGGCCACGGGAAACCTCACGCGCCAGCGCCTCTCACGAACTTCATGCGAAGCCCGAACTCGAGGCGTCGTAGGCGACGCATCGGGGGTGGATGCTCTAAATAGTCTAGGAGACCGGCAAGCGTGTCCGGCACCTCGGACCTATTTCCCACACTTCCGTTCCGCCCGCGCCGCGTCGTGCGCGCCGCGATGGCGTTCCACGATGCGAGGCTCGTATCGCCCCGGTCCGCCTCCGCGTAGCCGCCGCTCTCTAGGTCGGCCTCGGTCCCATATGCTCCAACGCCGGGTACGCATAGGGCTTCGTCACGCGCGTCGTATCCCCTCTTCGCGCGTCGCTCATTCGACCCATCGGCGCCGTTGGGCCGTGAGCTGTGCAGACTCCGCGCTCTTTCGTCGCGGCATCGACCACGACGCGCTCGCACCGCGAGCACACGTAGAGCGCGTCGCGATGGAGCGTTGGGTTTACCAACCGATCTACCGCGAACAGCGCCAACACGCGGTCGTGCAGTCGAGCGTTCGTCGCCGACGCCGCCGCGAATCCGTGGTGGCCTCCGTCGTCCAAGCACGGAACGACGAGGCCACGCGCGCGGGCGGTCGTTGCGTAATTTGCGCCTGTGCCGGACGCAGCTTCCAGGGCGGCGAGAGCTCGCCATCGCGCGTCGCGTAACACCGTCGCGATGTCGTCCGCGCCCAGGGGCGGGGCACTTTGGCCTGCAGGCGGGTCACTTTGCCCATGCGTCGGACCCGCCGCGAAGCGCGTGACGCCTGCATAAGGGCCACTCAGCCATGCCGCGAGCTCGGCTTTGCCCCAGCCGCCAGCAACCCCGTTGAGGAATGCAAGGGCAACGCTGCGGGATGCGTGCGCGACGTCGCGCGCAGAAACGCCCGAGGCGAGATGGCAGAAGGTCTTGTGCGCGCTCGCCGGTATTTGACTCGAAGGCATTCTCATACTCTCAGCAAGACCCGTGCTGACCAGCCCGCCTGTCGCTACCGTTGACGCAATGCTGACCGCTCACTTTCAAACGAAGATCTTTGCAGCGCGGTGCGACACCTGCGGCGCGAAACGCGGCGAGCTCGGGGCCGATCGCGATGGGGCCGAGAAGAGCCTTCACGAGGCGGGGTGGCGCGACGTCGTGCGCCCCGCGACGGCGCGCGAGATCGCGCTGTGGACGTGCCCCAACTGCGTCGGCAAAGCGTAGGGCGCGCATGAATTTGGATTGGCCGCGTTACCGTGTCCCCATTGCCGTCACGCTCGCGGCGATGGCTGCGTTCGTATTTGCCTATCGGAGCGCGCGCATTTCTACGCGAGTGCGGGATGCCGAGACTTCCCGTGAGCGAAACGCCGCGGAGCTCGTCAGCGACGCGCCGCCGGCCGCAAAGCTCCTCTGCGCATCGGATCTCGCATGCGTGGCGCAAAAGGCGGCCGACGTGGTGGCGATTGCGGATCGCACGGGGCGCGAAGACGTGGCGACGGCGTCGCGCGCGCTTCAAAGCGCGCTGGTGGCGAACGACTGCCGCAGTGCGATGGCGGCCGACGGGCGTATCGATCGTCTCGATATCCGTGCTTCCGACAGTGAGCTTCTGTCCGCGCGCATCACGCTCATGAACGAGCTTCTCGGGGCGTGCATGCTTGCAGACACGCCCGGGCCTCGGCCTTCGCCGAAACCCGAGCGGCTGCAGGCGGATCACTCCGCGGGGGACGCGGACGTGGCGAGAGCCGTGGCGCCCGCTGCTGAATCGGGAGCAGGGGCCGAGTAGCCCACGCCGCCAACGAGCTCGGGGTACGCGGTGCCGCCGTGCTCGTGGATGTCGAGCCCTTCGAGCTCGCCCTCTTTCGACACGCGGAGGAAGCCCGTGGCCTTGATGGCGTACATCATGGCGATGGAGACGCCGAACGTGGCCGCTGTCACCGACGCGCTTCCAATGAGCTGCGCAACGAGCTGCGACGAGCCGCCGCCGTAGAAGAGCCCCGTCACCACGGCGCCCGCGGAGTCGTCCGCGCCGCTGGGGCCCGGTGCGCCGTACTTGCCACATGCGAAAAGGCCGACGGCGAGGGTGCCGAAGATGCCGCAGGCGCCGTGCACGGGGACGGCGCCGACGGGGTCGTCGATGCGCAGCCACTCGAGCAAATCCGTCGCGAGGATCACGATCACACCCGCCGATGCGCCGATGGCGAGGGCGCCGACGGGAGAGACCCAGTAGCAAGGCGCGGTGAT
>JANXMC010000730.1 GCA_025354825.1 Myxococcales bacterium
GACGCGTCGCGCGCCGGCGACCCCGTCGACCCCGCGTCGGTCACGCTCACGGGGCGCGACGGCCACGTCTACGCCGTCGACGCGAGCGCCATCTCCACGGCAAGCGGCCATCTTCGCGTCATCGTGAGCGGTCTCGCGCCCGGCAAGCACGCCTTCGTCCTCGCCGCGCGCGACGCCACGGGGCGCATCGCCGAGGCCGCAAACGCCACCGCGTGGGTCGAGCCGCGCCCCTTCGACCTCCGCGACGCCGTCATTTATCATGTGATGGTCGACCGCTACCGCGGCGACGACGGCGCGCTCGCCACGCCCACCACGCCTTCCGCACGCGCCGGCGGAACGCTTCGCGGCCTCACGCGCGCCCTCGAAGCGGGCGGCGACGGTCCCATCCTGCCCCTCGGCGTAAACATGATTTGGCTATCGCCGCTTTACGCGAATCCCAAAGACGACTTCCCCGGCAACGACGGTCGTTCGTATTCGAGCTACCACGGATATTGGCCAATTGCCGCGCGCGAGACAGATTCACGAATTGCCCCCGAGGCCGACGTAGACGCGTTTCTCGCAGCGGCCCACGCCCGCGGCGTTCGCGTTTTGTTCGACGTCGTCCCCAACCACGTTCACCAAGAGCATCCCTACTGGGCCGACAAGCGCGCGGCCCACTGGTTCAACGAAGCGACGCCGACGTGCGTCTGCGGCCAAGGCGCGTGCGACTGGGCGACCCACGGGCTTTCGTGCTGGTTTGCGCCCTACATGCCCGATTTCGACTGGACCAACGGCGACATGGCGCGCCAAGGCACCGACGACGTCGCCTGGTGGGTAGACCGTTTTGACGGCGACGGCGTGCGCATCGACGCCGTGCCGATGATGCCGCGTGCCGCCACGCGCCGCATCGTCTCGGCCCTTCGCACGCGGTTCGCCCATCCAGGAAATCCGATGATGCTCCTCGGCGAGAACTTCACCGGGCCCGGCGGATACAATTTACTCAAATACCAATTAGGCCCCTTTGGCCTCGATAGCCAATTCCACTTTCCGCTCATGTGGGCGCTCCGCGGCGCCGTCGCCTCCGAGAGCGCCGCCGGGATGGCCGACGTGCAATCCGCGGTCGTCGCGGGCGAGGCCGCGTGGCGCGACTCCGGCGCGGTGATGGCCACGATGATCGGGAACCACGACGTCACACGCTTCTCGTCCGAAAGCGCCGGCGACGCATCGGGCGACGGCTGGAGCCCGGCGCCGCAGTCCACCGACCCGCGTGTTTACGCCAAACAGCGATTGGCTCTTGGTGTGATCTTCACACTGCCCGGCGCGCCCGTCGTCTACTACGGCGACGAGGTCGCCCTCGCCGGTCGCAATGACCCCGACTCGCGCCGCGTGATGCCTGCCGACGACGCGCTCACGGACGGGCAGCGCGAAACCCGTGCCTTCGTCGCCAAGCTCGGAAAAGCGCGTAGCTGCATCGCCGCGCTTCGCCGCGGAGCGTTCCGCGCGCTCTTCGCGGACGCCGAGTCGATGGCGTTCGCACGGGAGGGGGACGGTTTAGAGACGGCGGTCGTCGTCGCCTCGCGCGACCCATCGGTCGGTATTTCTGCAGTGTTTCCGGGGGTCCCGCCGGGCGCGTACGTCGAGGCGCTCACAGGCGCCCAAGCGACACTCACCTCTGAGTTGACAAAGCTCGACCCGGCGCCATTCTCCGTCCGAATCTACGTGCCACGGACGAGCGTCTGCGCGCCTCCGACACCGTAGAAATCCGCCGAAACAGGCGGCGCGACGTGCCCCCTCACCTCCCCGCGAGCTCCCCGATGGCCAGCCTCAACGCCTCCCGCGCCCTTGTGTTGTCGTCGTCCGCGATTGCCGCGCTCCTCGCCGCCGCCTGTGGCGACGCCACGATCAAGCCGACGGACTACGGCTCGCCGCCCGACTCCGGGTCGTACAACCCGGGCAACGGCGGCGGGGGCGACGGCTACGGCTCGGGCTCCGGCTCGTCCAACGGCGGCGCGACCGGCGGCGGTAGCACCACGGGCGGCGGCGGCTTCGACGCGGGCCCGCCCGTCTGTGCCGACGACTCGAAGCGCTGCGCCACCGTCTTCGCGATTCCCGCAACCACCGAGACCGCCGTCGAGCTTCGCGGCGATTGGGATGCGCCCAGCACGTGGTCGAAAGGCGCGCCGATGCAGAAGGTCGGCGGCAACTGGACGGTCACCGTCCCCTTCCCCTATGGCCGCGCGGTTCAGTACAAATACTGCATCAACCCTTCGGCCACGGGCGTATGCGCCGAATGGAGGGCGGACGCGACGAAGCCTACGTCGCCACCCGACGGCAACAACGTCTACGCCGCGACGACGTGCACCACGTTCACCTGCGCCGATCCGCCCGCCACGCCCGCGGGCGTTTTCGACTGGCGCGACGCGGTCATCTATTTCCCCATGGTCGACAGATTCGTCGACGGCGATGGCCAGAACGCATGTCACGTCGCAGATAGTCGGGTATCGGATTTAGCCAATTACAAGGGCGGCGATTGGGCGGGGATTACGAAGAAGATCAACGACGGCTATTTCGTCGATCTCGGCGTGAACACGATTTGGCTCTCGGTGCCGGTCGAAAATGCCGTTGGCCCCGACGAGGGGGTCGGCGCCAACGCGGGCAAATGGTTCACCGGCTACCACGCCTATTGGCCGAAGGATCTCGATCCGGCGAACCCGTACCACTGCTTCGGTACCGCGGCCGATCTCAAGGCCCTCGTCGACGCGGCCCACGGCCACAACATGAAGGTCGTCGTCGACTACGCGATGGTCCACGTCCACGTGACGAGCCCCACCTACGCGGCACACAAAGACTGGTTTTGGACCGACAACGGCAACCCCTACGCCAACTGCGACAGCACCGGCTGGGAGGTCTTCAGCCAGGTGAACGGCACGTGGCAGTGGGACGGCTCGCAGCCCGGGAACAAGTGTTGGTTCACACCCATGCTCGCCCACTGGAACTACGGCAACGACACCGCCCGCGCCTTCTCGACGGACAACGTCGTCTCGTGGGTGAAAACCTACGGCTTCGACGGGCTGCGCCTCGACGCTATCAAGCACGTCGACATTCGCTGGCTCACAGATTTGCGGACCAAGATTACGGCGCAAATTCTCCCGAGCAAAATCACGGGTGAGCGCTTTTATCTCCTCGGGGAAACCTACGACGGCGATCCGGCGAAGCTGAAAGTGCATATCAACCCGTCGACCATGCTCGATGGGCAGTTCGACTTCGCGCTACGGCCGACGATCGAGAACGTGATGCTTCGGAATCAGGGGTCGATGAACGATCTCATCGGCGCCGTGGGCACGAGCGAAAGTGCCTATGGCGCCAACGTCGTGATGAGCACGTTCGTCGGCAATCACGACTTGCCACGATCGATCGGCGCGGCCGGCGGCGAAGGGAACGCCGCGGCCTACGAGCGCCTCGCCAACGCATTTTCCGTGCTGCTCACGGTGAAAGGCGCGCCGTCGATTTTGTATGGCGACGAAATCGGCATGGCGGGGGGCGCCGATCCGGACAACCGCCGCATGATGACGTTCACCGGCTGGTCTGCCGATCAGACCAACCTGCGCAACCGCATCGCGCGCCTCGCGAAAATCCGCGGCGATCACCCCGCCCTCCGGCGCGGCCGGCGCGATGCGATCACGTCGAACGCGAACCTGTGGGTCTTCTCGATGAGCGCGGGGTCCGACGTGGTCTACGTCGCCATCAACCGGGGCGACAACTCCGAGAGCGCCACGGGTTTACCGAGCGGCGCCCTCACCGAGCTCGTTACGCAGACGACGGTGAGCGGGCCGAGCCTCGCGATTCCGCCGCGTCAAACACGCGTCTTCGTAAAGCCGTAATCACATAAGCTCGACGCCCGTCGCGTCGAGCTCGAGCTGCGCGCCCGTCGCCGCCATCTCGTCGCACTCTTTGCCGTCCTTCATGAGAACGACCGTCCCCTCGACGCGGGCCTTTTTGCCACTCGCCGTCTTGGGGATGAAGAACGCGTGGCCGTGCATCCGCACGTTCGCGTCGCCCCCTTCGTCTTTGATCTCCATCCAGCAGCCGCGCTCTTGGCAGACGGCGGCGACGGTGCCCGTGGTGACGATGCGCTTCCCCTTGAACGACTTTGCGCTCTTCGCAACGTCCGCAAGGGCGACCGGTGCCGCCGTCCCGATGGGCGCGCCGAAGCGCTGCGTCTCGGCGGCGACCGACGCGACCTCCGCGGCGGTAGTGCCGGGTGGCAGCAGCGGGGTGGGCGTTGCCGGGGCGGAGGCGAGAGGCGCGGGCTCGGGGGCGGCCTTCTCGGGCGCGGCTTTCGAGCACGCCACGAGGCCCGCGAGCGCGATCGAAAGGGTCATCCACCGAGCCGACGACGAAGCAGAACGCAGGTCACCCATGGCAAACGAAGTAGCACGAGACACGCGCTCGGTTGAATGCCGCGCCACGTCGAACCTTTTCATCGTGGGCAGTCGCGAATCTCGTAACGCATTCGTGAGTTACTTTTCAATGGCCCGCGCCGAAATCGAATGGTACGCGCCGGTACCGTTCGCGCGATTCGCGCGAGCTTCCCGACAGGACACACCCGCCATGCGTTGCCGTCGCTCGCGCCCGCTCGCCGCCGTCTCTGCGTTTGCTGCATCGGTCGCTCCTGTCGGGCTTTTCGCTCTTCTCGCGCTTGTCGTGTTTCTCCCGGCGCGCGCCTTCGCGCAGGCCGAAGCCGCCCCGGCCGAGCCCGCGTCCGCCCTGGCCGAGCACACGCCCGCGACTTTGGCTCCGCCTCCGGCAACGCAGGCCACCGCCGTCGTCGCGAAGGACCCCACGGCCGCCGACGCGTCGCCTACGCCGTCGGTCGCGGTGCGCGAAGGTCGCCCCGCCCAGGCGGAAAATACCGGCAGATTCGAGTTTGGCTCCTACGGTCGCATCAGCGTTGCGAGCGATCTTCGCGGCGGCACCGGCAGGCCCGCGGACATCGTGGCGTACGGCGCGCGCGTCGACGAAGCGAGCTACTCGGAGTTCGAGCTTCGCCGCGAAGATACGTTTGGCGACAACATCAAAACGCGCATCGTCACGACCCTCGCGCTCTTCCCCGAGTTCTTCCACTTCACGGGCAACGCGACGGACCACATCGGCGTTCGCAATCTCTACGTTCAGGCGAGCTACAAAGATCTCACGATGTGGGCGGGCTCGCGGATGTACCGCGGCGACGACATTTATCTCCTCAATTGGTGGCCGCTCGATAACCAAAATACGATGGGCGCGGGCGCGATGTACAAGCTCGGCGCCGATACCGTGATTGCCGGGCACGCCGGGATGCAGCGCCTCGAGAACGACTCGCAGTTTCAGCAGATCCCCGCCGTCGCCCCCTACGGCTTCGGCACCGTGCCCGTCACCACGCTCGACCGGCCGCGCACGATCGAAACGCTTAAAATCACGCATTTCGTGCGTAACTCGGAAAACCGCCATGTGTTCGCTTCGGACAAAGCGGGCTTCAAGGTGAGCCTTTACGGCGAGGCGCACCAAATCGCCGCCGGCGTTCGCAAAGAGACGAACCCCGACGTCGAGCGCGCGTTGCCGAGCGACACCGGCTACCTCGTCGGCGCACAATTGGGCTATTGGACCGGCGAGCGCGATACGTATGTATCGCTCTTCTTGCGCCACGCGAGCGGACTTGCGGCCTACGATCCGCTGGCGACGCCGACCACGTATGCCAACGATCAAAGCACCCACGGCACGACGGAAAACCTCATTGCGCTGTCGGGCAATTGGGAAAAAGAGTGGTTCGGCGTCATGGCCGCGGCCTACGTGCGCTTCTTCCGCGACGGCAGCCCGGCCCCCACGAGCCGCGAGAAGTACGACGAGGGGATCGTCATCGCCCGCCCGCAGATCTACATCGGCGAGCACTGGGGCGTGGGCATCGAAGGGAGCTACCAGCAGCGGCGGTACGCCCTCATCAACCAAGATCAAGATGCGAACCTGACGGCGTCGCTGCTCCGCGGCGCGATTCTCCCGTACTTCTCGCCAACGGGCCGTGGGTCGTTCAAACGGCCGCAAATTGGCCTTGTTTACGCGGTTACGTCGCGCAACAGCGGGGCGCGATCGCTTTACGCCGCGGAAGACGTGTTCTCGCAGCGCAAGACCGAGCACTTCATGGGCGTGCTCGCCGAGTGGTGGTTCAACTTCTCGTCGTACCCGTGAGCCTGAGCCTACGCACGCGCGTCCGCGAATCTGCCTCTCGAGAAGGTTTGAAGAAGAGAATCCATCATGCGTAATCCCGTCGCCACGTGCATCCTCGGCGCCCTCACCGCCGCCTTCGTTCTCGCGCCGGCGGTCGGCTGCATCGAAGTACCGCGCGAGGGGAAAAGGCCGGTACTTGCCAATCACGTCGAAGACTGGCGCGACGAGGTCATCTACCAAGTCATCGTCGACCGCTTCGCCAACGGCGACGTGAACAACGACTACAACGTCCGCCCCGGCGCCCTCGCCCGCTACCAAGGCGGCGACTGGCGGGGGATGCAAGATCACCTCGATTACCTGCAAGAGCTCGGCGTCACGACGCTGTGGATTTCACCGGTCGTGCGTAACGTCGAGACCGACGCCGACGTCGACTCGTACCACGGCTATTGGCAACAAGACCTCACCGAGGTGAATCCCCATTTCGGCGATCTCCCCGCGCTGCGGTCCCTCGCGGCGGCGCTTCACGATCGCGGGATGAAGATCGTCCTCGATATCGTGACGAACCACATGGGGCAGGTCTTCTTCTACGACATGAACCTGAACGGCCACCCCGACATTTACATCGGCGGCACCGGCCAACCGAATGCGGGCGCGGGGACCGACCCAACGTCGCCCGTCGTCCGCGCGACGGAGTACGACCCCGACTTCGACATTCGCGGCGTGCAGGCCTCGACGTCCCTCGGTATCGCGGGGCGTGCGCCGATGATTTTTTTCAACGACGCGACCATCAACCGCGTGCCGCCGAAACCGGCCATTTTCGCGACGCGCGAGGCGTACCACGGCCTCGGCCGGATCTTGAATTACGACATCGAGCAGCAGACGGAGCTCGGCGATTTCCCCGGGGGCTTGAAAGACGTCGCCACCGAAAATCCTGCCGTGCGCACGGCGATGATCGACGCCTTCGCGCGTTGGGTCGAAGAGGTCGACTTCGACGGCTTTCGTATCGACACGGTGAAGCACGTCGAGCACGACTTCTGGAAAGTGTTCACCGCCGGCGTGCGCGACCGCGTCTACGCCCAAGGGAAGAACAACTTCTTCATGTTCGGCGAGGCGTTCGACGGGCGCGACCAGCTTCTCGGCAGCTATACGCAAAAGGGCGAGCTCGATAGCGTCTTCTATTTTTCGCAAAAGTTTCAAGTCTTCCGCGACGTCTTTCAAATGGCCCACGACCCCACGCAGCAAAAGGGGACGGACCAAATTGCCAATCTCTGGAAAGACCGCGCCGTGAATTACGGCACCGAGGCGCAAGACAAGGGGATCCACGTTCCGCCCTACAAGGCCCTCGTGAATTTCATGGATAACCACGACGTGTCGCGCTTCTTGTTCGACGCCCAGGGCGACAAAGACGCGCTTCGCAACGCGATGACGCTGCTCACGACCGAGGAGGGGATCCCCTGCCTCTATTACGGCACGGAGCAAGAGCTGGCGGGCGGGAACGACCCCGCCAACCGCGAGGTTCTCTGGAATACCGGTTTTGCGACTGGCAACGATACATTTCGCCACTTCGCAAAGCTCACGCGCCTGCGTAAAGCCTATTTGGCACTTCGCCGCGGCGACACGACGGTGCGCTTCAGCACCACGCACGTCGGCACGGAAGACGACGCCGGCGTCTTCGCCTTCGAGCGCGCGGGCGGCGATGCGGCAGACCGCTACGCCCTCGTCGTCGTGAACTCGAATGCGCGCAAGGCGAGCACGTCTGCGAACGCCGACGGAGCGATGAAGGTTGGCGCCGCGCCCGGCACGACCTTCGTCGACGTGCTCGATCCGCAGCAGGCGCGCTACCAGGTGGGGACCGACGGCTCACTCAGCGTCACGGTGCCTGCGCAGCGGGCGCTCATCCTCGTCCCGGAAGGTCAGGTGCAGGCGCTTTAGTCAGGCCACGGCCCCCGCGGCGCGCGTGCTACGGTTCCGGCGATTCGTGCCACTCGCGGCCGGGTCGGTGGTGCCCTATGCTTCTCACCTGGTCCGCGCTGTTTTTTGGGCTGATCCGCGGCATGGGCCACGCCCTCGAGCCCGACCACTTGGCCGCGGTGTCGACGCTGGTGGCCGAAAACAGTCACCGTGGCGCCTCCCGCGCGGGGCTGCTGCTTGGCGCGGCCTGGGGCGCGGGGCACACCCTCACGCTGTTCGTCGTGGGTGGCGCGCTGTTCCTCTTTCGCGCGGCGATGCCCGCGCGCATCGAGACGGCTTTCGAGCTCCTCGTCGCGTGCATGCTCATCGTCCTCGGCGTGCGCGCTCTCGTGCGGGCCGTCCGCGAAGGGCGGAACGGCGCCGCGGCGATGCACGCGCACGGTCATGGCCACGGTCCCGCGACGACGTCGCACACCCATGCGGGCGCCGACGATCACGTGCACGTTCGCGGTTTCGCCCTCGCGCGGCGCCCGCTTGTCATCGGTCTTGTTCACGGTCTCGCGGGGAGCGGCGCGCTCACGGCGGCGGTCGTCGCGCAGCTTCCGACGCCGGCCGCGGGGCTGCTCTACATGGCGCTCTTCGGCCTCGGGTCGTCGCTCGGAATGGCGGTGCTCTCGGGCGTCGCCGGCGTGCCGCTCGCACGCATCGCCGAGAGCCGCCGCGCGCTTCCCGTGCTTCTCGGCGTGAGCGGCCTCGTGTCCCTCGGCCTCGGAATCGCGTGGGGTGTGATCCACACACGAACGCTGCTCACGTAGCGAGCGTCAGGTCACGCCGAGGAGCTTGTTCATCGACGCCTCGTCGGCCGGCGTGAACGGGTACTGATCGAACTCGGCGCTCGTGACCCACTTGTACGAATGCACGGCCCGCGGCTCGATCCCGGCGCCGAGCAGGCGGCACTCGTAGAGGAACAGATCGACGATGTAGTGCTCGTACGGGTGGCTCACGAACGAGATGAGCTTGCCGCAGTCGATGTCGGCGCCGAGGCGGTGGAGCACCTCGCGCTTCAACGCGTGCGCGTCGGTCTCGCCCGGCTCGACGCGGCCGCCGGGGAACTCCCAGAGAAGCGGCAGCACGGCGCTCGGGCGGCGCTGCGTGATCAAATACGAGCCGTCGCGCTCCATGACCGCGGCGACGACTCGGATGGTGCGCGGTGATGACGGCATGCGTTCGAAAGGCTCTCTCGTGCTGCGGGTTCGACCTCGAGGCGCGCGCGCCGCCTCGGGTCTTTCGTCGTCACGTCGTCTTGGTCGCGACTGCAATCGCGAACGCGGTCGCCGTCGCGCTCGCGGTCACATCGCGACGCGGAAAAGCTGCTGCCCCATGAGCAGCACGTCGCCGGAGCGAACGTCGGTCTCCACGTGGATGCGCACGAACGTGCCGTTGGAGCTGCCGAGGTCGGTCAAGAAAAGCTTCCCGCCTTCCCATGCGAGGCGGCAGTGGAGGCCGGAGACGTAGCCGTCTTCTGGGAACAGGATGTCGCCGCGCTCGCGGCCGAGGTGGATGCCGGCCTCGGGGATTGGGAACGCGTTGCCCGTGTCTTCGCGGCCGATGACGAGGGCGATGCGACCGATGTACCCCTTCGAGGGTGAGCCGAGTCGCTCGACGCCGTCGGGCGACGGCGCCTCGGGCGTGAGCGGCTCGAAGCGGACGATCTCTTGGCCGATGCGGAAGATATCGTTGGGCTTCAGCTCGACGGGGAGGTCGCGAAGAAGCTTCTTGTAGACGCCGTTGAGCGACGCGTCGTCCTTCACCGAGAGCTTGCCGCCGCCGGGCTGCCTGAAGGTCGCGTGGCGCGGCGACAGGTAGCTGTCACCCGCGAAGATGCCGCCCGTTTCACGGCCGACGGTCTGCGTGCCCGCGGGGAGATTGTAGCTCCCCGCTTCGCTGCCGTCGGCGCGCAGTGCCGTGAGCACGACGTTGCCGCCGCCCATCGCTTCGGCGACCGGTGCAGGCGCGCGTGCGGGCGCTGCGGCCGCGCCGAGGCGGTAGCCGCAGGAGCCGCAGAACATGTTGTTCGGCTGGTTGATGTGACCGCATTGCGGGCACGTCACGGTGGCGCCGCCTGCCGCAGGTGCCGGGGGTGCGGCGGCTGCAGCCGCGACGGGCGCGGGCTTCGCTTCGACCGGTGCCGCGGCGGGCGCGGGTGGTGCTGGCGGTGGAGGAGGCGCGGGCGGCGGGACGTACGCGGCCACGGCCGCGGCGGTCACCGGGATCGCTGCAGGTGCCGGCGGCACGAACGCGGGGCCCGGAGGCGCCGCGAACGGATCGGGCACGGCGCGCGCGGCGGAGGCAGCCGGGCTGTTGCCCGTGTTGCCGCCCGCGGCTTTCATCCCATGAGCCGGCGTCGTCGGCGCGAAAGGCTTCGGCGCCGCATCACGCGGGAGCTCGGCCCCGCAGCCGAGGCAGAATTTGTAGTGGTCCTGATTGTCCTTGCCGCACTTCGGACACGTGATCACCGTTGGCCTCCGGCGCGCAGTCAAACGAGGTCGCTATGGCAGCGACCTTCGTGGGTTGCGGCTCAGCGATGCTGCTCCGCAACTCAATCCCCACATCCCAAAGATGCACGACGTGGGCTCCCCATGGAAACAGACAGCTTCGGATGTTGCGAGAAAATCCGGATTTTTTAGTATCAAACCTGTTTGCGGAGGGTCAAGAACCGCTTTTTAGAACCACGTGACCGTGGTTTCATCCTCGGCCCGCCACCAACCAAGACCCTCATCAAGGAGCCAGCTCCATGCCTTCGGCAACGTTTCCCGAGATCAATGTGCCCGGTACCGGCCAGCTCTACGCGCGCTTCGTGACGTCGATGGGTGACATCGTCATCAAGCTCGAAGAGCAGCGCGCGCCGAAGACCGTGAAAAACTTCGTCGGCCTCGCGACGGGCACGCAGGAGTGGACGCACCCCGGCACGCGCGAGACCCACAAGGACAAGCCCTATTACGACGGGACGATCTTCCACCGCGTGATTCAGGACTTCATGATTCAAGGCGGCGATCCGATGGGTCGCGGCACCGGCGGGCCGGGCTACCGCTTCGAGGACGAGTTCCACCCGGAGCTCCGCCACACGGGGCCGGGCGTCCTCTCGATGGCAAACTCGGGCCCCGCCACGAACGGCTCACAGTTCTTCATCACCGAGAAGGCGACGGCGTGGCTCGACGGCAAGCACACGG
>JANXMC010000590.1 GCA_025354825.1 Myxococcales bacterium
TCCGCGCGTGGATCGACATCGGCACGCCCACGGCCGAGCGCCTCCACAAGGCGAGCAAAGCGTCGCCGCGCGTCGTCGTGTTCACGCAGAACGATCCCGAGCTTTTGAAGAAGGCGACGCGCGGAAAGACGATCTACAAAGCCGAGAGAATCGAAGTGTTCGCCCTCGAAGGGGCATTTCTCGATGCGCTTGGAGACACGCTCGATCGTAATACGAAGTGGGAGCTCGTTCACACCGAGGGGCAGCTCTACGTCACGGTGAACGGCACGAGCATCGGCGGCGTCGTGACGTCGCACTCCCTCGTCGACGCGAGCTGAGGTCCTGGCCTCAGCGCGCGTGCAGAAACGCGTTCGCCCCGCGCCACGGCATCGCGATCTCGATCTGCCGCGCGATGGCGAGCACCGTCGCATCGGCGTTGGGCGCGCCGACGATCTGAACGCCGATGGGCATTCTGTCGCGCGTGAAGCCGGCGGGGATGCTCGCGGCGGGCTGGCCGCTCGTGTTGAACGGTGCGGTGTAATAGCCGAGCGCGGCGGCCGCATCGAAGGTCGCCGCGGGCGTCGCGCGGGTTAGGCCGAAGACCTGGGGCGTCTGCACGGAAATGGTCGGCGAGAGGACGATGTCCGCCCCTTCGAACCAGTCGAGAACACGCTTCTCGAGCTTCTTCTGAATCGTCGCGACCTGCAGCTCGCTGAACCCCGCGCCGTGATCGGCAAGCCACGCCGTGAGTGGCTGCATCCGTTTGCGATCTTGCACCGGACCGTTGGCGGCGCTGAACTGCCATACGGGTAAAAACTCGGCGACCTCGCCGTCGCCCATGAGCCCTTCGGTCACATGGTGGCCGAGCGCTTCGAGCACTTTGGCGACGCGGAGAACCGCGGCGGCAAGCTCGGGATCCGTCGGCCCGATGGGCGTGCTCGTGACGACGCGCACGCGGAGCGGCTTCGGCGCGATTTCCGCCAGCACCGCGAAGGGGCGGGGAGGGGGAGGCGCCCAGTGGGTGCGCCCCGTCGTCACGCCGCTCATGACATCGAGCAGCGCCGCCGCATCGCCCACGGTGCGGGCGAGAGGGCCGCACGTGTAGAGGAGATTGTGATCGGGAAGCCCATAGGCATTCTCGACGCGACCGCGCGAAGGCATGATTCCAAAGAGTCCGTTGAAGGCCGACGGTATGCGAATCGAGCCCGCGCCGTCGCTCCCCGGTGCAATCGGCAAGAGGCCGCCGGCCACCGCCGCGCCCGCGCCGCCGCTCGACCCGCCGGCGGTACGTGTGAGGTTCCACGGGTTGCGCGTCGGGGGGTGAAGGTCGGTTTCGACGACGGGCATTGCGCCCATCTCCGACGTCGTCGTCTTTCCGAGTATCACGAAGCCGCCCGCCCGCACGTGGCGCACGACCTTGTCGTCGACCGGCGAGAACATTAAAAAGCCGCGGGAGCCTAGGCGCGTGAACATACCGCGCACGAAGTTCATGTCTTTGATCGCCGTCGGTACGCCGTGAAACGGCGGCACCGTCGTGAGCTTGCGGAGCTGCCGATCGCGCTTGCGGGCGGCGTAGAGCGCGCGATCGAGCTGAAGCTCGACGAAGGCCGACACCTGCCCATCGAGCCTCGCAATGCGGTCGGCGTAAAAGCGCGTCAGCTCAAAGCTCGAGAGGTCACCACGGCGAATCAGCTGCGCCTGCTCGAGGGCGCTTAGGCTGAGAACATCGCCACTGCGATTCGCGTGATGCTCGGTATTGGTCGTCGTCGTCGCGTCGGACTGCGCAATCGCCATGGCCCGTTGTAGCAGCGCGCCGTTCGAACCCGCGACTGACATCGTGTCGGAGATGCGGTCGGCGCTCCGCGGAGCCGGGGACAGACTGTCATGTCGATGCTGGGTGACGCGCGATTTGTCCGTAGTTCCCAATGGCATGAACGCTGCTGAGCGCCTTCGTGACGTCGAAACCCCATCGCCAAGGAGAGCTGCGCGTGAACAAACAGGTCCGAATACCAACCATGCGCCGTCGCTGCGCGAGCCGCGGTGTCACGCTCATTGAGGTGATGGTCGTGGTCGTGATCCTTGGCCTCATCGCCGCGGCGACGGCGGTCGCCGTCTTTCCCAATTTGATGAAAGGGCAGGAGGCAATGACGCTCATCAATGCGCGGGTGATTCGGACGGCCGCGCAGCAGTGGCGAAGCCAGCATGGCGACGGCTGCCCGACGACGAGTCAGCTTCGGAAGGAGGACATTCTCGATCGCGGGACCAAAACGACGGACGCCTGGGATGCGCCGTTCAACATCGTTTGCGAGGAGACGGGCACAACCGTGCTCAGCGCAGGGCGCGACCGCCAAGAGGGGACGAAGGACGATATTCGAGTCCCCGAGGCCGACGACGACGACCGCGCCCACGCGCAGAAGTGACGGTTAGAGATACCCCTCGGCCTGCAGTGTGAACATCTTCGCGTAGCGACCGCCCTCGGCCACGAGAGCCGCGTGGGTACCCTCTTCGACGACAGCGCCGCCTTCGAGCACGAGAATGCGGTCGGCCATGCGCACCGTTGGAAAGCGGTGGGAGATCACAATCGTGGTGCGCCCTTGGGCGAGCTCGCGAAAGCGACTGAACACCGCGTGCTCGGCCTGCGCATCGAGGGCGGCCGTCGGCTCGTCGAGAACCAAGATGTCCGCCTCTTCGCGCATGAACGCGCGGGCGAGGGCGACCTTTTGCCACTGGCCGCCGGACAAGTCGGTTCCGTCTTTGAACCATCGACCGAGGGGCGCGTCGAGGCCCCCCTTGAGGCCGTCGACGAGCTCGCGGGCGCCGCCGCGGTCGATCGCGCGCTCGATGCGCGGCGACTCGTCGAGGTGCGCGACGCTGCCGAGGCCGACATTCTCGCCGACCTTCAGTTGGTACTGATTGAAGTCTTGGAACACAACGCCGAACCGCGCGCGAAGGGCCTTTTCGTCCCACGCGCGGAGATCTTTCCCGTCGATGAGAATGCGCCCTTCCGTCGGGGCGTAGAGGCGCGTGAGGAGCTTGATGAAGGTCGTCTTCCCGGCGCCGTTCGACCCGACGAGAGCGATGCTCGCGCCGCCTGGTATGAAGACACTTACGTGGCGGAGTGCCCATACGTCTTTGTCGGGATAGCGGAAGCCGACGTCCTCGAAGCGGATGCCGACTTCGGGCGCGTTCGAGTCGGCGATCACGAGCGCCGTCGCCGACGCTTCGGGGGCGCTCGGCTCGATCGCGAGGAAGGAGAACAGATTCGACATGTACAAATTGTGCTCGTAGATGCTCCCGATGGAGCCCAGCACCGACTGGAACGCCTGCTGGCCATTGCGAAAGGCGAGCACGTAGAGCGTCATGTTGCCGAGTGTGAGATGCCCGGCGGCGGCCGCGATCGCCATCACCGCGTAGGCGCCGTAAAAAGCAAGGCTGCCGACAGTCGCGAAGACGTGGGTGACGCCGCCGCGGCGAATCGCGAGAGCGCGGTCTTCCTTGAAAAAAGCCTCGGCGAGCACTTTGTAGCGGCCGAGGAACAGGTCACCCAGACCGAAGAGGCGAATCTCTTTCGCATGGTCGTCGTCGGCGAGAACGTGCTCGATGTACATGAGGCGGCGCGACTCGGGCGACCGCCAATTGCGTAGCTTGAACGCCTTTTTCGAATAGCGCATCTCGGCGACGGTCGCGGGAATGGTGGCGACCACCAGCGCCAAGATCACCCAGCCGCTAAACTGAATGAGAAGCGCGACGTAGCCCGCGAGCGTGATGACGTTCTGGAGAACCTGAAAGCCGTCGGTCACGAGGGCGACGGGTCGCGACGACGCTTCGCGCCGTGCGCGTGTGAGCGAATCGTAGAACTCGGAGTTTTCGAAATAGCGAAGATCGAGGGAGACGGCCTTCTCGAGGATCGTCGTATTAATATCGACGCCAAGGCGCGCGCCCAAGATGGTACGAACGAGGGCGAGCCCGCGGAATGCCGCGCTCTGCGCGACGATGACCGCGAGCTCGATGAGAACCCAGTGCAACGTGGCATCGCGGTTGTGCGCCACGACGGCGTCGACGATCCGCTTGCCGGAATAGGCGACGCCGAGGGGCACAGTGGCCGCGACCAACGTGAGAGCCCCGAGCCCCAGCGTCATCGCTGGGGACGACTTCCAGACCAACGCGAGCGTCGCCTTTAGGTAGGCGACGCTCTCGCCGAGCGCCCGCAGCTTCGAAGGCTGCGGCGCTCCATCCTTCCCGCGCTCGGCCGCGGCGGCGACGGCCCCGCGGCTCTGTCTTCCATTCGGCGTCTTGGCGCCGCCTTGCGCGAGAGCTGTCACGTTGGGCATCGTACCTTCAAGCGGCCGGGTGAACGACGCTCGTGACGGTCACGCCTGCGTCGTTGTCGGCAATACGCTCGGCGACGCGGCCGAGGCTGGTGTCGTGGGAGCTTTGCGGCGCGGCGTCGTGCTCGAGAGCATTGGCGAGCACGTCGGTCATGTCGTCGGCGAGGAAGAACGTCATCGACGCCTTCACCTCCTCCGGGACCTCGTCGAGATCATCGCCGCAACGCCGCGGCAAGATGACCCGTGTGATCCCCGCGCGATGCGCCGCGAGGACTTTCGCCTTGATGCCGCCGACCGGGAGCACGCGCCCACGGAGCGTCACTTCGCCAGTCATCGCCGTATCGGAGCGTACTTTTTTGCCCGTGAGCAGCGACGTGAGCGCGGTGAAGATCGTCACGCCGGCCGACGGGCCGTCTTTCGGAACGCCGCCGGCGGGAACGTGGACGTGCAAGTCCTGGGTCTCTAAGAACTGCGGATCGATGCCGAGCACGCCCGCATTCGAGCGCACGTAGGTGAGCGCGGCGCGGGCCGACTCTTTCATCACGTCGCCAAGCTGGCCCGTGATCTCGAGGCGCCCTTTGCCGGGCATCCGCGACGTTTCGATGAACAGAATGTCACCACCGACCGGCGTCCACGCGAGGCCCGTTGCAACGCCCGGCACGGCCGTGCGCTCTGCGATTTCACTGTGAAACCGCACCTTGCCGAGGGGCTTCACGAGGTCGCCCTCTTCGATGACGACCCGTTGCGGCTTGCCGTCGGTGCTGCGGGCGACTTCGAGAGCGACCGCGCGGCAAAGCTTGGTGATCTGTCGCGTGAGCTGCCGGACGCCGGCCTCGCGTGTGTAGTCCCGAACGATCGCACGGAGCGCGTCGTCCGTGATGCTGAGGGCCGACACGTCGATGGCGTGCTCCTTCAGCTGCTTCGGCACGAGATGGGTGCGTGCAATTTGCACCTTCTCGTCCGCGGTGTACCCAGCGACCTCGATGATCTCAAGGCGGTCACGAAGAGGCGCCGAGAGCGTCTCGAGGGTGTTCGCCGTGCAGATGAAGATCACCTCCGAGAGGTCGAACGGGATCTCCATATAGTGATCGACGAACGTCTTGTTCTGCTCGGGGTCGAGCACTTCGAGGAGCGCCGCTTCGGGCGAGCCTGCCCAACCAGAGCCGAGCTTGTCGATCTCGTCGAGCAGTACGATGGCGTTCTTCGCCTTTGCCTTCTTCAGCGCATGAACGATCCGGCCCGGGAGCGCGCCGACGTAGGTGCGACGGTGACCGCGCACTTCCGCTTCGTCACGCACGCCGCCGAGGGAGATGCGCACGAACGGACGGCCCGTGGCGTCGGCGATCGACTGACCGAGGGACGTCTTGCCGACACCGGGCGGCCCGGCGAGGCAAAGGATGCTGCCCCGCGGATTGCCCGACAGCTTAAGCACCGCCATGTGCTCGAGGATCCGCTTCTTTACATCGCCGAGACCAAAGTGGTCCTCGTCGAGCTTCTTACCGACCTCGTTGAGATCGTCTTTGACGTCGGCGCGGGTCGTCCAGGGCAAGTCGGCAATCCATTCGAGGTACGTTCTGATCACGTTGTGCTCGGCCCCTTGCTGCGGGCTCGATTCGAGGCGTCGCAATTCGCGATCGGCCACGGTGCGGGCCTCTTCGCTGAGGCCGGCCTTGTCGAGCTTCTCGCGAAGCGCGTCGAGGTCGTTCGACTTCTCGTCGCCGAGCTCCTTCTGAATCGCGCGGAGCTGCTCACGAAGAACGGCTTCGCGTTGGTGCTTGCCGAGCTCGCGACGAACGTCCGAGTCGATCTTCTTCTTCACGTCGGAGACGGTCTTCGCCTCGGACAAGAGACGCGTCACGAGGCGCAGGCGCTCGACGACGTCGATGGTGCGCAGCACGTCCATCTCGCGCTCGGTGGTGAGACCGAGGGCAGCGGCGACTTGATCTGCGACGAGACCGGGCTCGTCTTCGGTGGCGCCTACTTGCGAGATCGATCCGCCGCTCTTCGCCGCGAGGTCGTCGACCTGCTTGCGAAGGAGGCGCGCCAAGATGCGCGCTTCGTTGTCGTCGGAAATGAACTCTTCGACCTCGGCGCCGCGGGCGAGCCAGTACGGTTCGACCGTGTCGAGACCGAGAAGCTCGAAGCGCTGCAGACCTTCGAGAACAAGGCGGTACTCACCGTCACCCGTGCGAACGAGCTGCTGCACCTTGGCGAACGTGCCGTAGGCGTAAAGATCGGATTCGTTGGGGTCGACGTCCGCCGCGTTCTTCTGCGACGCGACTCCGATGACGGCGCCGGGCTCGATGTTCTGAAGAAGGGCTATCGACCGTGCACGGCCAACGGGAAGTGTGATGATAGTGCCGGGAAAGAGAACGCCCGCACGAAGGGGCAACAGCGGGAACGGAGAACGAGGCGCAATCGCGCCTCCACGGAGCTGGCTCATGGATAGGACTCCTCGCGGCTTTCGGCGCCGGCGTCCGCTCAAACCTGTTGCCCTCACACCCTTGTGAGGACCTTGCGTCTGAGTGATGAACGAAAGCTAAATCCGTTCATGGGCTCGTCAAGGAGGCTGGCCTCATTCGTGCCAACGGGCCTATTTCGGCGGGTTCGTACCGTGGGCGGCGCTGTCGGAGGCTCGCGGCCTGTCGGTCGGTTGCGGTGCGCGGACCGGCGGTGCGCAGTTCAGCTCTGCGTGCACTGTCGCACCCGTCGACGCAGTACCTCGACCTCACGCGAGGGGACGCGAACTGCTGCGCGACATTTGTAAGCGAGGGTCGTGGCGCTGCTGGCCATCGAGAGAGCGGCCCACGAGGCAGACGTTCACGAGTCTCCCGACGCCGTGACCGCGTTACAATGGGACACCCCCATGCCCAAGACGAAAGACGAAAAGACGGACGCGCCTCGCCCTACGAAAGAGCGCGCGAAGTTCGATCCGAACCGCCTCACAAAGAAGAGGTTCGCCGCCGAGCTCGAACATCTGGAGAAGGAGCTCGTGAAGCTTCAGGAGTGGGTTCGCATCGAACAGAAGCGCGTGATCGTACTCTTCGAAGGGCGTGACGCCGCGGGGAAGGGGGGCGTGATTAAGACGATCTCGGGTTGCCTCAATCCTCGGGTCTGCCGCGTCGTCGCGCTGACGGCGCCCAACGATCGCGAGAAGGGTCAATGGTACTTTCAGCGCTACGTCACACAGCTGCCGACCGCGGGCGAGATCGTACTGTTCGATCGCAGCTGGTACAATCGCGCTGGGGTCGAGCGCGTCATGGGCTTCTGCACGCATGCGGAGCTCGAGGAGTTCTTTCTCGCGGCGCCGGAGCTCGAGCGCATGCTCATTCGCTCTGGCTTCCTACTGTTCAAATACTGGTTCTCCGTGAGCGACGATGTGCAAGAGAAGCGTTTTCACGATCGTATTGAGAATCCGGTGAAGCGCTGGAAGCTCTCGCCGATGGACCTCGAAGCGCGCGCGCGCTGGGTGGATTACTCGAAGGCGAAGGACGAAATGTTCGCACGAACGGACACGAGCGAGTCCCGTTGGTGGGTCGTGCCGGCCGATGAGAAGCGGCGTGCCCGCCTGAACTGCATCTCCCATCTCCTCGAGAACATTCCGTACAAGGACCTCACTCCGAAGCGCCTCAAGCTGCCGCCGCGCCAGAAGGCAAAGGGCTATAAGCGCCCGCCCGAAGCGACGCAGCACTTCGTGCCGGAGAAGTATTAGGCAGTCGCGTCTCGGCGTCGACGCGAGTCCGGCATGGGGGGGCGTTGCATAGCCCTCTGTGCGCGGAAGGGGCGCGGTCACGGCGCGCGTCTCATCGCGTCAGCATCGCTCTTCGGTCGGTCAGCACCTTCGCCGCTCCAGCATCGCGATGCCCGCGACTGGCAACTTCGGCACGCCGCAACTGCCGAATGCTCCGAAAAACGGGCAAAATCTGCCGGCCCGAAAGACGAAAAGAGCTCTTCGTCCTCGAATCTCCGAATGGCACGTCGATTGCGAATCGGCCGTTCGTCGTTGCCGATCTGGCGGCGATCTCGGCGCCGGTCGCGTCGAGTTGGCTTCGACCCTTGGAGACTACGAACATGATTAACTCCGGTAAGACATCGTCCCGCGTGCCCTTCGGGCTCGTCGCCTTCGCATTGCTCGCGACGGCGTGCAGCGGCGGCGCGGAGTCCGATCCGAACGGTGCCGCGGGCGACGAGAGCACCGCGAGCGAGCAAGCGCGCAGCGGTGACGTCGGCCACGACGAGGTGGGCACGACCGCCGAGGCGCTGAACACGACGGCGCTCGTTGGCAAGGTCGTCGCCTACGCGAGCACGAGCGGCTCCAATACCGTCGCCCATCAGTTCTTCGGCGCGGGGACGTTCCTCGCCAACGCGGGAGATCTCGCGAAGGTTGGCAACGACGCGACGCGCCTCCTCGAGGTCGGCCCGTCGATGCGCGTGCGAGCGTGCACGGACGAAGGCGACGGCGTCGGATCGTGCGAGTGGTACGAGAACCTCACGGGCGGAAATCGAACCTTCACGACCGCCGCCGGCATCTCCCGGCTCGACGTTCGCCCGCTTCTCGTCGGCTACCGCGATGCAAACTTCGGCGGCGTCGCGGAGGGGTTCGAGATCGGTCGCCACGAAGTCGCGCGCGGGCGGCTCAGCGTCGTCGGCAACGACACCATCACCTCGCTCCGCATCGCGCCCGGCCTCACCGCGCGCCTTTGCTCGGACGACCCCGAGAAGACCGTCGGAGGAACGTGCCAGACGTTCACCGGGAGCCAAGCGCAGATCGCCGCGAGCCTCGACAACCGCACCTCGTGGATCGAAGTACGCCCCGTCACCGTGCTCTTTCAAGACGCGAACCTGACTGGCACGCGCCAGCGCTTCGGCGCGGGGCGCTTCACCGTCGCGAGCCTCACCGAGGTCGGCAACGACACGGTGACCTCCGCGTTCGTCCCGGAGGGTGTCATCACCCGCCTCTGCTCGGACGATCCGAACGCGACCGTCGGTGGCGTCTGCACGGTGTTTTCGAAGAGCTCCGTCCAGCTCGCGTCGAACCTCGACAACCGCACGTCGTGGCTCGAAAGCCGCCAGAACGTCATCCTCGCGCCGCTCAACGACGAGTCGGACTACCGCTCGACCGACCCGTACGTTCTCCGCGGGTTCGCCACGTCGCCGGACGGCGGCGAGATCACGGGAACGAACCTGCGCTGGACGTCGTCACGGGACGGCTTCCTAGGTACCGGCAACACGCTTCCGGTGCATCTGAGCTTCGACTCGAACAACGCGTGCGGCGGCACGACGCACACGATCACCCTTCAAGCGACCGACTCGCGCGGCGTCGTCACGACGACCCGTCGGAATCTGAGCTTCTTCATCATCTGCTAAACGAGCCTCCCTATTGCATCGACGCGGCAACGCGCGCGCTCGTTTCCGACGCGTGCGACGCTTGCCGCGCTCGCTCGCGTCCCCCACGGTGCGTCGCGCGCCGCCGGGGAGCTCGACCCATGCGTCCAGCGTGATTTCTCCTGACGGTTTTCTCGCGCGCCGGTCACGAAGGGAAATGATCGAACTGCGACGCCCTTCACGCCGCGCTCTGCTCCAAGGCCTCGGGAGCCTTGGCGCGTTCACGCTTCTCCATTGCAGCAGCACCGCCACGTCGCCGGCTGGCGAGACGTCCGACACAGACGCTGGAACGGGCACCGACGGCGGTACGATGATGATTTCGTGAGGATGGAGCGAAGACTATCTTCCGTCCCCTACGCTCCGCGCAGCCGAAACTTGCGGATCTGCACCTAGGCGAGGTGCCTCGATTTCCTCGCGGCTGCCCCGCCTCACAAACGGGGCTCACACGCGACGAGGGTCGTCTCGCCCCGTTTTGCACCAAACACGAGAACGCCGCGTGCGTCGGCGTTACGGCAGACGGGTGCGCCGTTGCGTGTGACGCGGATCCACGCGTCGCCGCATAGGCTATGCCCGATGGCGAGGTGGCGCGCGCCGTCGCTTGCGGGAATCGCCTCGTCGTGGAACGCGTGCCACGTTGGATCCGTGAGCGTCGAGAGGCCGTACTCGACGCGCGCGCGCCCCGCCCCCATGTCGACGGGGAAGACGGCATCGACGCGGCAGCCTGCGAAGTGTGCGAGGGCAAGCGACCCTTCGCGGCGATCGACGATGTAGCCGCGGGCCTCGAGCGCCGCGGGCTCGACCTCGCTCGCACCGAACAGCAGGAGCCGTTCGTAGTTGCGCCCGATTGCGGCGTAGCGATCGAGAACGGCGGCGCGCAGGGCGGGGAGGGCCCGAAATTCGCGACTGAGCGCGAGCGCCTCGAGGTCGGGTGGCGGCACGAGAGGGCGCGGTGGCGCCTCGGCGAGCGGCCGAGCCGCGAAGGCCGCGATCGACGGAGGGCCGGCGAGCAGGGAGGGCGTGAGGCCGCCGCGCGCGGCCGCGTAGAGACTGCCTAGGTGAAGTTGGTTCTCGAGATGGGGAACCTCGCTGCGCGTGGGGACGACGTCCACGCCGCACGCCGACGTGAACGCTATTGGTAGCGTGAAGCCTTGCCAGCGCTCGGCGTCGTCGAGCATCGCGAGCTCTGGGCGGCAGCCGTCGTAGATCCGTCGGTGCATCGTGATCGACGTCACGAGCGACCACGCGGTGACGCCTCCCAACGCGGCGGCAAGGGCACGCCCCGCGTCGCGCGCGCGCACGCGCTCGGTCGCGAGGAGCGCCAGGCCGAGCGACGCGGCGAAGGGGAAAAAGCGCGGCGCGAAGTACTGCCACGCGGGGATGTCGAGGGGCGCCACGCACGCCGTCACGAGGAACAGCAGCGCCGCGGCGAGAAGCGTCGTCTCGTCGCGCGTGGCCGTGCGCCTTCGTACGCGGATCGACGCTGACACAAGCGCCGCAGCGAATAGGGCCAGGACCACCGTGGCGCGCGCGCTCGGGCCGGGGACGAAGAGACGCGGGAGCTCGGCGATCCAATCGCCGAGAGGCGGCCTGTAGCCGTTTGCGAGCTCGGGTTTCGTCGCCGCCGGCGCGTGCTCACGTAGCGCGCCCACCAGGACGAGGGCTGCAGGGGTTCCCATCGCGGCGACGCGCGCGAGCTCGCGGAGTCGTGTCCCCCGTTCGGCCCGCGCCACGAGGAGTGCTGCGATGATCGCCCCCGTGAAGGCCGACGTGACGACGTGAACGACGGCCTGCGCGAGGAGCGCAAGGCCAACGCCGACGCGGCGCCGGGGCGTCGCCTCGCCGAGCGACAGGGCAATGATGGCGCTCGCGAGCGCCGCGCCGAGCGCGAAGGAGAAGAAGCCCATGTAAAGCGGCCACGAGAAGGCGAGGGCGAAGCCGACCCAACCGACCAAGCGTCGCGCGGGGTTCAATCGCTGGACGAGAAAGGCGAACCCCCAACCGTGAACGAGGACGATGAGCGCGAGCACGAGGCGGAGCGCATTGCGCCAGCCGACGAACGGCTCGAACGACGTGAACAGCGTGGCAAACCCCCGCTCCGCGTACTGCAACTGCGGAACGAAGTAGAGCGCGTACGCCGCATCGGCATCGCCGTAGTGGTTCTGCATGGAGCCGCTGAGCACGTGCTGCGGACCGTCGTTCGTCGGCAGGTAGGGCACGCACCAGATGGCGGCGACCGCGGCGGCCGACGCGACGAGCATCCCGGCGAGCCACGCCTGGCGTATGCGGGAGTCGTTCGTCGTGGCGGGTACGGGGGCCGAAGGCATCGGTGGCATCTCGCTCGTCGCGTTCCGTGCCCGCCGGGCGCGAAAGCTTTGCGCGGCACCGAACGTCTTGCCGATCCTAAGCGTGCAGGTCTTCCGGAGGAAGCGAAGTCGCCGCGCGCGTTCACACCTGGCGTGCGCGCACGGGGCCAAACGTCACGTTGTGCGTCTACGCCTCGCGGCCCTGCGCTCGCGCCGCTTGGCCGGCCCGACCACGGCGCACGGACGAAATACGCGCATCTGCCCACGAGTCGCGTGCTGTCGTCTTACGGCGCGCGTCCTGCAATGCCCGCGAGCCACTAGGCACAACCGTAGTTTGTATTCCGTTATTTAAGGAGTCAGTCATGTCTTTGCGAGCTCGCGTCTGCACCTCTCTCGCTGTCGCATCGGTCACCCTCACACTTGCCTCGCTCGCGAGCGCGCAGGAGTCGTCGACGACGGTGAACGGGCAGAGCCTCACGCACAACACGAACGCCGACGCCCCCGCCGATCGCTTCGGCGAGAAGCGCCAGCTCGCCATCTCGAGCGACGCCGCGCTCACGATCTCGAACACGTCAGTGAGCGGCGCGACCGGCTCGACGACGACGATTCAGCTCCAGCCCGCCGTCGACTACTTCGTGATTCGCAATCTCTCCGTCGGCGGATCCATTCTCCTCCAGCACCAATCGTCGGGTGGCAGCAGCTCGACGAGCTTCGGAATCGGCCCCCGCGTCGGCTACAACTTCCCGCTGTCGGATCTCATTTCGATCTGGCCGAAGGCCGGTCTCTCGATCGCTCACACCAGCGTCTCGCCGCCTGATCCGCTCCCCTCGGCAAGCAACACCGCCGTGGCGCTGAATCTCTTCGTCCCGTTCATGCTCCACCCGGTGCCGCACTTCTTCGCGGGCTTCGGCCCGTTCTTGGATACGGACTTAAGCGGAACCAACAAGGCCACCACCATCGGCGGCAAGCTGACGATCGGCGGCTGGTTCGGGACCTGAGGCGAACCTCGCGCGAGCCGTGCGAAAGGGCTATAGGCCGCCCGCAGACCGCGCCGCCAATTCGGGAATCGCGCGCGCGCTCTCTTTGCGCGCGCCGATTCGTTTTAGCGGCGTACGAGCCCCTTCAAGACAATCTCGTGCATGCACGCGAGGGCGCGCTGCACTTCGGCGTCGGGCTGACTGAAGACGAAGGGCGGTGAGAAGCTCGCGTAGGCACGCAATACGACGCCGGCGGTCACTTCGGCTTTGCGTACGTCGAGCTCGCCATCGCGTTCGCCGTCGCGCAGCACCGTGACGATGAGCGCGCGCTCTTCTTCGAGGAACCGACCGTGGGCCGCCTTCACGGCGACATTTCCGCAATGCACAAGGTCTTGCGCGTGGGCGCCGTCCGACGCGAGCTTGAGAAACGCGTGGACGCGCGCATCGACCAGCGCGCGTAACCTTTCGGACGCCCGCATCGACGCCTTCGACGACGCCTCACGCATCGCCTCGAGGACCTTCGCGTGGCGTCGCGTCGACAGCTCCTCGACGATCGCCTCCTTCGAAGGGAACTCGAGATAGACCGTGCCGACTCCGATGTTCGCCTCGCGGGCGATCTCGGCCATCGTCGTTTTGTGAGGCCCGTAGTGGTGGAGGAGGCGAGCGGCGGCGTCGAGGATCTGCTGCCGCCGGTCTGCGTCTACCGAGCCCATGACTGAGTCTTGTAAGCGTGAACGGATTTGTAAGCAATTCAAGCGAGACGCGTTCTTCGAGCGGAGCGCCTTGTTGTAGGATCCCGCGCCATGGATATTCGCGCGGCAGTTGCTCACGGACCCGGCCAGAAGCTCACCATCGAGACCGTTCAGCTTGAGGGCCCCAAGGCCGGCGAAGTGCTGGTGGAGCTCAAAGCCACGGGCGTTTGCCACACCGACGCCTTCACGCTTTCGGGCAACGATCCCGAAGGCCTCTTCCCGTCGATTCTCGGCCACGAAGGGGCCGGCGTCGTCGTCGAGGTCGGCCCCGGCGTCACGTCGCTCAAGGTCGGCGATCACGTCATTCCGCTCTACGCGCCGGAATGCCGCCAATGCGACTACTGCCTCAACCCGAAAACGAACTTGTGCCAAGCCATTCGCGCGACCCAAGGCAAAGGGCTCATGCCCGACGGCACGAGCCGCTTCTCCATCGGCGGTAAGCCGATTCTCCACTACATGGGCACATCGACCTTCGCGAGCCACACGGTGCTTCCCGAGATCGCCCTCGCGAAGATCCGCAGCGACGCGCCCTTCGACAAGGTCTGTTACATCGGCTGCGGCGTGACGACCGGCCTCGGCGCGGTGATTCACACGGCGAAGGTCGAGCCCGGCTCGAACGTCGTCGTCTTCGGCCTCGGCGGCATTGGCCTCAACGTGATTCAGGGCGCGCGGCTCGTCGGCGCCAACATGATCATCGGCGTCGACATCAATCCCGGGCGAAAAGCCATGGCCGAAAAGTTCGGTATGACGCATTTCGTGAATCCCAACGAGATTGGCGAAGACCTCGTTCCCTACCTCGTGAATCTCACAAAGGGCGGGGCCGACTACAGCTTCGAGTGCGTCGGCAATACGACGCTCATGCGGCAAGCCCTCGAGTGTTGCCACAAGGGGTGGGGCGTGTCGGTCATCATCGGCGTCGCCGCTGCGGGCGCGGAGATCTCAACGAGGCCGTTTCAGCTCGTCACGGGTCGCGTTTGGAAGGGGAGCGCGTTCGGCGGCGCGAGAGGGCGCACCGACGTCCCGAAAATCGTCGACTGGTATATGGATAAGAAAATCGAGATCGATCCGCTGATCACGCACACGATGCCGCTTGATCGGATCAACGAGGCGTTCGACTTGATGCACGACGGAACGTCGATTCGTTCGGTCGTCACATTCTAAGCTAGGCCGTGAAGGACATTCGGCTGGGCGCGCTGCGGCGTGCCCGGCCGTTTTCATTCGTGGCGCGCAGCTTCTTGTGCGCAGCGTGGTTGGCCGCGACGTGGGCCGCGAACATCGCCGCGCCGCTGCCGATGAGCGCACCGACCATGCTGATGGTGACGAGCTGGCCGAGGATGGGGAACAGGTTCTCGAACATGGGAGCCTCCGTCGCGTGAGGGCCGCCTGGGCGCCGGTGCGAGCGGGAGTGCTCGCGAGCGGTCAAACAAACTGGCCAGCCGGTATTCTTTGGACACGGGGCCAGTTTGTCAAGGCGACGCAGCATTTTTCGCTCGCGTCGCATTGCAGCGCGTCAGAGCTCGAAAAGGCCGAAGGCCACGACCTCGATCGCCTTCAGGACGTCGGCCTCTTCTTCCGAGCCGAGCGGGTCGAAAAGCGAATGCAGAGCGAGCCCGTCGATGGCGCCGAGGAGCAGTCGCGGAATGATCGCCGCCGGAACCTTGGGCCGGAGCCCCATCGAGACGAGCCCTGTCACGCACGCATCGAGGATCTCCTCGCGGTTCGACCGAAACATCGCCGCGAGCGGCACGCGAAGCTTCTCGTCGTGCACGCCTTGCGCGATTAACTCGGAAATACAGCGGATTTCGACGCCTGCTTCTTTGCGTGTGGCCCACATCTCTTCGACGGCGCGACGAATACGCTCCATCGGAGTCCCTGGGCTTTCCCACGCCGACCGCACCCGCGAGCTGAGCGCCTCGCAGCACTGCGTCAACACATGCTGGATAAGGTCGTCCTTGCTGTCGAAGTGGTAGTGGACGGCACCCTTCGACATTTTCGCGGCGTCGGCCACGTCTTGCACGCTGGTCTGGCCGAACCCTTTACGGGCTATCGTGGCCACCGCCGCATCGAGCACCTGCTGCCGACTCTCTTCGCTCTTTTTGTACTTCGATCGCGTAGTCATACTGTCCGGCCAGTATTTTGCGCCGAGCCTTACCTGTCCAGCCCGAACCGACGGAGACCCTAGAATGCCGACCTCGAAGGCGCCCGCAGCGCCGCGCTTTCTGTACCTCCACGGCTTCGCATCGGGCCCCGCATCGATGAAGGGTCTCTGTGTCTCGGCCCACTTTTCGGAAGTCGGGATCGAGGTCGAGCGCCTCAATCTACGGCGACCTGCCCTCGAGACGCTGCGCCTCACGGCCGGGATGGCCCACGTGCGGGAAGAGATCGGGGGCCCGCGCGCCCGAGCGGTGCTCTTCGGATCGAGCCTCGGTGGCCTCACCGCGGCGCGCGTCGCGGAGACCGACCCGCGCGTGGTGGCTCTGGTGCTCCTCGCGCCGGCGTTTCGTTTCGCCGAGCGTTGGCGAAAGAACCTCGGCGAGGCGGCGTTCGGCGACTACCGACGATCTGGCTCCATCGAAATCGAGGATCACCACGAAAACCGAATGACCCGTGTCGACTACGGCTTCTTCGAAGATGCTCTCGCGGTCGACGCGCACGGGAACGGGAACGGCCTTCCCGACCTTCGCGTCCCCACGCTCGTCGTACACGGCACGCGAGACACCGTGGTGGGCATCGACGTCACGCGCGAATGGGCGCGGGGCAAGAGCCACGTACGACTCGTCGAAGTGAACGACGACCACGCGCTGGTCGCATCGATCCCGAGGATCTTGGAAGAGGCCGACGACTTCCTCGACGAGGCCCTCGCGGTCGGGTGAGGCGCGCACGCCACGCGCCGAACAGCCAGCCTACGGGCGCCGAGCGGCGCGGCTCACGTACGAAAGAAGCTTCTCCGCCAGCTCGCGCGGATGGGAGAGGGAGACGAGGTGCCCGCCGGGGATCGCATCGACCCCGAGCCCCAAGCGCTCCTTCGCGATGCGTGTTTGGAATTCGATAGGGAAGAATCGGTCGTCCTTCCCTGCAATTACATGAATTGGAATTGCAGGCCACGCTTCGAACGCCGCGGCCTCGCCAAAGGCGATGGGCGCCTCGTCGCGCTCATGCTTTTCGCCCTCCGCGGCCACTTCCTTTGGAACGTCGTGGAGAAAGTACGTTTCGAGATCGAACTCGGGGCTATAGCCGCCGCGAATCGCCGCCTCGCGCTGCGCGGCCTTGGTGCCGGTATTTCCCCAATAGGCGCCCGCCGTCTCGCCGGGATTGGGAATCATCGCATTGACGAAGACGAGGCAGGTGAGCGGAATGCGCGTGGCCACGAGGGCCGCCGTGAAGCCGCCCATCGACTGTGCCACCACCGTCACGTCGCGCCGATCTCCCACGGCCTCGACGACCCTGTCGGCGTAGGCTGTGAGGCCGGCGCTCTTGTCGTCGCCGGGGAGATCGACCGCAATCACCTCGTGCCCCGCGCGTTGGAGAAGCGGCGTCACAAGGTGCCAATACCACGCCGCGCCGCCTGCACCCGGGAGGAGAACGAAGGTGCTCATTCACCTAGACTACCCAGCCGAGCGCCGGCGCAAAGCTCTACGCAGAGCCGGCAGCGTCGCTCGCGGTGGCGCGCGACGCCCTAGGCCGCAGCCCAAGGTTGACCGGGCCGACGTCCCGTACGTCGCTAGCAATCACGATAACGCACAGTGCGCCAAGGGGATCTGGAATTGCATCCAGCAAAGAAAATTCGGTCCATGCTCAAAAAAAAGGCGGCTTCGAGCTCGAACGGCGGGGTGCGACTTCCGGCTCGCCACACAGCGGCGCGCGCTCGGCAAAGTGCTCGGAGAAGGCACGTAATCGCGCCGCGGGCCAAACCTGACCGCCCCGAAGCTGGTAGTCTCGCGAGCCCGTGTCTACCCCTATCGATTTCGAAGCAATCCTCATCAAGCTCGCGATCACGCTCGCCGACGACGTGATTCGGGCCGCGAGCGAGCACTCGTTTGCGGACATCCTCGCCGACGCCCTCGTTCGCGAGCCCGCCCCGAGCGAGGTCCGGACGGCGAAGCGCGCCCGCCTCTCGTCTGCGCCCGTGAGCAAGAGCCCCTCGGGCGGCACCGATCGACTGATCTCGAGTGTCGTGGCCAAGCTCCGCGTGGCCCCCACCGGCCTGCGCGCCGAGCAGCTTCGTGCCGCCCTCGGCGTCGACAAGCCGACGATCACGCGCGCGCTTCGCGACGGCCTCGCCGCAGGCAACGTTCACAAGACTGGCCACAAGCGGTCGACGACGTACTTCGTTTCCTGATCGGCGGGGCCGCGCGCGGGCGTCCGGTTGGATCGGCGCCTCCGCGATCTGCCAGGACACGCGCATGGGGGGCGCGCCGCTCGCCCCGCGTGTTTCGGCTAAAAAATAGGGGTTCTGCCGTGCAATCGCACGTGGCTCTCCGTGGCGCTCTCCTTGCTGAGCACCCCCTCACGCCGCTCGAACCTCTCGAGCCCGCGAGGAGTCGTTGCCAATGGAAACGTCAAAGTGGGTATTCGCCTTTTCGGCATTCTGCGCAATCACGACCGCCTGCGAGGCGCCGCCGCGAGCGGTCGTCGTGGATGACGAGCCTATAGGGTCCGAGTGCGGTCGCCTTTTCGTTTTGAAGGCGACGCTCTGGGATACGCCATCGGCCATCCCCGTTTGTTGGGAATCCGCGGGCTTCGATACCGAAAAAGCGTGGGTTGCGAACGCCCTCGCCGTCTCGTGGGAAACGGCGGCGCCGCGCATTCACTTTACCGGATTCGCCCGCTGCGCAGCGGCGGACAACGGCATTCGAATCGTCATCGACAGCTTCGACCAAGAGGGCCCTCACGTCGTCGACTTTGGAAAGAATCTCGCGGGCATCAAAAATGGAATGGTTCTCGATTTCGCCTTTAGCGGCCCCGATTTTCCAAAGTGTACGACGACGGAGGCGATGCGCGAGCGGTGCATTCGCGCCATCGCGACCCACGAGTTTGGTCACGCCCTGGGCTTTCGCCACGAACAGGCGCGGGCCGACACGCCGGCGTCGTGCACCCTTGGCCGCGAGCCCGCGGGGGACGACGGCACCACGGTCGGCGCGTGGGATCTCATGTCGATCATGAACTACTGCTACCCCGATCGCGAGAACGTCTTCCCCACGCTTCTAAGCCCCACCGATGTACAGGGGGCGCGCGAGATGTACCCGAGCCTCGCGACGCCGGACGCCGGCGCGAGCGACGATGCGGCATCCGCGACGACGACGACGCCGACCACGGCCGACGCGGGTGGCGCGGCGCCGTCGGACGGCACGGGGGCCACGTCGACGGGCGCACCGCCGTCGACCACGGCCCATAGCCCTTCGTCGTCGGCGAACGCGGCTGCTGCGAGCTCCGCCGCGCCGTCGCGTCGTATTTCGTATATGGCGCCAGCCAACAGCGGTGGGTGCTCTCTCGGCACGCCTGCGGCGTCGTCGTCGGCATTCGCGATGCGTGCGTGGGCGCTCGCCCTCGTGGGGCTCGTCGCGTTTCGCAGGCGCCGCGCCGCGCGCCCTTACCGAGCCTCGTGCCCAGCGTCTGCGTGACCTGCGCCGACGCCGCCGTCGGCGGCGACGTTCGCGGCGCTGGGGAGCGTCACCACGCGGAGTCGCGAGGGCGGCGCGTAGGCCGGCGGGGTGGGCGGCTTCATCGACGGGAGGGTGTCGTCGTCCGTCGGCGAGACCGCGGCGGCGGCAGCCATGTTCGCGGCGACGTAGGGGCGTGCGACGCGCCCGAGGGAGAACGCCGCGAGAGCAACGGCCGCGGTGGCAGCCAAGGCGGCTGCGAGCGCCACGCGCCGGCTGGCCGAGGCGAGGGCGCCGGGTTTCGACGTGGGCACTTCGCGCGAGCTCGCGGTGGATCCGCCACCCGTGAGCGATAGGCGCGGAGGCGCCGTCGGCAACGCTCGGAGCGAATCGCTCGAAGGGGCACGGGCGCCGGGCGCCGCGCTCATGACCATCGCCGAGACCGATCGCGCACCGGCACCGCTTGGGTGGCCGACCGGATTCGGATTGAACGGCGCCGTCATGAACGTGCGTAGCGCGTGGATCGACGCGATGTCCTCGATCACTGTGTCGTCGGCGCCGTCGGCGCCGTCGGGGCTATTGCGGCTGCTCGCGGGGATGTCGTCGTCCGGCGGCGGCGCGTCGGTCGGCCGCTCCGACGACGCGAGCACCTCGGCGCGCCGCGCGAACATGACGATCGACGGACGCACGACGGCGGCGTTTTGCGCCGACGGAAGCGCATCGAGGAGGCGCGACGCGAAGGTCGCCGCGTCGGGAATGCGCTTGTCGCGATCGGGCTCGAGGGCG
>JANXMC010000780.1 GCA_025354825.1 Myxococcales bacterium
GGTGGAGGCGCGCAGCGACCGCACGATTGGTCGCACTTGCCGGCCATCCAAGTTTCGCCGCACTTGCCCCATGCAGCCTGCTGCGCGCACGTATATCGAGCGTCGGGCGGGCTGTTGGTACAGTTCGCGAGGGACGCCTCGTCCGCTCCTTCCGTCGTCTCACCGGGCACGCTGGAGCACGCGACGAGCCCTAGAAGAGAGAGGGCGAGTCCGGCGAATATTCCGCCCACGACACCCAACTTCGTCGACGAGCGACGTGTCGGCTCGTAAATCGGAGTAGCGAGCTTGGTACCCGCGCGATCCGGATTGGGAGAGCTGTGCATTCGTATCCTCCTTTAGCCGCGGGCCTAAGCCCCGGGGCTAATTGCAGCGTTTACGGCTTCCCTGGGGAAACGAGTCCGGGAGACTTCGCGGTCGTCGACGAGTGCTGCACGCGCTGTGCCGTCCGGTCGGAAGGAGGCATCTTCGTCTCACAACTGCCCATGCCTCGCCGTCGATTCGCAAAACACAGACGAAGGCTCGGAATGACCGGCGTTAAGGGGGCTCGCCGAAGCGCCCCGCAGGGTACGGCTTCGCGCGAGGCTCCCGATGGATCGACGGTAGCCCGTCGGCACGCCGCACTTCGGAGCCTCCGCCGACACGCGCAGATCCTCTCGACGTGCGCCGGGCTGAAAAACGTAGTGGATCAGATTGATCCACAAAGGGATCCGCGGGATCCGACCCACCCGCCTCGAGGGAAGCTCCCCGTCGCCGCGAAGCTCGCGCCCAAGACCTCCTCGGCACGCTCAGGTACGATCCGCGCCAGACGCTCGTCCGCGGTGAAGTTGTGAGGTCCCCAGCTACTCGCGCCCGATGACGTTCGGCAGCGCGTCGATCCCGATCACGTAGTCGCACGTGTACGACGGCTCCCTTTCGCCACCTTGCGTGGATCCCTTTGAAGGTGACCGATGGCGGCTCCGGCCGTTGGACCTGTATACCGCCTGTCGAGGCCATGTGAGATCCGAGTGGCACCGGGCCATTTGGCACCCCTAAGGTCGAGGGTGCGCCGTGATGGCACCGCCCTCACAATGATGAGGTCAGTCGGGTAATCTCAAAGATCATACTAGCTAAACAGGACAGTGGCATTCACTGCGGCGTGGAGCCCTCGCTGGATCGCAGGACCACCGGACATCCGTCTTTCTTGGCTTTACGTCTATCCGTGTTAGCATGATATATAGGATTATACCGAACGACTGGCAGCGGCACGATCGATGCCCTCCGCTGCCGCATGCATTCTAAAACGTCGGCAAGACGCCGCTCATACCTCGCCCCGGCTGTGTTCACCACCGTCCTGGGCTCGGCCGTCGCGGCCGTCGGCCCCGGCTGCTCCGTCGAGGAGGTTGCACCCGAGTCGTTTGCGCAAGACGCCATTCCTCCGAACGGTGCGATGCTGATTACGACAACCGCGTGCTCGGCGCTGGTGCCCTAGCACTCCTTCGCCACTTCTAAATGGGAACCATGGGGCTCACGAGAGTACGACATCGCGGACACGGCGTCGGCGCGACGAGCCTCATTGCGATAAGCCGGCGCACACCTGGCAGCGTCGGCAAGATCGAGGGCCCGGCGCGCTCTAGCCTTTTTTTGAGGCGATGCGCTCGTGCTGCAGAAACGTGAATGCGACCATGGTTGGAACGGCGTGGTGGTGAAGGCCGTGCCACGTTTGGTGGCCCGGTCGTCCCCTAACGTCCCTTGCACAACTGCAGCTGCGCTGAATTCGCGGGTTCGGCGTCGTGCGATTGGCTTCAAATTTCGATGGACAGCTCTGCGAGGGTAGCCACATCGCCGAGATTGAGCGTCCGTGCGCTGCTCATTTCGAGGGGGGCCCGCAGGGCTACCGTCGCGTCGTGCGAGCGGCAGATACGCGCCGCGCGCCCCGAGAGCACGACGGGGACAGGCGAGGACGTATGTTCACCGCGTGTCGGCGGTCGAGCAAGTCGCGCGTGTCGTGCTATCCGACGGAGCTCAAGGACGGAGTTGAGGGAGGATTGGATGCCGGAGTCGAAGGCGAAGGAGATCGTAGCGACGCTCTCGCCCCTGGATCGCGATGCGCTCGCTGTTCTCGCACTGTTCGTGCATCCGCTCTCGCGGTCCGCATGGGAAGCCGAGGTCCGCAAGACGGGCTTACGGGAGAGCCCTAGTCGGGGGCTCTACGGCGAGGCGTTTAAAGCCGTCATCGCACGCCTCGTAGCGGTCGACGCCTTCGCGTTCTCGAGATTCGAGGCGTACCAGGTGGCGGATAGCCTGGTCGCCCCTGCGCTCGACGACGCGCGCCGTCGGGGCACCCTGGGGGGGCTCATGGACGCCATCGCTCCTCGGGACGTGCCGTACTACGGCTGGTCGCATGGGGTGACGCAGCGCGTGCGCCTTGCGGTGGTGCGCGGCGACCGCGTTCAGATCGCCGAAGCGTTTCACCGCGTGGTCGCGTACCGACCGCGCCGCCCGGTGAACGACGCGCGTGGCGAGCTCCTCGAGGCGCTGACGACCTTCGCCTCGCCGGCGTGGCTCGCAAGCCTGCCGGCGGAGGCTCGCGACGAGTACCTCCGGGCGGCGTTCCATCGAGCGTCGACGGAGCTCGTTCCGGTCGCCCCGTGGCTTGTCGATGAGGCGACAAGCTCGCTCAACCCCGAGGTCCGTGGTCGCGCGGCGGTGATGAGCGCGCTGCGCGGCGACACGTCGCGCGCGATGGCTCTCGTCGTAAGCGACGACGGCTCGCCGTGGACGCTCGGCGCGCGCGGGTTCGTCGCGCTCACCGAAGGGCGATGGGCGGACGCGCTCGATGCCTTCGACCGCGCGCGCACGACCAAGCACGGCGCACTGCGCGCGCGCGGGCTGCCGTCCTATCTCGCGGTGTTCGAGTTGCTCCTCGGCGCGTCGCCCGTGGGCCCCGCGGTCCTGGCGTCCACCCTGCCGTCGCGGGTCGAAGCCGGCGTCTCGACCCTGGCTCCCTGGCCGGGGGCGCTCCGAGCCCTGCTGCGTCTCGCAACGTTCCGCGCGAGCGGGCGGCGGGCCGAATGCGACAGCATGGCGGGGTTCGTCGTGTCGTGGATCGACGCCCTCACAGAGGCGCTGACGGGGCGATGGATGGGCGACAAGCGGTCGCCCGGCGAAGACGTCATTCTGAGGCGGTTTGAAAAGGCCGCCGACCAGGCGGGCTACGCATGGCCCGCACGCCAGTTGCGCGCAGTGGCCATCGACGGCGCTCGCGACGGCGAAGCGCTCCTCGTGGAACTCGCCACGGACACGCCGCCGTGGAAGCTCGCGCTCGAGGCGCTGGCCGGCATCAGCGCCGCGCCCCGGGTCGCCGCACGTGACGCTGTCGTCGAGGGCGAGGTCCTCTGGGGCGTCGACGTGAGCGGCTCCGACGCACGCCTCTTCCCGCGGCTCGTGAAGCGTGCCGGGCAGGTGGGAAGCGCGCTGTCGGCGGAAAGGCTTCAAACCGATACGTCGCTGCCGCTGGCCGCCGAGGACCGCCCGCTCGTCGACGCCCTCGTCGCCTCGAAGCGGCTTCGCCAGGTAGGCGTCGTGCCGCTCCGCACGCTGCTCCGCGCCGTCGGGCACCCGCGCCTGCGTGACGCATTCGGCGCTCCGCTGGTTCTCGTGCGGGGCGCGATCGAAGTGCACGTCTCGGCGAACGCGAGCGGCGCGCACATCGAGGTCCTCCCGTCCTCCTTCCCCGACGGCGTTGCGTTGACGCGCGAACCCGGACGTATGGTGCTAACTGAGCCAACCGAGGTCGGCGCGCGGCTGATCTCGGTGCTCGGGGAGAAGGGGCTACGTGTCCCGCGGGAAGGGCTAGCGAATGTCGTCGAGACGCTGGCCGCGCTGAGCGATCGCGTCACGATTCGTGGGACGGACGCGCTCGTCGGGCCCGACGACGCCGCGCGCGAGCCCGCCGATGGCCGTCTTCACGTGCAGCTCTTTCGTGCCGGAACGCGTTTCCGGGTGCGCCTGCGCGTTGCGCCCGCGGGGAGCGACGGGCCGAGTGTGCGTCCGGGCGCGGAGCCAAAGCACGTCCTCGTCGCGAGCGGCCGCGGGACACGCGCGCTCGCGCGAGATCTCGACGAAGAGCGCGCCCTCGTCGCGCGTGTGCTCATCGCGTGTCCCACGCTCGATGGGCTCCCGATCGAGGGGGAGGAGCGTGTCGCATCCGAGCTCGAGACGTGCCTCGAGCTCTTGCTCGAGCTCGGTGCGCTCCCCCGCGAAGACGTGATCATCGCGTGGCCTGAAGGCGAGCCGCTTCGCGCGCCCGTCGTGCGCTCCGACGCGGCGATGCGCATCCGTGTGAAGGGCGACGCGAGCTGGCTCACAGTCGAAGCGGAGCTTGCCGTTGACGAGGCCCGCGTCCTCTCGCTGCGTGAGCTCATCGAGGGCCTCTCGACGGCGCGGGGCCGTTTCGTGGCGCTGGGCGATGGGGCGTACCTCGCGCTCACAGATAAGCTGCGGGCGAAGATCGAGTCCCTCGCGCGGGTGCAAAATCTTGGCGACGCCCGCGGTCGCGTACCCGCGGTCATGCTGCCCGCGCTCGAGCAGTGGTCGGAAGGGGCCGAGCTCTCGATGGCCGACGCGATGCGCGACCGCCTAACCGTACTTCGCCAGGCGCTTGCGGCGACGCCTCGCGTCCCGCGCGGGCTGCAAGCCGAGCTCCGCGACTACCAGCGTGAGGGGTTCGTGTTCCTCGCGCGCCGCGCGTCGGCCGGCCTGGGCACGTGCCTCGCCGATGACATGGGGCTCGGGAAGACGGTGCAGGCGCTCGCGCTCTTGCTCGCGCGGGCGACCAACGGGCCCGCGCTCGTTCTTGCGCCGACCAGCGTCTGCCGAAACTGGCACAACGAAGCACGAAAGTTTGCCCCGTCGCTCCGCGTGCACGTGCTCGGCGACGTCGCCGATCGCGGCGCGTGCATCGACGCGCTTGGCGCGAACGACGTGGTCCTGGTCACCTACGGGCTACTCGTACCCTGCGCGGAAGCGCTCGCCCTCAAGCGCTTCGCGACGGTCGTCTTCGACGAAGCGCACGCGCTCAAAAATCCCCAGACTCAGCGCGCGACGTCGGCCCGCGCGCTCTCCGCCGACGCGTTCGTCGCGCTCACGGGGACACCCGTCGAGAACCATCTCGGCGAGCTTCACGCGCTCTTCCAGCTCCTCGCTCCAGGGCTCCTTGGCCCGCGCGAGCGCTTCGAGCGCGTCCTCGGGGGGCCCATCGCCCAAGGCGACAAGCATGCGGCCGCCCATCTCCGCACCCTCGTGCGCCCCTTCCTTCTGCGGCGCACGAAGGCGCAGGTACTCGACGAGCTGCCCGCGAAGACCGAGATCACGCGCCTCGTGTCACCGAGCACCGACGAGCGCGCGTTCTACGAAGCGCTACGGCGCCGCGCCCTCGAACGCGTCGAAGAGGCCACCGCAAAAGCGGGGAACCGTGCACGCATTGATGTCCTCGCCGAGATCACGAAGCTGCGCCGCGCGGCGATTGATCCACGCCTCGTGGGTGGCAACGACGCGCCCGCCGGGACCAAGCTCGAAGTGCTTGCCGAGCTTGTACGCGAGCTCAGGGAAGAAGGTCACCGCGCGCTCGTCTTCAGCCAGTTCCTCGAAGTGCTCGACCGCGCTGGCGAGCGGCTGACGGAGGACGGCGCAGTGTGCGTGCGTCTCGACGGCACCATGAACGCGACCGCCCGCGCTGCCGCCGTCGACGCGTTCCAGTCCGAGCGAGCCGACGTGTTTCTCTTGAGCCTTCGCGCCGGAGGCGTCGGCATGAATCTGACTGCTGCCGACTACGTGATCCATCTCGACCCTTGGTGGAACCCCGCCGTCGAGGACCAGGCGACCGATCGCGCGCACCGCATCGGCCAGCTTCGACCGGTGACGGTCGTGCGGCTAGTGACCGAAGGTACTATCGAGGAGAAGGTGCTGCGACTGCACGCGAGCAAGCGCGCCCTCTACACGGATGCGATCGGCGAGATCGAAGGCGCGCGGAAGATCGACGTCGACGCGCTCGCATCCCTCTTGCTCGACGGGGCGACAATTCCTGCGCGACCTTCTGCGAAGGGTGCGCGGGCAAAGCAAACACCGTCGAAGTCGGAAACGTTCGAGTGAGACTTTCTGCTCGCCGGTGCTCCGTGCTGGCCGCTGGCACCGCCCCGGAAGATTGGCGATGAGGACGGTTCGCACCCGTCGCCTCAGCGCCTCCGTCCAAAGGTCGATTACGGAACCGCGCGCCGCCGTTCTCCCAACGCACGTCACGGGCGCGCTCCCGCAATCGACTATTGATTGACTATGGATTATCAGGAGTGTGAAACGGCCCGGGGTGAGTGCGTTCAGAATGCAAGGAATGGACCGCGGACGCTCGAAGGCCGCGTAGGCCATGATGGGACTTCGCGCGCGCGCTCATCATAAAGGCGAAGAACCCTAACAATGCCAATACCAGCGCCACCACCGAGCCTTCCGAGCCAAAGGAACCACCACTCAGCCAGGCCGGACCCGTTAGATGCCCTCGGATCAGACCCTCGCCATCGCTGGTGCCCGAGACGAGCGATGAAAAAACCTGGCTTTGGGCATAGTTCCAAGCAAAGTGAATCCCGATGCACAGCCACAGCCTCTGCGTGGACATGTATGCGGCGGCGAACATCATTCCGAAGGCCGTGCATGTCAGCAGCCCGATCGGATTTGCGCCCACGTTCGGCGCATGAATGAGGCCGAAGAACACCGACGAAATCCCGACCGCCCAAACGCTGCCCAGGGCTTGTCGGGAAATACCGAAAACGATGCCGCGCCCGACCATCTCCTCCAGCAGTGCTACGCCCGCGTAGAACGGCACAATGCTCAGCATCCCAAGGCCCGCTGCTCCGAGGCCGTCGATCCGGTATACGCTTAGAAGCGACAGCACCGCAAACAGCAGGACCTGCATCGACAGGCCGACCAGGAGCCCACACCCCAGCTCGCGCCATGCGCCGCGCATCGACAACTCCGATAGGGGTCGTCGTTCGACGCGCAGCACGAAAAAGCGATACGCCAGGCAAACGATCACTGACGCCAGTACCATAGGCCACACGTGCGCATAGGGTGCCGATACAAACGCGTGAGCGGTCTTCGTCACCAACGGCGCAGGGAGCCATACCAGCAGCGATCCGAGCAGAATGCGCACCACCGGACTCGCCAGCGCGCGCGTGCGCACTCCGGGAATCGCGCTGCCCGATAATTGCGTATCGCTCATTTCTTCAATGCTCCTCGACTCGGTAGGAAGCGCCGGTGAACGTGCTTGTTCAAATCGAGCAGATAGAGCGCCCCTAACCAGCGCGTCCTTTGTCCCCCACGCAAACCAGCTGCGTGTTACCCCGCGGCGAAGAAACCAGACGTTTGTCGCGCTCACGCAACGGCGACTAAGCGATAGCGCGAAGGAGGAGAGGATGTGGCGGGTCTTCATGGGTGAGGGCCTCGGTGCGGATCGGCACGCGCCTGCGCGCGGCGGCGGATGGGAGGGAACGGCGGACGGTCGCGAGTGCGAGACTCCTTCTCCCGAGGAGCCCGCGAAATTTCACGGGTCGAGGCGCTGTGGAGCGACGTTTGCTCGGCGCCTCCTCGGACGACGGACGCAGCGCGAGCGGCCCGGGCTGGCGCATATTGAACGTTATGCCAACAACTCCGAATACTTACGCAACGGAGAGAGTCACGTCGGAACGGCGCCGATTCAAGCGCTCGGCCGTGCGGCGCCGCGGGTGACGCATCAGCGACGGCGGGATGCAGTTGGCGCGGTATCGTGCGTGAGGGTCAGGCGAGCGTCTTCTTGAACGCCGCGGGGGTCATCCCCTCGAGCGCGAGCGCGAAGACGTCGCGGTGGGTGGGCCACCGCGAGAAGTTCGGAAAGCCGCTCGTTCATCCGTGCAAGCTCGGCGACGAGCTGCGTGACCTGCGTGGTGAGCGCTGCGTTGAGGCGGCGCTGTTCCGCGCTCCATCGCCTCAGCGCCTCAAGCTCGTTCACACGCGAGTAGAGATCATACTTGGCAGTCCATGTCGATCGTCTTTAGCTCTTTTCGGGCCGAGGTCGGCGATACCATCCTCGCCGAGCGACCGTGAAATCGATCCCCGCGAGCAAGGAGGCGAACGTCGAGCCGTCGATGGAGACCTGGGCCTCGTCGCCGGTCAGCGCAGGAAGCTGGAAGCTCCTCGTCTCGAGGCGCTTCGCGAGCACGCACCATCCCGAGCCGTCGAACCACAGGGCCTTGGCGAGCCGCCGTCGCTTGTTGAGAAACAGGTAGAGATGCCCGTCCACGGGATCGAGCCCGAGATGCCGAACGGCGCCCGCGAGGGCGTGGAACGAGCCGCGCATGTCGATCGGCGCGACGGCGACGAAGACGCGCACCGTCGGAGGCAGGCTCAACACGATCGCAAGGCCTCGAGCACTGGGCGAAGCGTCGCGACGCTCGCGTCGTCACCAAACTCTACGCGGGCACCGGCGACTTCGAGCACGTACCGGCCTGTGGACCTCGTGGCCGCGGACACGAGCTCGACGGGAGCGTGTGCACGCGACGCCGGCGTCAGCTCTCGCCGCCGGGGCGCCAACGCCGTGCGACCACGCGCGAGATTCACATGCCATGCGTGGAGCGATCGCCCATCGACGCCGTGCGCGCGCGCCCATTCTCCGGCGCCTTGGCCCGCACGCTCGGCTGCGAGCAAGCAACGGCGCGCGTCCTCCTCATCCTCGATCTTTCGTACTCGTCCCATTGGCGACCTCCGGGTCGCGCACGAGACTGTCGGGCGCGAGCACGGAAATCATCCCGCCGTCGCTGATGGGTCACTCTGCGGCGTCCGCATAGACGTAAGAGCTTCTTATTTGTA
>JANXMC010000788.1 GCA_025354825.1 Myxococcales bacterium
CGCGCTCGCCGGCGAGGAGGCGCCCGCCGCCGTCGCGTCTTTCACCACGCCGACGGCGGCAGGCGTTGGCGCGAAGGCGTTGGCGCCGGCTGCACGGTGGCCGCGCGTGCCGTGCTTGGCGCTCGGAAGCACGACGGGCGACCCCGCTTCGGGCGCGGAGGCGACCGCGACGCCGGCATCTGCTTCGGCGCCGCCAGCCAACGGCACGTCGGCCGCGTCGATGGGCGCGGGTATCGACGACACCGTCGCCGTGGCGATGGCGCCGCTGGGGATCTGCACCGGCTGCGAAGCGCTCGACGAAAAGGCGGGCGGCGTCGTGCTCTCCGCCCCGCGCCCACCGAGCGCCGCAACGGCGACGAGACCGCCCAGGGCCACCACCGCGACGCTCCCCACAATCACGCCCGTGCCGATGCGGCGGCGTGCGGGGCCTGCCGCATTGGGCGCGGGGAACGGGCCGTTGGAGGCCATCGCGTCGGCACCCCGCCGCGCCTTCTCGACGACGTCGGCATAGGAGCTGAGCGCGGGGTCGGCCACAGTCGCGGCGAGCGTCTGGCCGTCGCTCGCGCGCGTGGTGGCGAGGCGCGAGACCTGCGGCTGCGGGGCCGACGGGGGAACCGCATCGAGATCCGGCGTCGACTTCGCCGACGGGATCGTCGGCTCGGGCGAGCTCCCCGTTCCGCCGTCGACATAGCGGCGGAGCACCGCCTGCGTTTCGCGCAAATCGGCGGGGCGGTCGGCGCGCTCGCGCGACAGCATGCGATCGACCAGCTCGGCGACGTCGGGCGGCGTGGCCACCGCCACGTTCCGCAGCGGTAAAATCCCCCCGCGCGCGATGATCTTGAGAACCTGGCCGATGCTTTCGGCATGCGTCGGTCGCCGGCCCGAAATCAGCTCGTAAAGAATCACCCCGACAGACCAGACGTCGCTGCGAACATCGATATCGCGCTCGCCGAAGATCTGCTCCGGAGACATGTAATAGGGAGTTCCGAGAATCGCGCCGGTGCCGGTCATGGCGCCCGAAAGCGCCGCATCGCCTTCGAGCGCCGTGAGCTTCGCGATTCCGAAGTCCAACACCTTGACCGAGCTGCGCCCCTCGCCCTCGGCGACGAGGAAAATGTTGTCGGGCTTTAGATCGCGATGGATGATCCCGAGGGCGTGCGCCGCGCCGACCGCCGAAACGACCGGGAGCATGATCCGCGCGACCTCGGCGAGCGGCAGGCGCCTCTCGCGCTCGACGCGGCGGCCGAGCGTCTCGCCTTCGAGAAGATCCATCACCAGCACCGGCGAGCCGTCTTCGAGCTCCAGCACGTCGTGAATCGCAACGACGTTCGGGTGGCGAACCGCGCAGGCGGCACGCGCCTCGCGCACGAACCGGAGACGCATGCCCACGTCTTTGTCGCGCCCTTCGCTCCGTTTTAGAATCTTGAGGGCAATCGGTTTTCGCGTAACGAGATGCGTGGCCGCCCAGACGACGGCCATGCCGCCTTCGCCGATGCGCGCGTCGAGGCGAAATCGCCCTGCGAGCACCGCACCGGGCGCGTATGCAGCGTCGTGATTCCCCGCGTCGGACACCGCGCGACCTTAGCAGAGGAGCCGCGCGTTCGTGCGATGTCAGCCCGCGCGCGACAACGCCCTATCTCGCCCGTTGCTCGTCCGACGTTCGCGCCCATCCGCCGCCCATAGAGGGGCGGGCAGGCGCGAGAGCCACCGCGCGGAGCGTCAGGAAGCCCCGAAAATGGAAGGCGGTGAGCGCCCTCGACCAATCGCTCTCTCTGCTACGGAAAAGGCTGTGCCAGTGCTAGCTTTGTCCGTTGGGGGTTGGAGCAAATACACATGACGACTCAACGACTTGCTTTCGCAGTGACGGCCGCTCTCGTAAGCGCCGCAACATTTGGCGCCGGCTGCTCGAGCACCGACGACACGCCGAGCCCCTTTGGTACGAAGGACGGCGGCGCGTCGAGCGATGGCGGCACGGCGAAGGCCATCGACCTCGAAGTCGCCTGCGCCGACGCCAACGCGACGCTCGACGGCAACCCCGGCACGCTGCCCGACGAAAAAGGCGCCATCATCAAGTGCGCGCCGTTCAAGACGTATACGCGCGACGAGCTCGACGCCGCCGCGCGCACGTCGCCAAGCGGCAACATTCCCGAGTCCTATACGGGCAAACACTTCACGAGCGGCGCGAAGGTTTACCGCGTCTTATACCGCACCGAGCGCGGCTCCTCCCCCGCATCCCCGGCCGCGTCCGTCGCGCTGGTTTACCTGCCCGACACGCCCGTCGCGGACAAAGTGCCGGCGGTGATCTTCGCCCACGGCAGCCGCGGGCAAGCGCCGCAGTGCGCGCCGTCGGTCTTCTCGCCGGACGGCGAGCAGGTGCGTGGTGACTTCGATACCGCCGTGCTTCCCATCGTGGGCCTTGGCCTCCCCGTCATCGCGCCCGACAACGCCGGCTATTCGAACTACGGCGCCGCGAACAATCCGCCCCCCGGCTACGCCTCCGTCGACGACGTTGGCAAGTCGGCCCTCGACGCCGGACGCGCCCTCGCGAAGCTCATCGCCTCGCGCCTCTCGGGCAAAGTCACCCTCGTGGGCCACTCCCAGGGCGGCCACTCGGCGCTCAGCGCCCTTGCCCTCTCGAGCACCTACGGAACCGCAGGCACCGTCACGGCCGTCGCCACGCACGCGCCGCTCTGGTTCAGCCAACGGAGCTGGGGCGCGCTCTTCAATCTCGAGGACAGCTACAAGGTCAACGAGTCCGTCGCGGTGCCCGTTTCGATTTGGTACCACTACACGCACGGGGAGCTTCTCGACGGTCCGGGCCACGGCCTCGACCCGTTCAAGCCCGAGATTCGCGCCCAGATAAAAGACTTCGTCGATACCGTCTGCTGGTCGGGCACGTATCCGAAGCTCACGGCCATTGGCAACGTCGCGTCGGCGTTCTTCGACCCCACCTTCGTGCAAGCCGTGAGCGCGCCTGCCGGCTTCGGCGACAAGTGCTCGACCGACCCGACCCTCGGCCCGATCTGCACGAAATGGATCGCCCGATACCTTGCCGATCGCCCTGTTTTCCAGGGTGAAGCGGCCAAGGTGCCGATCCTCGTCACGCGCGGTGGCCTCGACACCACCATCCCCGCCGACAGCTTCGCGTGCGCCGTCGACTTCTTCAACAGGAGCGGCTCGCCCCTTTCGTTCTGTTACGACCCGGCCGTCAACCACGGCGGCATCGTCCGCGCGCACGGCGACTACGCGATCGACTGGCTCTTGAACAAAACCATGGGCACGGCGATCACGGCATCGTGCCCGGCCTACCGGGTGAACGCCGTCGACGAAGCGGGGGCGCCCGTCGCCTGCCTTCCGATTCCTCCCAACGACTGACCCCCCGATCTCCGAGCCAGGCGTGCTGTCGTCTCGCGCGCAAACGGGCTCGAAAGCTGCGGCGTGAGGTGGTTCGCGAAGGCCCCACCTCTACGCATTCCTTGAACACGCGGACCGCACACACTACGTTTTTGCGCGCATGAGCACCACGCCCGCAACGAAGCTCCGCGGCCAAGACATCGGCTTCGCCGCGCTCGTCGCGGTCGCGTCCGTGCTCTTCGTCCTCACGATCAACCTCGTGTTTTTGCGCGCGCCCATCGAAGCGACGATGGGCGTCGTGCAGAAGATTTTCTACTTTCACGTCCCCAGCGCCTACGCGATGTACATCGGCGCAACGGCCTGTTTCATCGGCTCCATCGGCTACCTCGTGAAGCCGACGGACGGATGGGACGCCTTCGCCCGCGCAGGCGCAGAAGTCGCCGTCGCCTTCGGCGCGATCGTCCTCACGACCGGGCCGCTGTGGGCCGCAAAATCGTGGGGCTACTTCTGGACGTGGGATCCGCGCCTCACGACATCGCTTTTGAGCATTCTGATTTACGTCGCCTATCTCGTCCTCCGTGCCTTTGCCGGCGATGGCGACGGCGAGCGGAAGTTCGCCGCGGCCCTCGGCATTCTCGGCGGCGCGAACTTGCCAATCATTCATTTTGCCGTTCAGAAGTGGGCAGGCCAGCACCCCGCCGTGATTTCCGGCAAAGGCGGCGGCCTTCGCCACCCCGACATGAAGCTCGCGCTCACGATGAGCTTTCTCGCATTCACGCTGTTCGCGGTCGCTCTCCTATGGGCGCGCGTCGGCGTCGAGCTCGCGAAGAGCCGACTCGCCCGCGCCGAGGAAGACGCCGTCGACCTCGGCCTCGACACCCGTACGGAGGCTTGAACGTGTCGTTCCAAGTGTTTCTCGCCGTCGCGCAAACCGCGCAGGCTGCGCCTTCCGACAACGGCTCCACGACCGCGCCTGCGAAGGCCGCGAAGTCCGACAAGCCCGCGACTCCGGACGATCGCGCGACCGAGTTCAAAGCCGTCGAAGGCGGCGGCGAGACGCGCAGCGGAACGACCCTCGTCGTCGAAGCCTACGCGCTCATCTGGATGATTCTCATGACGTGGCTTTTCCTCGTCTGGCGAAAGCAGGCGAAGCTCCACGCGCGCCTCGACGACCTCGAGCGAGCCATCGACAAAGCCGCCCTCGCGTCGAAGTCGTCGAAGCTCTAAAAACGCTCTAAACCCCAGGCTTCGCGAGGCGACCATGGAAGGCCCGAGCGCCGCCCACTTCATCTTCATTCCGGCGGTGCTCCTCATCGGGCTCGTCCTCGGCTACGTCATGGGCGGGAGATCGGCCCGCGCCGAGCTCGAGAAGCGGAAGCGGCGGGTCCGCGAGTAACCTGGCCGCGGCTCACCGTTCCGCACGTCACCCTGCCGCAACCAACGTCCAAGCCCTCACCGACGCCAGCGAGACAGCCATGATCGACTTCGAGCTCACCGAAGAGCAGCGCGCCCTCATCGACACCGCCAAGCGCTTTGCGAAAGAGCGCATCATCCCGGTCGCGGCCGAGTGCGATCGCAAAGCCGAATTTCCCCGCGCGGTCTTCGAGGACGCCTGGAAAATCGGCCTCGTGAACCCCACGGTGCCCGAAGCGTACGGCGGCGCGGGGATGCACGACGTCGACTCGACGATGATGACCGAGGAGCTCGCCTACGGCTGCGCGGGCATTCAAACGAGCATCACGGCGAACACCCTCGGCCTCACGCCGATAAAGCTCGGCGGCAGCGAAGAGCAGAAGAAGAAGTACCTCGGTTGGCTCACGAGCGAGCCGGTCTTCGTGAGCTACGCGACGACCGAGCCCGCCGCCGGGAGCGACGTCGCCGGAATGCAGTGCCGCGCGAAGAAGAACGCCGACGGGAGCTACACGCTCAACGGCACCAAGGCGTGGATTACGAATGCCAACTTGGCGAGCTTCTACGTCATCTTCGCTACCGAAAACCCCGAGCTCCGCCACAAGGGAATCGGCGCCTTCATCGTCCACCGCGACGCGGTCGGCCTCAAGGTTGGCAAGCACGAGGACAAGCTGGGTCAGCGCGCGAGCGACACCGCGCAGGTCATGCTGGAAGACGTGCAGGTCCCCGCCGCGCAAGTGCTCGCCCAGCCGGGCTTCGGCTTCAAGCTCGCCATGGAGACCTTTAACCAAACCCGCCCCGACATAGGCGCGATCGCGACGGGCCTCATGCGCCGCTGCCTCGACGAGTGCGTCGCGTATGCCAAAGAGCGAAAGACCTTCGGCGTGCCGATAGCCCAACACCAGCTCGTTCAGGCGATGATTGCCGAAATGGCCATTCGCATCGAGGCGACGAGCTTGCTGGTGCGGAAGGCCGCATGGAATCTCGATAAGGGGATCCGTAATCCGATTATCTCGTCCTACGCCAAGGCCTATGGCGCCGACGCGGCGATGGCGACGGCGACCGACGCGGTGCAGGTCTTCGGCGGCAACGGCTACGTGAAAGAGTACCCGGTCGAAAAGCTGTTCCGCGACGCGAAGCTCCTCCAGATCTACGAGGGGACGAGCCAAGTGCAGCGCATGGTGATCGCGAAGCACGTTCTCGGCATTTGAAGCGACGGCGCGCCCTCACCGTCGCGGCGGTCGCGTTTTACGCCGCACACGCGGGCGCGAGCGTCGTCGCCTGCGCCGCGTCGCGCGATTCGATCCCCGAGTCGCGCGACGTGCGCGTCGCCGCCGAGGCCAACGGCGAATCGCCCGCCGCGCAGGCCGACGGTTACTTGTATGTTGCACGGAGGCCCCTCGGCCTCATCGGCCTCGCCGACTTCCGAGGCGTCGATGTCGCCATCGCGCGCGCAGCCGCCGAGAAGCTCGCCGACAGCCTCGATACGTGTGCGACGGAGCTCGGCCGCACGGGCAAGCTCACGCAAGGCGCGGCACGCCTCGTGGCCCAAGTGGGCCCCGACGGCGACGTGCAAGGCGTGAAGCTCACCACATCGCCCGGCGCGGCCGTGACGGCGAATGCGCTCCTCTGCCTCGTCAGCCCGCTGAAGCTCATCGCCTTCCCCGCGGGAAGCGCCGATGCTGGAGATCGCGGCCTCGCCCTGGAAGCGACATGGGGCGTGCTCTCGACCAAGTAGGGCGCGTAGCGCGCCGAACGGAGACCGTGAAGTTTGGAAAAGACGACGATGCTGAAGCTCGATGACGCCCGCGAACGCCTGCTCACGATTGCGCGCGAACGGCCGCTCGGCGGCGAGCGCATTTCGGTCGACGGTGCGCTCGGGCGTGTGCTCGCGGAAGACGTGATCTCCCCGCGCGACATCCCCGCGTTCGACCACAGCATGATGGACGGCTACGCCGTGCGCGTGGCCGACCTCGCGAGGCGCGCGACGCTGCCCGTCGTCGGCGAGGCGAAGACGGGCGAGCTCCCCGCCCCTCTCGCGGCGGGCACAACGATGCGCATCTTCACGGGCGCGGCGATCCCTGATGGCGCCGACGCGGTCGTCATGCAGGAAGACGTGTCGCGCGACGGCGACCAGGCGTCGTTCCTCGTGGTCGACGCCGCGATGAGGCCACGCATTGGCATCTTTATTCGTCGCCGCGGCGAAGACCTTGCCGAGGGGCGCGTGGCCCTCGCGCGCGGCACGCGCATCCGCCCGTCCCACGTCGCGCTCGCCGCCACGTGCGACCGCGCATGGGTCACCGTCACGCGGCGCCCGGTCGTGACGATTCTCGCGACCGGCGACGAGCTTCGCGCGCCCGGAACGCCGCCGATCCCGGGCTCGATCCCCGAGTCGAACGCCCTCGCGATTCACGCCATGGCGACGGGTGCCGGCGCCACGGCGCGCATCGCGCCCATCGCACTCGACCTCCGCGACGAGACGCAAGCGGCCATCGAGGAGGCGCTCCGCTCGACCGACGTGCTCGTGACCATCGGCGGCGCGAGCGTGGGCGATCACGATCTCGTGCGGCCGTGCCTGGAGGCGGCGGGCGTCGTTTTAGACTTTTGGAAAGTCGCGATGAAGCCCGGAAAACCGCTGATGGTGGGGCGCAAAGGTGACACGGTGGTGCTCGGCCTTCCGGGCAATCCAGCGTCGGCGATGGTGACCTTCGCGCTTTTCGGCATTCCGCTTTTGCGCGCCCTTCAAGGCGATCGCCAAACGATCGCGCAGGCGGTCCCCGCGCGGCTCTTGGCGCCTATTCGCCATACGCCCGGCCGCGTCGAATTCGCCCGCGCGACCCTCTCGCGCGACGGCGCCGTCCTCGGCGTGACCCCCCTGGCGAACCAGGCGAGCGGCGCCGTCACGAGCATGGCCGCGGCCGACGCGCTCCTCTGCATTCCCGAAGAAGCCGGCGCGCTCGAGGTGGGCGCAACGGTCGACGTCACCCCCTTCTCGGAGCTTGGCCTATGAAGAAAACGCGCGTTCCCGCGGCGCCGGGCTCGGCACCGTCGACGCTCTCGTCGGGCTTTCTCTCGTCCGCGGCGACGTCGCCGCTCTCGTCTCACCTGTCGTCGACCGGCGAAGCGCGCATGGTCGACGTGGGCCGCAAAGAGACGACGGCGCGCGTCGCCATGGCGGAGGCGCGCGTGACGATGGCGATGTCGACCCTCGAGCGCCTCCGCGCGGGCGACACGCCCAAGGGCGACGTTCTCGCGACGGCGCGAATCGCGGGGATTCAGGCGGCAAAACGCACACCCGAGTTGATCCCTTTGTGCCACGTCGTGGCGCTGACGCGGGTCGAGATCGCCATCACACTCGACGACGACGGCGCTCTGGTCACGGCCACGGCCGAAGCGCGCGACCGCACGGGTGTCGAAATGGAGGCGATGGTCGCCGCGAGCGCGGCGGCGCTAACCCTCTACGACATGCTCAAAGGGATCGACCGCGACATGTCGTTCCGGGTGCTGCTCACCGAGAAGCGCGGCGGCAAAAGCGGCGTCTGGATACGCAACGGCGTGCGCACGAGCGATCACGGCGCGTAAGAAAATGCTCATCGACCTTCGCGACAGCCCCCTCGAAACTTCGGAAGCCATCGCTGCGGTCACGCACCCAGGTGCGGGCGGTATCGACGTCTTCCTCGGCATCGTCCGCGAGACCAACGACGGGCACGCCGTCACGACCCTCGTGTACAGCGCCTATGCGTCGATGGCGAAAGCCGAGATGGCGCGCATTGGTGCCGAAATCGAGGCGGAAATGCCGGGCGTTCGCGTCGCCGTGCTCCACCGCGTCGGGGAGCTCTCCGTGGGGGACGTCGCCGTCGTCTGCGCGGCCAGCGCCCCCCATCGCGGAGAAGCGTTCGCGGCCTGCCGCGCGCTCATCGACCGCATCAAAGAGCGGACGCCTATTTGGAAGCGAGAAGTCGGCCCCGAAGGCGCCGAGTGGGTGGGGTTTCGACCCTGATTCGGCCGTTGAGGTGCGTACTTCAGCGGTCGCCGGACGTGGGCTCGGAAGCGTCGTTCGCGAGGGGGCCTGCATCGCTGCCGGGCGGCGCGACCTCGCCGCCCGTGGTGATGAGAGACGACGACGATCCGCCGTCCGACCCGATGATTTCAGGCGGCCCGCCCGTCGACGAACACGCGGCACAGGCGAGCGCGAGCGTCGCGAGCACGCTGAGCAGAAGCGCCTTGGAATGAACGGCAATGGACTTCACGATGCGGACCTCGAAGAGGGCCTTAGCAACCCGCGGGCCGCGCCATGGGTGACATCTCACCCACCTGCGACCGGCGGGATGATGGCGACGACATCGCCCGGCTCGAGCGCTTCGGTGGCGACGGCGAACTGCTCGTTGCGTGCGAAGCGGCAGCTGGCGAGGCGCCCCGCGAGGCGCGGGTGGCGACGCTCGAGCCACGCTGGCAAATCGGCGACCCGTGCAACCTCGGCGGGAAGGACGACATCTTCCTCCTCGAGCCCCGCAAGCTCGCGCACCGCCGCAAAATAGAGCATTGTCACTCGCGTTCCCACAGCTCCTCGCCCTCTCGCACGTGCGTTTCGGGGTCATTCGAAACCTCGCGTGTCGTCGTTCGTAAGCTACCAAGACCCGCCGATGTCCGTTGCCCTCCCGATGCTCCGCGAGCCCGTTCGCAGCCCCACCCGTGCCCCCGCGCACGAGGTGACCTCCCCGCGCTCGGTGCGCGTCTCGCTGACCGACCGCTGCGATCTCGCCTGCGTCTATTGCCGCCCTGACAAGCAGGACGGCTACCTGGACGAGCAGCTCGATCTCGAGGCGTGGAGCGCGATGCTCGACGGCCTCGTCGCCGCCGGCATTCGCCGCGTCCGCATCACGGGCGGCGAGCCGCTGCTCCACCCAAACCTCGTCGCGATCGTGCGGCGCATCGCGCAGCTGCCCATCGACGACCTCGCGCTCACGACCAACGCCACGCGGCTCGCCCGCTTCGCCGTGCCGCTGCGCGAGGCGGGCCTGCACAGGCTCAACGTGTCGCTCGATTCGCTCGACGCCGACCGCTTCGCACGCATGACCCGCGGCGGAAAGCTCGCGCAAGTCGTCGCGGGGATCGAGGCCGCGCGGGCCGCCGGCTTCAAAGACATGAAGCTCAACGCCGTCGTCGTGCGCGGCGAGAACGACAGCGAGCTCGAAGAGATCGTGCGCTGGTGTTGGGACCGCGAGATCACGCCGCGCTTCCTCGAAGTGATGATGATCGGCGAGGGGCCGAAGCTGCGGTCTCGTGTCGTGTCGGGCAGCGAAATGCGAGCCCGCCTCGCACCCCTTCTCGCCCAGGAAGACGCCCGCGTCGAGCCCGATCGCGGCCCCGCGAAATACGTCCGCGCCCGTCACGATTCGAAGCTGCGTGTTGGATTCATCACCGGCACGACCGACACGTATTGCGCTGGATGCGACCGCCGTCGTTCTTCGCGAGGCACGGCTTGAGCACGCCGTCGCTCGCGACGCGGAGGCGGTCGCATCCAGCGCAATACGTGTCGGTCGTGCCGGTGATGAATCCAACACGCAGC
>JANXMC010000804.1 GCA_025354825.1 Myxococcales bacterium
CGACCGATGTCGACGATGACGACGGGACCTTCGTCGGCGAGGCCCGGGATGAACGGCGCCAAGTTCGCGAGGGCGAACGGCCCGATACCAACGCGCTCGGGCTCGGCGCTGAGCGCCGTTCGCACGATGTCGATGCGCGCGCGCACGTCGTCGATGCGGGCGACGCCGACGAGGACGGTAAGCGGCAGGTCGCGTTCGTTGACCTTTACCGGCGGCGCGCCGGGCTCGGTGGGCGCAGGCGGCGGGCGGCGCGTCGTGAGAAGCTTGTGGTCGTAAATCGACCCTTCCATTTCGAAGGGGATCTGCGGCTCGAGCTCGAACGCCAACACTTCGGTGAGCTGCTTTGCCGCGCTGGCGGGCATCGATAAAATACGAATCGCCGCCTTGGTGCCGTCGAGGGCGACGGCGATTCCGTCCCCGGTCGGCGGCTTGCCGGCGTGGGCTGCGAGCACGGCGCTCCGCACGGCCGACACGATGTCTTCGGAGGTGGCAATGTCGACCGTGACGAGCGCTTCGAGGGTCGTCTTTCGGTACGCCGCGCGGACGAGCGCGACTTTGATCGCCGAGCTTCCGATATCGATTCCAATCCAAGTAGGCATGTTCGGCTCGCGGTCTGAGGCTCAGTCGATTCGATAGTAAACGATGGTGCCGCCCGTGCTCGGCTTCATCGCATTGGCAAAATCTTGGGCCGCGTTGGCGGCGCTGGTCGCGGTCGATGCAGGGGTTGGCGTCGTCGCGCCGCCCGTCGTTCCGCCGCCCAAGAGGCTCCCGAGAAGGCCGCCGCCGCCGCTCACGGCGGGCGCCGTGCGGAAGTCGACCACCGCGTGGATCGCCGAGCGCGTCTCGCGCTTGTACCCCTTGACGACGCCCACGGCGTAGATCGAGAACATCTTGCTCTCGGTCGTGATGCTGTTGGCAAAATCGCTGTCCGACTGAAACTTCACGGGCTTCATCCCGAGGAGCTTGGTGAGCAGCGGACCGACCTGCCCTTCGCCTTTCATGGCCGACACGAAGTCCTTCGCATTGCCGAAGAGCGGCGCGCCCATCGTGATCCCGCGCGCCATCGTCACGCCCATGAGGAACGTCTGCGCCTGCGTGATGTCGGTGCAAATCTCGGCGAGCGGCGCGCCTGCGCAGACGAGGCCCAAAAGCGTCTGCGCGTTGGCGGTGTTGACGTTGACCTTCCCCTGCCCCCACACCGTGACGACGCGTTTGTCGGGCCGCGTGGCGTCGGGCTCGATGAACGTCGACCAGAAGTCGTCGCCCACGCCGCGCACCATCCGAAGCTCTTCGAGCGAATCGTAGGGCGCGTTCTTCATCCGGTACGGCTTTTGAAGCTGCGCGTACCACGACCCTTCGATGCCGCCGCCCTGCGCCGTCGCCGTTGCCGTGTCGCAGCTAAACTGCCGCTCGTCGACGTCGGCCCAGTCGATGACGGCTTGGCAGATCGCCATGCGGTCGTGAAAGTTGCCGGTGCTGTCCTTCTGCTCGAAGAGCGGATTGAACTGCGGCGGCGCCATGAGCCCCATCAGCTCTTTCGCGAGGCGGATATGGGCGATGTCGTTCGAGGCGCCGAGGTTCGCGTTGATCTTCGAATCTTCGTCGACGATCTTCACCTCGAAGCGACCGCCGGCCATGCCAAGGTTTTTGCCGAGGGCCGGATCGGCGCCCATCGTCCGCGCGAAGTCCTTCGTGCCGTCGCTGTCGTTGAACGCGCCGAGGAGGCGATCGGAATACTCCCAGACCGGAAGCTGCGGCGGCGTCTTCTTCATGAGCATGAAGAGCGGCGCGACGGCTTGGCGAATCGTCGGCTCGGTGGCGATGAGAAGGCGCGACAGGTTCACCGCGCTGCGGGCGATGTACTCGGCCTGCACGCTGTCGCGATCCGCCGTCGCGCTCGCGTGCTCGGCGCTCGCATCGTCTTGAAAGTCGGCGAGCATCACGGCGAGGACGGCGATGGCGCCCATGACCATGACGAGGGCAATGCCCTGCTCGCGGCGGCGTCGCTTGGCGCGCGCGCGGGATCGCGACGACTCGCTCGCGGACTTGCGGACGGGCGCCGTCATTGCGTGATCCCGAACGACAAGGGGAGCTGCATCGGGATCATGAACTTGGTCGTGTACGTCTTCGCGGCGGCGCCCGGGACGGCCTTCATGGTGAGGACGATCTTCACTTCGAGGGGCAGGCGATTGGGCTGCCCCGAGGCCTGCATCGTGTCCCACGATTCGGTCCACGAGCCTGTTTGCGCGTCGAGAAAACGGATGTCGAACGCTTCGACGTTCTCGGCGAGAACGTTCACGATGCCGCCTTTTTTAGGCTCGTAGTCGATGGGCGTCTGCTCGCGGCGAACCAGATCCATCTTGTCGGCAATGTCGGGATCCTTCACGACGAAGTAGCCAATCTCGGCCTGGTCGGACTCTTTCGAGTCCTTCTCGACGCGGCGATGGGCGAAGGCCGTGAAGTCGACGCGATCGAACTGCGCGCCGTTGTGCGCGAGGAACGCCGTCTGCCGGCTGATGAGCGCGGGGCTCGTCGGCGTGTGGAGCGAGAGGTACGCGCTCGACATCTCGCGGACCATTCGGAGAACTGCCTCGCGACCTTGGCGCGCGCGATCGACGCGGATCGCCTCGCCCTTTTTTCCGCGGCTCATCGAGTCGAAGGCGCCGTAGATCAACAGCGACACCATGGCGATGATCACGAGGGAGACCATGACCTCGAGCATCGTCATGCCGCGGCTCGCCCGCCGTGAGCGCCGCGCGCTCACTTGACGGTCCCCGGGGTGGTCGTCGTGCCCGTGCCGCCCGTCGTCGTTCCCCCCGTGCTGATGGTGCCGGCGTCGAGGGCGCCCGAGATGAAGCCGCCGCGCTGCGGGTTCGTCACGTACTGCGTGAGAATGAGGTCGCGCGGATTCGGCCCTTCTTTCCAGTGAATGGTCACCGAGATCTTTCGAATCGACGCTTCCATCAAGAGCTTGAGGCCTGGGTAGACGAGACCCATCACCATCGACAACATTCCCTCGGCGCCGGAGCCTCCGCCCGCCGCCGCGCCCATGCCGACCTGGTTTGCGACCTGGCTTCCAAGGCTTGCGAGGCCGCCGTCGAAGTTGAGGCCGGCGCCACCCGCGGGGTTGTTGAGCACGTTGCCGAGGGCGCCGAGGCCGCCTGCTGCGCCGCCCGCCGTTCCTGCGCCGCCGGTCGTGCCGGGGAGATCGAGGCTTAGCGATGCGCCGCCGTCGCCGAGACTATTTTGCGGCGGGTTCGGGAGCTCGATTTTCTCGACGCGGAGATCGCACGTGAAGCCTTGGGCTTCGGTGTCCTCGCAGCAAGGAATGTCGGTATCGATCTGATCGATCTCGGGATATCCGAGCTTGAGAAGGCGCTCTTCGGCCTCGGTCATTTTGCAACGACCGGCCGTAATCGCCATTCCCATGTTGGCGGCGGCCTTGTTGCTCGCCGCGAGGCCACCCTGGGCTGACAGAATGACCGTGAGAACGAGCCCCAAGATCGCCACCGAGACCATGACCTCGAGAAGCGAGAAGCCGCGGCGCCCTTCGCCGTCGCTGCCTTTCGCGGGAGCTTTCGCGGGCGTAGCCATTAAAATTCCGTGTCCTCGCGCTCGGAGCCGTCCTTGTCGGTGGCGCGCTCGATGGCGTACGGCCCGTTCTTGACCGTCACCTTGCCGGTGAGCGGCGACACCACGAGGGACAGCGTCTCGTCGTCGTCGGTCGACGTTCCGATGCGCAGCTGAATCGACGCGCGCTCCGTCTGCCCGCCGGGCCAGAAGTAGAGATACGCGCGCCCCGCGGTCCGAGGCTCGTCGTCGTGGGGTGTTTGAACGCTCCGTATTTTGATATTGCGACCGAGCTCGCGGCCGTCGTTGCCCCCTTCGGGGTCGGCAAAGCCGAGGGCCTTGATGGCCTTGAACGCCGACGGTTGGTGAAGCGTGACCTTCACGATGCGCTCGCTCTCGGCGACCGCGGCCTTCTCGGCTTCCGTCACCGGATCGGCCTCGCCGCCCGTTGAGATTTTGCTTCGCGAGGTGACGAGCATCGGCTGCTCGGCCTCTTCGAGCCACACCTTGCTGGCGTCGATGTCGAACACCATGCGAACGCTCTTCGATGTGACCGTCGCGCGCGTGAAGGCGACCTTCACGCCGCCGGCGATCATCGTCGTGCTCCGCTTCAACCGCGAGCTCGCGAGCTGTCCCGACCCCGCGACGATGCCTCCCGTCACGAGCGTCACGATGAGGATCACCACCATGAGCTCGATGAGCGTGACGCCGCGCTGCCCCCTGCGGGAGCGCGCGATCGCCTTTCGAGTGGGTGGTGTTTCGTGCATCGTGGAGCCCGATTTTGCGACGCGGACGCGCCGGTTACTGCTTCTGCGCCTCGGGGACGCGGATGTCGTCGGCCGAGCCTTCCTTCTTGTCGGGACCCATGGACGAGACGGTCGTCTCGTCGTCCTCGCAGGTGATCTTGAACGGCTGATCCCACGCGTCGGTGATCTTCGACGCCGTGTCGATCGCCTTCTCTTGAATGAGCATCTGCGGCGTCGGGCACTTGTCGCCGCCTTGAACGCCGCGCCACGTCTCGACGGCACGGCGAAGCTCGATCGCGCTTGTGCGCGTCGTCTTGATCTGCGCCTCGCGCATGCGCGGGAGAACGGCGACGGCGACGCCGGCCGAGATGAGGCCGAGGATGACGACGACGATCATGACCTCGACGAGCGTGACGCCGCGAGCCTTCGAGCGCGATACACGCGAAGAGATTGCGGCGAAACGTGGGGCCGGGCCGGTCGTGATCGCGTTCGAGTTCTCGGTGCTCATCGCTTCTGTTCCTTCGAGGCAAACCGCCTGATGGAGGCGGGTATTCAGGGTTCCGGTGGCGAATACGAAATTGGATATCGGTAACGGCGGCAGCGGGCTCGCGCTCGTTCATCGGCGCCTCACTCGACCCTGTCGAGGCCGAAGGGCTCGCCGTCCGGGCCGTCGCTGGAGACTTCGAACCCCCGCGCGTCGCGTCGACCGGGGCACGTGACGCGAAGGGGCCGCCCCCACGCATCGACGGGGACTTCGCGGGCGTAGCGACCGGCAGTCAGCTCGCCGAGATTCTTCGGGCACGTGCCGCCGTGGTCGGCGCGGTAGCTCGCGACGGCGCGCGTGGCGACGGTGATCGACGCGCGTGTGGCGCGGACGTTCGCTTTGAGCGACTCACGGCGGCGCAAGACAACGAGGATCGTGACCGCGGCGACGACGACCACGACGATGCCCGCACGCGCGCGACCGAGCTGCCCGAAGACGCCGCGACGACGTTCCCAGGGGAAAAATACGCGGGATGGGGCGCGACGACGGGCCATTACGTTGCCGTCACTGCGCGAAATCGTTCATCTGAACGAGGGGCATGAGAATGGAAAAGGCGATGAAGCCGACGGCGCCGCCCATGACGACCATGATGAGCGGCTCGAGGAGGCTCGTGAGCCCTTGCACGCGCGTCTCGACTTGCGTGTCGTACGCGCGGGCGACGTTCTCGAGCATCTGTTCGAGCTGACCGCTCTTCTCGCCGACCGCGATCATGTGCGTGACGATGGGCGGGAAATCGCCGCTGCGCTTGAGCGGCGCGGCGATCGACTCGCCTTCACGAATGGAGCTCGTCGCCTCCTCGATCACCTTCTCGAGCTTGGCGTTGTCGAGAACGTTGCGGACGATTTCCATCGCCTTGAGCAGCGGCACGCCGCTCTTCAAGAGCGTCGAGAGCGTGCGCGAGAAGCGCGATACGGCGAGCATGCGAAGCAGCGAGCCGAAGATGGGGATCTTCAGCATCGCGCCGTCTTTCCAGACTCTGCCCGCGGGGGTCGCGATGTAGAGCACGAAGCGCGAGGCGAGGAACCCCGCGATACAACCGAGGACCACGCCGATGAAGTACGCCCCCATCGAGGCGACGCTAAACGCGAAGAGCACGAGAAGCCCTGAAGCGACGCTCGCGGCCACGGTGATGGCGGTGCTGCGCGGCTGGCCGGGCATCGAGGGTTTTGCCATCGCCTTTCGCACGAGGACGATGGTCACGGCGGTCGTCGCGAAGCCGAGCATCTGGTTCGACGCGAGGGCGTCGGAGAACGTGATGAGCAGCGACGTGTACCAAGGGAGCGCGCGATCGAGGCTCGCGAAGATGCTCGTCACCTTGGGGACGATGACGACCATCATGACCGTGAGAAGCACGGTGCCGAGGACCAGCATGAGGGCCGGGTACATGAGCGCCGCGCCGACCTTGCCGCGCAGTTTCGCTTGCCCCTCTTGGAAGTCGCTGAGGCGCTCCAGGACGACTTCGAGCGTGCCCGAGGCTTCGCCCGCGGCAACCATGTTCACGTACAAATTGGAGAAGACTTTGCTGTGGGGCTCGAGCGCTTTGGCAAGCGAGCTGCCTTCGTTCAAGCGGTCGCGCACCTGCGTGAGGATGCGCTTCAAGTCTTCCTTCTCGACCTGATCGGTGAGCGCGCCCACCGACTCGACGAGGGGGATGCCGGCGCCCACGAGGGTCGCGAGCTGACGGGTCATCATCGCGATGTCGGCCACGTTGGCGCGGCGGAAGAAAGCGCCGATGTCGAGGGTCCGCGACTGCCCTTTGCGAGCGCGCGTCTCTTCGTGGGCGCTCGTGATCATGATCCCTTCGCGCTTCAGCGCGGCGCGGAGGACCTTCGGGTTGTCCGCATCGCGAACGCCACGGACCTGCTTGCCCGACGCGGCAACGAGGCCGGTGTACTCGAAGACCGCCATGGATCAGGCCGCTCCCATCGCGGGTGGCGGAATCGAAGGCGTCATCGTGTCGACGTCGACGTCTTCTTGCGTCGCCGCCAGGACCTCTTCGACCGACGTCATTCCGGTGAGCACTTTGCGCGCGCCGTCGTCACGGAGCGAGTCCATCCCCATGTCGATCGCCGCGCGCTTGAGCGCTTGCGCGTCGGCATTGCGAAGAACGAGCGGGCCGATGGCGTCGTCCATGAGCATCAGCTCGTAGATACCGCGCCGGCCCATAAAGCCCGTGCTGCCGCACTTGTCGCAGCCCTTCGCGCGGAAGAACATGGGGCGCGTGCCGGGCGCGAGATCGAGGATATCGGGGTCGGTCACGGTCCTCGGGTAATAGCGCGTGTTTGGCTGATTGCGACGCTGCGCGCGTGAGTAGAGGCGCTCCGGTGTAAGGCCGAGCTCCTGCATTTCCACGTCTGTCGCGGCGTACGCCTCTTTGCAGTGCGGGCAGAGCACACGGACGAGGCGCTGGGCGAGAATGCCGATGACCGACGAGCGGATCAAAAACGGCTCGACGCCCATGTCGACCATACGCGTGACGGCGCCGGCGGCGTCGTTCGTGTGGATCGTCGAGAGCACCAAGTGGCCGGTGAGCGACGCGTTGATCGCGATGTCGACCGTCTCTTTATCGCGGATTTCGCCGACCATGACCACGTCCGGGTCTTGGCGAAGAAACGCGCGGAGCGCGCTCGCGAAGGTGAGGCCGATTTTGGGTTGAACGTGAACCTGGTGGATGCCGCCAATTTCGTATTCGACCGGATCTTCCGCAGTCAGGATATTGACGTTCGGTTTGTTGATCCGGTTGATGCACGCGTAGAGCGTCGTCGTCTTGCCGGAGCCGGTCGGCCCCGTGACGAGGATGATGCCGTCGGGGCGACGAATCAGGTAATCCATCAGCGCGTAGTCGCGCGGGCTGAACCCCAAGTCGGGCAGGTCGAGCAAGACGCTCGATTTGTTGAGAAGGCGCATGACGATGCGCTCGTAGCCGCGGCTCGTGGGGATGGTGCTGACACGAATGTCGAACCCCTTACCGGCGATCTTCTTGGTAATGCGTCCGTCTTGCGGGAGGCGCTTCTCGGCAATGTTCAGCGAGCTCTCGATCTTGATACGACCGACGATGCTGTTCATGAACGGCCGCGGTGCTCGGCGCGCAATATAGAGCTCGCCGTCGATGCGATACCGAACGACGACCTCTTTTTCTTCGGGCTCGATATGGATATCGCTCGCTCGCTCTTTCATCGCTTGGAGGAAGAGTGAGTTGACCCAACGAATGACCGGCGCTTCGTCGTCGGAGTCGAGAATGTCGCCCGCCGCGTCGTCGTCGGAGACCGAGTCGTCGTCCGACTCCAGCTCGCCACCGCCGGCTTCGCGCTCGTAGACGCGGTTGATGGCGTCGACGATCTGCTCGCCGCCACCGACCGTGACCTCGACGGGCTTGCCGAAGATCAGGCGAATGTCGTCGAGGGCCGGCGTGTCGAACGGGTCGGCACAGACGACGTGCACGCACGCTTCGTCTTCGGCAATCACGAGAAGCTTGTGAGTCTTAGCGAAGCCGATGGGAACGCGCGTCGCGAGATCGGTCGAGATGTTCTGTGGGTCGACGCTCGCGGTGAACGGAACCTGCGCCTCTTCGGCGAGAACCTTCGCAATCGCCCCTTCGTCGGCAATGCTGCCGTTGATGAGGAGATCGACGAGGTCCGACCCCTTTTCGCGTTGAATCGCATACAGCGACTCGAGCCGTTCGGCCGGCACGACGCCGTGGCGCGCGAGGATCTCCCCAATGAAGCGCTGCTCGATCACGGTGGGCCCTTAGCGCTCGACGCGGTCGACGGAACGGACCGCGGGGGGGATGTTGACGTTCGGCGGCGGGACGGGGATCGCCCCCGTTCGCCCCGTCGGCAGGGTGGGCGGAGCGGGCGCGCCGGGCGCGGCACCTGCGCCACCAGGCGGCGGCGCCTTCGCAGGCCCGGGCATCTGCAGCGGCTCCCCGGGCTGGTGGGTTTTCAGCTCCTTCGGGCGCGTGAGATCCTCGAGGCGCTTGCGATCTTCGACGGACGCGTAGCTCTGACGAATCTCTTCGACGAGGCCGTTGGTGCGCGAATAGTCCTTCGGCGGCTGGTAGTCGTTCTCGTCGGTGAAGACGAAGAAGCGGTCGAGGAACTCCTGCCGCTCTTGCATCTTCCGCTCGAAGACGGCGCGCAGGTCGGACTGCTGACGAATGATGTAGGGCGTCAGCACGAGCACGAGATTGCGCTTTTGCATCGACTTCGTCGTCTGACGGAAGAACGCGCCGAGCACCGGGATGTCGCCGAGGATCGGGATCTTCTTGGTCGAGTTTACGATCCGGTTTCGCATCAGGCCGCCGATGACGACCGTCTGCTGATCTTTGATGATGAGCTGCGTATTGACGGTGCTCTTCTCGATGGGAACGACCTGGAGCGCGCCCTCGGGCGATTTCGCTTCGCTGATTTCCTCCTGAAGCTCGAGGCGGACCTCGTTCGACTCATTCAAGTGGGGGAGGATCTTGATCTTCGTGCCAACGTCCTGGCGCTGCGGCGAGCCGCCGAGCCCGCCGAGACCGCCCAAGCCGCCGAGCGCGCCGAGGGCGCTCGCGCCCGCGCCGCCGGCCGCGCCCGCGAGGCTGCCGAGGCTTCCGATGCCGCCCGCCTGCTGCAAAGGGATGTTGGAGCCGACGTTGATTTCGGCAGAGACGTTGTCCGTCGCGAGGACGTGCGGCGTCGAAAGGATGTCGCTGTCGGTGTCGTTCGCGATCGCCTTGAGGATAATGCCGAACGCGGGGATCGACAGGCCGGTTCCGGAGAACTGCTGCGACCCCTCGATGTTCGGTCCGCGAATGCCGAGCGCCGCGTCTTGAAGCAGATCCGTGGGCGGGCCGACGGTCTTGAGCGCGTCGAGACCGCCGAGGAGCAGGCTGTCGCTGTTCGCGCCGAACGGGGCGCCGCCGTGAAAGCTGAACCCGAGCTGGTTCGAGCGGCTCACGGTGAGATCCATGATGACCGCCTCGATGAACACCTGTCGGCGGGCCTGATCGAGCCTATCGATGACCGTCCGGAGCGACGCGTAGTCGCGAAGCGACGACGTCACGACGAGGGAGTTGGTGGCCTTGTCGGCGCTGACCTTGACCGTCCCCTCGAAGATGCCGGCCGGAGGCGCACCGCCCGCCGCGGCTTGACCGCCGCCTCGCCCGCCGGGCGCGCCAGGCGCTGCGGCGCCCGTGACGATCTCTTGAATCGTCTTCGACAGCTCCGTCGCATCGGCGTGCTGGAGTGGCAGCACGTGAATCTCGCCTTCGCCGCTTTGCGGAACGTCGATCCGCTTCAGGAACTCGAGGATACGAAGGTACGCGCGCTCCGTCGCGACGATGACGAGGGAGTTGGTGCGGTCGTCGGCGACGACCTTCGCGACGTGCAAGTCGCCACCACCGGGGCCCGCACCGGCGGCCGCGCCTGCGGGTGCGCCCGGCGTCGCGGCCTTCGCACCGCCGCCGTTTTTAAGGTCGAAAATCTCGTTGATGCGCGTCGCGAGGTCCGACGCGGCGCCGTAGTGCACGGGCTCGATCCAGACCTGGTCGCCCGCGCCGCCGACGTCGATCTCTTCGACGAGGTTCATCATCCGGCGAATGTTGCTGCCGGTGTCCGTCATGATGAGCAGGTTGCCCGGCCCATACACGGTGAGGTCGCCATCCTTCGTTTTGAAGTGGCCGAGCACATTGGCAACTTCGTCGGCGCCGACATGGGACAAGCGATGAATGCGCGTGACGTAGCGGTCTTCGCCGGGAGCGCCCTGCGACGCGCCGTACATCGGCGTGCCCTGCGTCGCGATGCCGCCGGTTTCGACGATCTTGAGGAAGCGGCCGTGGGGCACGACGGTGAGGCCGTTCGTCTCGAGAATCGAGAGAAACGCCTGGTACGCTTCCGCGACGGTGACCTTCTGCGGCGAGTAGACGGTCGCCTTGATATTGCGAACTTTGCCGCCGAAGATGAACCGCTTCCCGGTCAGCTGGCCGATGACGCGAACGAGCTCGGCGAGGTCGGCGTCTTCGAGAGAGAACGCGACCTTGTAATTGGGATTCCGCGGCTCGAACTCGACCCCCTGCTCGAACTGGGCGAGGTTCGTCGTGTCGCCCGACGCCTTGCCGCCAGGTGCCACGGGGACCGTGCCCGGGGCTGCGCCCGGCGCGCCCGGTGGGGCGGCCGCCGCAGCAGAAGCTCCCGCAGGAGCCGCCGCGCCCGGCGCGCTGACCGCGTTCCGCTGCGCCGGCGAGGTGATGCGGTTGATGCGCGGATTGCCTATGGGCGGCGCTTGCCCCGCCGCGCCAAAGGCGACGAGAGCTCCTGCCGAAATCAGGAGCGCTTGGGCGGAGACACGTGTCCCCCGTCGTGAGGACTGCCCACGTAGAAACAGCCTCATGACTTGGCCGTCGGCGCGGGGAGCGCTTTGGACGACGCGGAGTCCTTCGCGCCGTCCTTTGCCGAGTCGGCATTCACGGCGTGGCTCGTCACGAGAACGGCGACGACGGAGATCGTGCCTACGAAGAGTGCGAAGGCGGCGAGCATGGCAGCCACCGTGAGCATCGTCGTTCTAAGAAGGGGTGCGTTTTCCATGAGATTGGCCGTCCGGGGGCGTGTCACTTGATATTGAAGTCGAGATTCGTATTTGCGCCGCGCCGGTTGACCTGCACGGTCAAGTGGTCAGCGGTGCGGAGTCGGGCGTAGGCCTCCAGGGCCTTCTCGGGGCTCGTCATGTCGAACCCGTTGATCGTCTGCAGGCGGTCGCCGTTCTCCATTCCAAGGGTGCCGAGAAGGGTCTCGGGGCGTACGCCGAAGAGGCGAATACCCACGAGCTTTCCATTCTCCTGCTCGGGCACGATGCGGGCAGAGCGCATCAAATCCGCCTGATTTTCGAGAATTTTGTCGACGACGCCGCGATCGACGTTGAACTCGGTCGCGCTCACGCGCGAAATCCCTTTTGCGATATCGGGCGGTACGGAGCCTGCGCCGCCCGCGGCAGGCGGCGGGATGGCCGCCGCGACGGGCGCGGGCTTCGGCGTCGGATCGCCCGGCGGCTTGAACATCTCCACCTGGCAGCGCGTCGCGCCCTGCTTCAACCAGACGCGGTCCCAACCTACGAACTCGACGGTCTTGCCGCCGATTTCGCCACCGCGACGGCGAAGGACCGACTTGGCGTCGCCCGGCCCCGTCATCGCCGCGAACGACCACTCCGGGTCGGTCGACGCCGTGATGATGAGCACCTTCACGCCGTCGCACGGCGGTGCGTTCATCGGATCGCCGTCGGGCTCGGACGCGGTGGCGCCGGGCTCGGGGTCGGTGACCACGGGCTTGTTGAGGGTGCCGGTCGTCGAGTCGAAAGGGTTCCGCTGGAAGAGCGCTTCGGCCGACGTCACGTGATTGCTCGCCGTGCCCACCGACGGCGCCGCGCGCGAGGCCGGAGGCGGAGCCGCGAGCTGCTTCTCGTCGACGGCCAGCGCCGTCCCCACGAGCTGCGTGATTCCGGAGGCCGAGAAGAATGCGGCCGCCCCGGTGAGCACCAGGATCACGGCCCAGAAGTGCCGCTTGAGGATTTGGTCGAAGGCCATGGTGGAGGTTTAGGCGCGTCGGGAAGAGTTGCCCGGAGGCGGTAGAGCGAGGGGCGTGCCAAGGGCTGTTCGCCGCGGATTCTCCGTGATCCGCGACGCGCTCGCGTGGGCCATTCGCCACGTTGGCGGCGCGTGCGGCTACGCGAGGGAGCGCCCGACATTTTGACAACCGACCTTCATCGGCTGGCCCGACCGACGGCACGGGACGTCCGCGGACGGTGGGGGGCTCGCGTGGGGGGCGCACTTTCCCGACGCCCACATCGCGGCACGCGCGGCGCGCTTCGTGCGGTGCGCGTCGTCATGGTGTCTACCCTCGCCGACGACCAGCTGTTCTCCTGGGGCGAGCCCGCGCGCATTCGAGCCGGCGCGCCGCGAAGGTACCAACCTGGGCGCGTCGCCTGCGTGCGCGGCACGATGTTCGAGGGCGATCTCCACTACGTCCTCGAGTTTCTCGGCGACGACGTCCTTGCGGTGCCGGCGGAGCTTTTGGAGCGGGTGCTGCCACGTTTCGACGGGGACGGGCGCGACACCTCGCGCGACGAGAGCGACGGTTACCTCGCAGAGGCCGACGTCGTCTGCGACGAGACGACGCTCACAGATGTCGCGCGAGCCTCATCGCGCGCCCTACCCCACGCCGAGCCTCACGACGTCGACCCCTCGTCGTCGCCGAAGTACGGCTCGCCTTCGAGAATCGCGAGGGCGTCGTGCTCGGGCACCGGCTCGAGCTCGGGCTCGTTCGCGGCGGCGAGCACTCGCGTGCGGACCGCTTCGAGAGCCTTGCCGAGCTCGGCGCAACTTTGAATCCGCTTCTTCTGATCCTTCTCGAGAAGCTTCAAAATGATCTCCTCGAGCTCTTCCGGAATCTCCGGACGAATCTCGCGCGGCGGCTGCGGCGGATGCGTGAGGTGCATCATGAGCAGCGAGCCCATCTCTTCGTGGGTGAACGGGCAGCCGCCCGTGAAGAGCTCGTAGGCAATCACGCCCATCGCATAGAGATCCGAAAGGTGGTTCACCTTCGAGAAGCTCTGAATCTGCTCGGGCGACATGTACTCAGGCGTTCCGGCGAAGAAGCCTTGAACGGTCATCCCCTCGCCCGTCCCCTGCTTTTTGGCGATTCCGAAGTCCATAATCTTCAGAACGTCGTCATCGGTGACGAAGAAGTTCGCCGGTTTCAAATCCCGGTGCACGACGCCCCGCTTGTGAACGGCTTCGAGCCCGGCGCAGGCGCCTATCAAGTACGTGAGCCCCTTCTCGAGATCCATCGGCTTGCCCGTGAGCGCGCTCAGCTCGCTGCCGGTGAGAAGCTCCATCGTGATGAAGCGCAGCCCCGCGTGGGCGCCGAAGTCGTAGAGGCGAACGATGTTCGGATGGTGAAGCTGCCGCGACAGCTGCACCTCTTGTTTGAAGCGGCTAAGCAGCTGCGGGTCGTCGACCTTCTGGCTGAAGACCTTCATCGCGATGTCGTCCTCGAGCTCGATGTCGCGAACCTTGTAAACGCACGCCATGCCGCCACGGCCAAGGAGCCGGTCGACGTGGTAGCGGTCGCCGATGACGTCGCCGCTCGTCAGCGAGTCGGCGGCGACTTGCGCCGATCGGCCCGCGCCGCTCGGCTTCTCGCGGCGCTCGCCCGAATCGGTCACGCTGGGCGGATTCGCGGCGGCGGCGGCCATCTTCCCGGACGCTGGGAGCACGGCGCGCGAGCCTGTCGCACGCGGCCCCTGCGGCGACGTCCCGACCCCCGTCCGAAACTCGCCCGTCCACCCCTCCGGAGGCTCGGCAACGTCGACGGGGTCGTCGAGATCACTGATGCCGCCGGCCTGCTGCACGTGCACCGGCTCGCTGATGGCGAAGGCCGCCGCGCTCCGCAGCTCGGCCTCGAGGGCGTTCGCGCGGGCGACGACGTCGCGGTAGCCCGGCATCACGCTCACGAGCATCCGGAAGGACGCATGGGCGAAGTCGATCATCCCGTGTTCTTGGGTATGCACGCCAAACTGATAAAGCGCTTCGACGTCGCGCTCGTCGGCAGGCTTCGATGCGCGAAACGCCTTCAAAAACTGGAGAAGCGCGGCGTCGGGCGCACCGAACTTGGGCGCTATCTGAATGGCAATTTGGCAGGCGCGCCGATATTGCGGATGGTTCGGTGGGAGCTTTTTCAGACTCTCGAGAACGCCGCGCTCGTTGCCCGCCGAACGGTAACAAACGGCCGCTTCGTAGTAGAGCTGAAGGCTCTCGAGGAGAGCTGCCGCTTCCGAATGGCGACCAAGGGCCGCGGCCATGCGCGCAGCGTGGAACCACTCCCTCAACCGAAAGTAGACGGCGTACGCCTCCGAGGTGCGCCCCGCACGCTCGAGCGCTTGCGCGTCGTCGATGGTCGCGCTCGCACCGGACCTGGTCGTCGGCCCCGGAGCCGCCGGACGCGCGGCGCCGTTCGTCGCCGACCGTGGGTCGCCATCACTCGAATAGCCGCCCGCCGACATTTGATCGCGCAGACGCTGCACGCCGACTTTGTCGCCGAGCTCTTCGAGAACTTTGATGGCGCGGGGCAGGTCGCCGAGGGCGACGAAAATTTTGTACGCAACCGCGGGCTCACCGCCGTTCGAGAGATACGTTGCCGCATTCAGCGCGCGCCGTTTGCCAACGTCGTCGAGAGCCCCCACGTCGTCGGGGCCGACGCCGAGGTGACGCAAGAGCAGGTGCCCCGCGTTCTTGAAGCGCTTCGCGGCCGCCAGAACGCGCGCGGCCTCGTCGGGTTGGCCAGCGTCGAGGTAGGCCATCGCCGCTTCGTCATGCTGAGCGTTCTTCTCGAGCAACCGCGCGCGAATGACGTCTTTGCTGTCGGAAGCTTCCCTCAACGGCTCTCCCCTGATGGCGCTTGCCCGGACCTCGCGGGGAGGCTCGGGGCGCGGCTCGCATCCGATGCGCCCGCACCAGGCACTAGCTTACGGCAGCTCGCCCCTCCGTGGAGGGGCGAAAGCACGGGTTCGCCGAGGCAATCACCCGTGAACGGGGTGCGCTCGGGTACGCGGAGAGCGACGCGGATCGTCGCAGCTCGCCGCCCCTCCCAGCCGTCGGGCGCGGGCGAGCGCGTCAGGCCGTACGGCTCACGACGCGCTGCCGACCCCATCGCGGGTCGCGACCGCGTCCACGCCGCTGATCTCCGCGCGATCCCCCATGTCGCCCTGCGGCGAGACTCCGTCGAGCTTGCGGTAGATCGTCCGCGTCGAGATGCCGAGGAGCTGAGCCGCAACGGACTTATCCCCCTTGGTGTGACGAAGAGTCTCTCGGATGACACGAAGCTCGATCTCGTCGAGCGTTGTCCCCACTTCGAAGGACAGCGAGCTCGGCACAGACGTGCTTGCACTCGTGATCGCTTCGGGGAGATCGCTTTCGCTGAGAACGTCGCTGCGCGAGAGAACCACCGCGCGCTCGATGACGTTCTCGAGCTCGCGCACGTTGCCCGGCCACGCGTAGTCCATCATGCGATCGAGCGCGCCGCGCGTGGGCTTGAGGCGCGGGCGGCCGTTCTTCGCGCAGTAGAGACCGAGGAAATGGTCGACCAAAAGCGGGATGTCCTCGCGCCGCGTGCGCAGCGGAGGCGCGGTGATCGCGATGACGTTGAGGCGATAGAAAAGGTCTTCGCGAAAGCGACCCGCATGCACTTCCGCGAGCAGGTCACGATTGGTGGCCGCGACGATACGGACGTCGGCCTTCACGGTGTGGCCGCCGAGGGGCTCGTACTCCCCCTCTTGAAGAACGCGGAGAAGCTTCACTTGCACGGCGACGGAGAGCTCGCCGATCTCGTCCAAGAACAGCGTCCCGCCGGATGCGCGTGCGAAGCGGCCGTCCTTCTTGCCAATCGCGCCGGTGAAGGCGCCGCGCTCGTGGCCAAAGAGCTCACTCTCGAGAATCGTTTCGGGAATGGCGGCGCAGTTGACGGCGACGAAGGCCCCTCTCGCGCGTGCGCTCCGCTCGTGGATGTAGCGCGCGAGCAGCTCTTTGCCGGTACCACTTTCGCCGAGAACGAGCACCGTCGCGAGGCTCGGCGCGGCTTGCGTCGCGACTTCGATCACACGGCGCCACGGCAAGGAGCTTCCGACGATCTCACGCGACGTGAGCAGACGAATCTCGTTCTTGAGCGACTGGTTTTCCGCGACCAGCTTCTGTCGCTCGGCGGCTTTGCGAACGCTCTTGACGATCGTCATTCGCTTCAGCGGTTTTTCGACGAAGTCGTACGCCCCTTCGCGCATCGCGCTGACGGCGGCTTCGACGGATCCGTACGCCGTCATCAAGACGACCTCGACGTCGGGCGCGACCTGCTTCACCGCGCGGAGAAGCTCGAGGCCCGTCGTCCCCGGCATCATCAAGTCGGTGAGGACGACTTGAACGCGGTGGGTGCGCACTGTCTCGAGGGCCGACTTCGCGTCGTGTGCCGAGAGGACGCGCATCCCTTCGCGGCGGAAGATCTTCTCGAGCGACTCGATGTTGGATCGCTCGTCGTCGACGACGAGAACGGTGATGGCGTCGGGGCTCGGCTCGGCGAGGCGAGCCTCCGACTCGGAGCCGGCACCGGAGCCGGAGCCGGAGCCGGAGCCGGAGCCGGAGCCGGAGCCGGACGGAGATGTCGGAAGGGAGGGCGAAAGCGGATCTTTAAGCACGACCAAAAGCTGAAGCGCGCCCGACAGAGTGTCAAGCCGATTGTCAACTTGGCGAGAGCGCGCGCCCGCTAACGAATCAGCTTCGAAATGGCCTTGAACGTGTCGGTCCCGGCGCGGCGCATCCAGTCGAAGACGACCGTCTCCGTCACCGTGACGATGCCGCCGGCGCGCTCGCAAAGCGAGAGACCGGCCGCCCGGTTCTCGTCGCGGCGCGAGGCGACCGCATCGGCGACGACGTGGGTCGTGATTCCGCGACGGGCGAGCTCGCGCACGGTCTGAAAGACGCAGACATGGGATTCCATACCCACGACGATCGCCGACCGCGGCGACGTCATCGACAGCTCGCGCGCGAAGGTGGGCTCGCCGCATGCGTCGAAATCCATTTTGGGAATCGGCGTCACGCCCATCTCGCCGAGCTTGGTCAGAATGGGCGCCACCGTCGCCCCGAGCCCCTTGGGGTACTGCTCACTGGCAAGGACGGTCACGCCAAGGAGCCGCGCCGCCTCGAGAAGGACCGCCGTGTTCGCGAGGAGGCGCGCATAGGCGACGGGCTCCATTGCGGGCGCGAGCTTCTCTTGTACGTCGACGACGATCAAAACGCTCGAGGAGGGGGAGAGGCGTTCCATGCCTTTTCAAATTACCCGATTTCGAGGCACGTCGCGGCTCCGTATCCGGCGCGTAACTTCGATGGGCGGCATGCGCATTCCGCAGACGGCCCGAAGCGGCGCGGCGCGCAAAAAGATGCGCGCGTTTGCGCACGAACGTGCG
>JANXMC010000831.1 GCA_025354825.1 Myxococcales bacterium
GCCGACGAAGTAGATGCCGATCGACGACTGCGCGAACGAGTGCACGCTCGCGATGAGGCCCGAACGCGTGAGGCACGTGCCGAGGATCGTCATGAAGAACGTGAGGGTGATGAGGAACATGTTCCACACCTTCAGCATCCCTCGACGCTCTTGGACCATGACGGAGTGCACGAAGGCGCTCGCCGTTAGAAACGGCATGAACGCCGCGTTTTCAACCGGGTCCCATGCCCAGTAGCCGCCCCATCCGAGCTCTTCGTAGGCCCACAGCATTCCGAGGGTGTTGCCGAAGCCGAGGAACATCCACGCGAAGAGCATCCACTTGCGGCTTGCGACGATCCACTCCTGATCGAGGCGCCCCGTGATGAGCGCCGCGACCGCGAAGCCGAAGGGGATCGTGCAGCCGACGAAGCCTATGTAGAGGCTCGGCGGGTGGATGATCATGTAGAAGTTTTGAAGCAGTGGATTCAACCCTTCGCCGTCGGGCTTGGCGCCAGCGACGCTGATGCCGAAGGGGTTGGCCGCGAAGGCCATGACCACGCAGAAGAACAGGACGACCGCCATGAGCGTTGCGATGATGTACGGCTGCAGCTCGAGGTATTTCTTACCGAGCCAGAAGACGCAGCCGCCGATGTAGAGGCTCAATAAAAAGAGCCACCACAACAGCGAGCCGTCTTGCCCGCCCCACAGCGCCGTCAGCAAGAAGACGAACGGCATCGAACGGTCCGAGTAGTGAGACACGTACCGAATGCGGAAGTCGTGCGTGACGAACGAGTACGCAAGACAGAGAACGGCGACCGCGATGAGGCCGACGGTACCGTAGGCGCCGAAGCGTGCGGCCTGCAGCGTGCGCGGCTTGCCGTTGGCGCCAGCCGCGAGCGAGATCGAGAGCGTGTAGCTCGCGACGAGCATCACCCCGAGGAGGACGTAGGTCCCAAAGGCGGGGAAGGAGATCGGGCTCATGGGATTCGACATAGGGCCTCTTCAGCCGCGAGCGCTGGGAGGGGTTGCACGACGAAACGCGCGCGACGAAAGCGCCGACGCTCGACGGCGAGTCTAGCCTGATTCGCGGGGCAACGCAGGGCTCTGCGGCGAGTGGCACCCGCGAGATCCAGCCGATTGGCTCCTTGCCGTACATCGTATTTCGCACCACCCATTGCGCCGCGATGCCAAGAGCGACGACCGCCGATTCGAAAGCTGCGCCGAGCACGACAGGCGGCGAGGTGCCGATTCCCGCGACGCGCGTGGCTGGTGCATGGGCGACCCACGGGGCGCTCCTCGTGACGCAGATTGCAGGCGCCGCGGGCGCGGTCGAGGGCAAGGTCGCGATGCGCGCGGTCGCCGACGGCGGAGGCGGCGTCCCTCCGCTCGCCCTCGGCATGATGCGCATGCTCGGCGGCGCGCTCTTCTTCCTCGCGGTGACCCATGCGTTCCGCCTGCGACGCCCCACGACGGCGCGTGATCAGGCGACTCTCGCGATGCTCGGCGCGGTGGGCATTGTGCTCAATCAGACGCTTTTTCTCGCCGGCTTGCGCCTCACGACGCCCGTGTCGGCGGCTCTCCTAGGCGCGATGATTCCCGTGTTCGCGGCCGCCGTCGCCATCATCATGCGCGTCGAACGGCCGAGCGTTCGCGGCCTTGGTGGCCTCGCGGTGGCGCTCACCGGCGTGGTGTGGCTCACGGGCGTGCGATCGTTCGATCGCGGCGCGGTGCTCGTCGCGATGAACTCGCTCGCCTACGCGCTGTACCTCGTCTTCGGCCGAGGCGTGATCCGGCGGCTCGGCGCCTTCACCGTGATGACATGGGTCTACGTGTGGGCGTCGTGCATCTTTGCCCCCATCGGCGGCATCGCCCTCGTGCGCGCCGCTTCCGACCTGACGGCGCGCGGCTGGGAGTACGCGGCCTTCGTGGTCGCGGTGCCGACCATCGTCGCGTACTTCCTCAACGCGTGGGCCCTCGGCCGATCGTCGGCGACCCTCGTCACCGTTTACATCTACGTGCAGCCGCTCCTCACGGCGCTCCTCGCCTGGGTGCAGCTCGGGCACGGCCTCACGCTGCGCCTCGTCGTCGCGGGGTCGCTCATCCTTGCGGGCGTTTCGATCGTGGCGTCGCGGCGCTCTGCTTCTTCGCCGCCTTCTGTGTCGCCGTCGCCGACTTCACCTTCGCCTTTGCCTTCGGTGCCGGCCCCTTCGAAGTAGACGGAAGCACCGCATCGAGCCTCGTCAGCGCCTCTTCGAGCTTCTCGACCGGGAGCGACCACGAGATTCGAAAGCCGTTCGGCACGCCGAAGAATGCGCCCGCCGTGACGAGCACGCCGTGGCTCGCGATGCCCGCTTCGATGGCGGGCGTGATGTCGCCCCGACGCGATGTGGTGACCAACGCGAAGAGGCCCTCCTCCGGCGCGCTCCACGCGAGATCGGGCCGAGACGCAACCCACGCTTCGACGAGCTCGCGCTTGCCGGCGAGGACCTTCCGCGCGCGGTCGGCGAGCGTGCCGATGCGCGAGAATGCGTGGACGGCGAGGTTCGCGTGGGAGAGCGGAAGCATCCCAGCAGTCAGGGTGACCGCTTGTGACGCGCGCTCGATGACGCTGGGAGGGCCTAAAACCCAGCCGATTCGCTCGAGGCCGAGGCCGAAGCACTTGGTGAGGCTCGAGACGGCGACGATGTTGGGCGCGAGCTTGCGAGCCGATTTGCGAAAGACGCCGCCCGCGTCGACGAGCCCATCGAACGGCGCGTAGACCTCGTCGACGAGCAGCGTCGCCTTTCGCTTCGCGCACATCGCCGCGAGCTCACGCAGCGAGTCGTCGCTCGCGCGGACGCCCGTGGGGTTGTGCAAGTTTGTGATGGCGACGACGCGCGTCTTCGTCGTCATCGCCTTGGCGATGCGTGCGACGTCGAGCGCGTAGCCGTCGCTCGCGAGCCTGTCGAAGTGGACGACGTTGACGCCCTGGGCCCGCGCTTTGAGCGCCATCGGCTCGTAGAACGGGTTTTCCAAAAGCAGCTCGTCGCCCGGCGAAAGGAGCGCCGCGTACGCGAGCCATAGCGCGTGCGACGTGCCGAGCGCCGCGATGCTCTCGCCGAGGGGCACGTCATTGTATGCGGCGATGGCGGCGCGAAGCTCGTCCCAGGCGCGGGGATTTTCGATCGACGCGGGCATGCCGAGCATCTCGCGCGACGCCGTGGGCATGCCGCTCGCGGCCATGTCGTAGGGGACGGTGCCGTAGTAGCGGCGGGCCCAGAGCAGATACGGGGACGGTTCGTACACGGGCCCTAGTGAACCCGATCTTCCGAGGCTTGCTAAGGGGTTGGTTTCGCCATCGCGAGCGTGAAGGTCGCCGTGCGCACGACGCGTGCGTTGCTCTCGGCGAGGCGCATCGACCCCTCGATTTTGTCCGCCGTGACGAGCCCCACACCCGTGCCGGTGAGCCCTTCGTCGGTCGCGTCTTTGCGCGCAATCGTCACGGCCAAGCGGCCGTCGCCGAAGGAGCCGTACAGAACGGCTGGGCCCGCCGTGCCTTCGATCGTGCCGCTGACGCGCCCGGTCGCGGCGTCGAGCACGAGGGTCATTGCACCATCGCCGACGCCCATGCCGGCGTCGTCGCCGCGGAACTTCACGCCGTCCCACTCTTTCGCGTTGGGCACGTCGCCGTCACGCGGGATGTACATGACCGCCTTCTCGCTTTTGTAGGTGCCGCTCCAACGTGTGGTGCCACCAGCGCTCGCAGGCGCCGAAGCTGAAGGCGACGGTGCAGTCGCGCTCGCCGCGGCCGATGCCGAAGGAGCGGGGGGCGCCGCGTCCGGCGTCTCGGACGAAGACCGCGAGCACGCTGCGAGCAGCGAGATCACGAGCACCACGCCCGCCGTGTGCTTGGAGACCTGCGCCACGTCAGCCCTCACGACGCTCGACGATCCGCACGCCGATTTCGCCGTCGACGTCGACGAGCTCGCCGCGCGCGACTTCGACGCCGCCGACGCGGAGCACGGCTTTTTCGCCGATCTTTTTGCCCAGGGCGAGGACGTCGCCGGGGCCGAGGGCCGCCCAGTCGCGGGCCCGCATTTCGGCGGTGCCGATTTCAACGCGGACGACGACGGGCACTTCGCCGATCGCCTCCGAAAGCGTGTCGGGCTTCTCGTCGCCTGTGCTCATGGTCGTCTCCGTGTCTTCTGGCGGTGGGCTCAACGGCAGCGTGCCGTCGAGCCCACTCAAAATCAGCCGCCCGTCGGCACCAAGCTCGGCGCGCAACGCACGCTCTTCGCCCGATGCGGCGAGAAGCACAGTGCCTACGAGCGCGCCCGTGGCCGCGCGTTTTACGGAGCACACGCCGGGCAAGAACGCGTCGCCCACCTGCAACGACGCGAGATCGCCCGCGGTCGTCAGCGTGCTCGCGATGACCATTGGAATGGCGAGCGGGATGTCGCCCAGCCCCTCGAGGACCACGCGGCTCCACGTCTCGGGCGGCGACGACGGCACCATGCCCCGCGGCAGCGTCGCGCGAACGACGTAGGCCGTGTCGTCGACCGTCACCGTGAGCGGCACGACGAAGTGCGTATCGCCGCCGAGGGCGAGGTCGCGCGCGAGATCTTCCGACGCGCCGGCCGCGATGATCCGCACGGGCGAGTGGGCGTGGGCGCGGTGGAGGGCGGCCGTGAGAATCGCGGTGAACGCGCCAGCGACGCGCGACGAAGGCCGCTGCGAGGGGTCCAGAATGCCGGGCGTGGTTCGCTTGAGCGCGCGCGCGACCACCGTGGCGACGAGGGCAGACTCGGCCTCGAGGAGCACGGCGTCGCCCGCGTGGCGTGCGCTCTCGGCCGCGAGAAGGCAGGCGAAGCCGCCGTTGAACGCCGACCCGCGCGCGCCTCCCGTGGCCCACGCCCGCGCGCGCGCATGGGCGAGCGCGTCGCTTCGCCGAGGCGCGCGAATGTCGACCTTGCTCGCGACGATGGCCTCGATGGCCGCCGCCAATTTGTCGAGGTTCGCGGACGCCTGAAGCCAACGCCGCAGCTCGGACAGCGCGCGGACATCGGCCTTCGTCGTCGCCTCGAGGGACGACCATGGGAACGGCGCGATCGCCCGCGGCTCCGTCACTCGCGCGCCTCGTTCGCGGGCCCGAGCGTGGGAGCGGTCGCGAGAGTCGGCGCCATCACGTGGGACAGCGTCCAGTGGCGGTCGCTCGTCATTTGCACCGCGCCTTCGGGAATGCCGAGGGGCGCGACGAGGGCGCGCACCTCGTGGACCGTCAGCGACGCGCGAAGGGCCGCATCGAAGAAGCTCCGCTGCCGCTCGTGCATCGCAAGCTCGCTCCCGCCGCTGCCGACGGGGAGCGGCAGGTACATGTCGACGATGCGCTGCACATCGAGGTGCTCGGCGGGGCGTGCGAAGTCGCGCACGAAGACCAGCCCGCCCGTCGCGGTGAGGCGCGCCATCTCAGCGAAGGCCGCGGCAGGATCAGGTGTATGATGCACGTAGCTGTTGGAGATCACGGCGTCGAAGGCGTCGCGCTCCCACGGCGTGTGCTTCGCGTCGCCCTTCGTGAGCGTGATGCGCGCGCCAAGCTGCTCGCGCAGCACGTTGCGATGGGCCACGACGAGCATCTCGTCGGCAAGCTCGATGGCGGTAATGGCGACGCTCGACAGACGCTTGCACAGTGCAATGGCCAGGCGCGCGGTGCCGGTACCGAGGTCGATCGCGCGGGCGATGGGGCGCGCGGCCGTCATCGCCGCACAGAAGTCGACGCAGAAGAGATCGTTCATGACGGCGTTGTCGAGGGCGTCGTAGTCGAGCGCCTCTTCCTCCGTCGCCATCACTTCCGGTTCGAGAACCCGCACCAGCGCCATCGGGCACAGCCCCCTTTTTCGTCGCGTTTTTTGTGATACGCGGCTCTAGCTGGCAAGGTTATACAAAAGCCATGCGAAAACGCTCGGGTCTCGCGGTCGTGCTCTCGCTGACGCTCCCGTTGGCGCTCGCGTTTGCCCTCGCGGTCCCCGCTACGGAAGCGGTCGCCGCGCCGGGAACAGCCGACGGAGGCGCCGCCGCGCCGGCAGAGCGCGCGGGCGCGGGCGGGGCCAACGCGGGCGAGGACAGGCACGATCCGAACAACATCACGGGCATCAGCCGATGGATGGAGCTGTGTGTCGAGGGGAACGGCAAGTACCTGGCGCGCGATTTCCCCGGCGCCATTGCGAGCTACCGGAGCGCCGTGCAGCTCGCGCCGAAAAACCCGTTTCCGCAGTATCTCCTCGGCGCGGCGCAGCTCGCGAGCGGCAACATGGTCGAGGCCGAGGCCTCGCTGAAGCAGGCCGAGCTCTATTCCGACAAGCGCGACGCCGTGCTGCGCGCGAAAATCCTTTTCATGACGGCCGACTTGAAAGAGCGGCAGAAGAAGTGGGCCGAGGCCAAGGCCGCCTGGCAGCTGTACAGCGAGTGGGTCTTCACGCAGAGCAACGGCGGCATGTTTCCGCTGTCGTCCGCGGCGCGCGTGAAGGCGATCGACGACGTGATGAAGCTCGATACGTCGATGGAGATCGTCCGCCAGCGCATCGCCGAGAACGCGGACGGCAACTTCGGTGGGGCAGCGACGTCGGGCGCCGACGCCGGCGCGAAGAGCCCGCCCGCGAAGAAGTGACGCCAGAAACTCGCCCGTCGACCTCGGCGCGGACGTCGACCGCGACGGGGCTCGCGCTCGTCGTCGGCTCGGCGATTCTGTTTTCGGGCAAGGCGATCCTCGTCAAGCTCGCGTACCCGTACGGCGTCGATGCGATCACGCTGCTGGCGCTGCGCATGGCAATGTCGCTGCCGATCTTCGTCGCGATCTCCGTTGCCTGCGAGCTGTCGTGGCAAGCGAAAGACCCGCCCGTTGCCACGCCCGCGCGCGATCGCGCGAGCGTCGCCGCCCTGGGATTCATGGGGTATTACCTCGCGAGCTACCTCGACTTCGTGGGCCTCACGTACGTGACGGCGAGCCTCGAGCGGCTTGTGCTCTTCTCGTATCCGACGTTCGCGGTGCTCCTCTCGGCGCTCTTTTTTCGAACACGCATCGGCGCTCGCGAGGCCGTCGCGCTGGGCCTCAGCTACGTCGGAATTACCCTCGCGTTCGGCAGCGAGGCGCACGCGAACGGGCCCTCCGTCGTGAAGGGCGCGGTCTATGTCGCCCTCAGCGCGCTCGCGTACGCCGTCTATCTCGTGGGGAGCGGGCGCCTCGTCACGCGCTACGGAAGCACGCGGTTCGTCGCCCAAGCGATGACGATGGCGTGCCTCGCGGTGCTTTCGCACTTTGCGCTCACGCGGCCGATTCACTCGCTTTTTACGCTGCCGCCGGTGCTCTACGCCTTCGGCGCCGCCATCGCGATCTTCACCACCGTGATCCCCACGGTGTTGCTCGGGGCGGGCATGCGGCGCATCGGATCGAACCAGGCCGCCATTGCGGGGATGGTCGGTCCGGTCTCGACGATTGTTCTCGCGCGGATCTTTCTGGGCGAGCGCTTCGGCGCTCTCGAAGCGCTGGGCACCGTGCTCGTTCTCGCCGGCGTCGCGCAGCTCGGCTTCGCGAGGCCGAAACCGAGCGCGACGGCGACGACGACAGCCTAACGACCGACGGCGATCTCCTTCTCGACGAGGGCGTCGGCGTCTTGCGAAAACCGGACGAACTTCGCGTACTCCTCGCCGGGCTGCACGCGGCCTGCGGGGATGTCGACGAGCCTGTCGAGCACGATGGCGTGACCCTGGACGACGTCCTTCACCACGACGAAGCGTTCGCCGTCGCGGACCTCGCCCGTGGGCAGGCTCGATGGCATGCGCACGGTTTCGGGAAGCACGATCTGGAAGCGCACTTCGAGGTGCGACGACCCGCCGAGCATGAGCGGCGTCTGCCGCTCGGGGAGCGTGGCGAGCTGCGCGAGGTGCATCGCGAAGAACGATTTCACCGTGACCTGGCCGCCTTGAATGCGCAGGAGCTGCGGCACTTCGGCCGTCATGTGAACGGCGAGGGGCTTCTCGAGATCGGTCTTGTTGTCGATCGTCAGCTCGCGCAGGCGCGCGCCCGGGATGTTGCGCGCGAGCAAGCGCGTCTCGACGAAGTCCTGCACCTGCGCCTCGGGGACGCGGTCGAAGACGTTGCGCATCGAGATGCCGACCTTGCCCGTGAACTTCTGCACGAGATCGACCGTCGCCGAGCCGTCCTCACGCACGTTCGCGCGCCCCTCGAAGACGACGCCGTCGGTCGCGCCGAGGTTGCCCGTGGTGTCGCGCGGAATGCCAGG
>JANXMC010000845.1 GCA_025354825.1 Myxococcales bacterium
ATATCGACGACGGCGGGCTGCAGCATCTGCTTGCGGCTGAACGCGAGGAGCTGGTTGGTCAGCTCCGCGGCGCGCACGCCGGCCTTTCGAACTTCTTGCAGGTCGGCGTACACCGCATCGGCGGGTTTCAAATCGTCGAGCATCAAGTCGGTGTAGCTGAGGATGATTGAGAGTAAGTTGTTAAAGTCGTGGGCGACGCCGCCAGCCAGGTTGCCCACGGCTTCCATCTTGTGGGCTTGGCGGAGCTTCTCCTCGGATTGGTGAAGCGCCTCGGCGTCGCGCCGACGCTCGGTGATGTCGCGGACGAGAGCGAGCGCATTCTCGAACCGACCGTGCTCATCGAAGAGGGGGTCGGCGTGCATCGCCACCCAGAGAGCCGTGCCGTCCTTCCGCTTCAAGCAGATGTCGTTCTGCTCGCTTTCGCCGCGTGTGCGGCGCTCGACGCGCAGCCGTGCGGCTTCCGCCCCTTGCTCGTCCATGAATGCGTAGATGGGCTTGCCGATCGCCTCTCCCATCGTGCATCCCAGCATCTGCGCCATGCGCGCGTTCATGAACTTGGTATTGCCCTCCGCGCCGTAGAGCCAGATTCCTTCCGATGTATTTTCGACGATTCGGCGATACCGCGCTTCGCTTGCCTGGAGCTCGCGCTGACTCTCGTTACGTACTGTGACGTCGAGGACGACGCAAAGGACGCGCAGCCGCCCCCCCGTGTCGACACGGTGGTCGGTTTTCTCGACCTCGCGGATGCCACCACCCTTCAACCGATGGCGAAGGGCAACGCGCACGAACCCGCCAAGCGTGAGCACCTCGTCCGCGCGGCGGCGGGTTTCTCCGGCATCCTCGTCGACGGCGATGTCGGAAAGCCCCATCGCCAAGAACTCGTCGCGCGAGTAGCCATACATCGCCACTGCGGCTGCATTGACATCGAGGAACCGGAGCGACTCGCCGTCGACGAGCCACATCGCGATCGGATTCTCTGCGAACAGCAGTTTATCTAGCTCGGCACGCGCGCGCTGCTCCGTAACGTCGCGCGCTATGCTGTACATCACGTTGGCTTCGAGCGCGGGGATCGACGACCATTCGAGACGTCGATACGCGCCATCCTTGCGGCGATAGCGATTCTCGAATCCCGCCACCGTTCCGCCGGACACGATTCGTCCTAGCTCACGTTCTGTGGCTTCGCGATCGTCAGGATGAACGAGCTCGCTCCAGGGCATCGTCATCAGCTCGATGGTCGTCCACCCGAGCGCCTTTTCCCACGCCTCGTTGAGGCGGCAAAAGTATCCGTCGAATGTCGAGATGGAGAGCAAGTCCACAGACATCGAGAAGAAGTTTTGCTGCTCGCGCTCGAGGGTCCGGCGATCGGTCACGTCACGGAAGTTCGAAACGATCGCGCCCACCGCAGGATCGTGCAGCAGATTCGTCGCCGTGAGATCGAGCCAGCGCTGGGTGCCGTCGCGGCGGCGGATGCGGAACTCCAAGCGCGCCGTGTTGTCGGGCGCCTCGAGAAGCTTGCCAAGTGTAGAGGAAACGGCTCGATACTGGTCCTCGTCGACGAAGTCCCGCAACGACATCGACCCCGCTTCATCGAGCGTATAGCCGAGAATGCGCCCGACGGCGGGGCTCTGGTAGAGCGTCTTCGCTTCTGCCGTCAGGAGCGTAATGCCGTCCGCGCTGTGCTCGATCATTGCGCGGAACAGCGCTTCGCTCCGGCGGAGTGCGTCCTCAGCTGCCTTCCGCGCGCTCACGTCGATCGCGACGCCGATAACGCCCTCGGGAATGGGGACGAGCGTGCAGTCGAAGACCTTGCCGTTCGCTTCGAACGCGGTTCTCACCTGTTCGCCAGTGAGCGCGCGACGGAGGTCGTCCCGGGTCGCCTCACGCTCCGACATTGGCTGCCCGATGACCTCACCGGGGCGGAGGCCGAGCAGCTCTACGCCCTTGCCCTCGTGCAGCGTATAGCGCCCCTCACGATCGAGCGCGAAGAGCACGACGGGGGCGTTTGCGATGACCGTACCAAGCCGCTGCTGCGCCTCGCCCCTCGCGCGCTCTGTCGCCTTACGTTCTGTCGCATCGCGAATCACCGACAAATGGAGCCCGGGAAGCACGTTCGCAACAGCGCTGTACTCGAGCTCGCGGCGCTCGCCGTCGGGACGCGAGATCGTGAAGTCTCCCGTGAGCCGGCCGGCCGTTAGGAAATCGCTCCATGTCGTGGCGTAAATCTGGTCGGACACCGCAAAGTCAGCGATGCGCTTTCCGAGGAGAACGTCCTTCGACACTCCGAAGATGCGACACGCGGCCGGGTTGACGTTGACGAATCGGCCTTGGGCGTCGGCGATCAGAATCGCGTCGTTCGCGCCGTCGAACATTGCCCGAAAGAGTTGCTCGCTGTCGCGCAGACTCTGCTGCGCAGCGCGTAGAAGAACCGGCGTGACGACGTGCTCCGGGGTGACGCTGTCGATCTCGCCTGTAATGAGTGCATGATTGATCTGCTTCGCCTCATCGAGCGCTAGCTCGAGCTCGCGGATGCGGCGCTGAAGATCGAGCTCGGTCACCACGCGCGCACTTCGACGCCGAAGGTAATGCGCCCGCGCGCAGGCCCGCCGCAGGTGATCTCGTCGAACCCGGCGACACGGGACGTCCGTTCGTCGGCGGCAACCCGCTTCGCTTTCGCCATCGCCCCCCCGGACAGTTGTTGCTCTCGATACCTTATAGACCTTATGGCGAGAAAGGCGATGGACCTGCTTCGCAAACGTAGGGGGCGCGATGACGCATGATACGCGCCGTAGGGCGGTCACCACGCCCAACGTGGCCTAAGAGAGCTGTCAGTCCCGCTTGGGCCGCTTGGGTAGACGTCGAGGCCTCGGCGTGAGGGCCTCCGCGGCGAGCCGTACGCTGCCGCCGCACGGTACATTGACCAGCGCGATGGGCCCGTCGTGGCCAATCTGGACGATCTGGGATGAGCCACACGCGACGCGATATACGCCGGCGCCAACCCCAAGCACTTCGCCATAGAAGAAAACGCGGTGACCTTCTGCCGCTCGCGGGACGAGCAGATCGCCCTCCCGTGGCCCAGGCGGAGCGCGAAACGAGGACGGCTGACGCGGCCACGTCCACGGCGCTTTCGCGTCGGCTGCCGGCGCCATGGGTGCCCCGGCGCGGGCAGGCGGCATGACCGCCGCGGGGGCACCGGCGGGCGCGACCGCTATTACGGGCGAAGGGAGGGTGGCGTGGGGCGGGTCGATCTTGGCCGCTGCCGGTGCTTCGGTGATGCGGGCGACCGTGTGCGCGCTCGAGGGCTCGGTCCGTAGCGCGAGCTGCGCGCCACCCGCGACGCTTCCCGCGAGCACCCCGCCCGCGAGGATGAGAGCCGCCCTTGCCCACTCCGTGTGGAGGGCGCGAGGCAGGGAGGTGCGACGCGCGGAAGCCGGCGAGGTGCGCACCGGCGTACCGCGCGGGGGAGTGACGCACGCCACCTGTGAGGTGACCGAGGTGGCCGAGGTGACCGAGCTGACCGAGGTGACCGAGCTGACGGACGTGAGTGAGGAGAGCGATGACGTCTCGCGGCTCGTGGCGAAGGCGAGGAGCGGCTGGCTCATCGAGTCCGGCGTCGTCGCCTCGCCACGAAGGCGCGCGAGCGCCCCCAGAAGAGCGTTGCGCCCCTGCTCGGCATCGACGTGCGCATGGAGCGCGCGGGTCGCAGCGCGTGCTCTCTCGCCCATTGGAAATCGCGGCTCGTTCGATGCCCTCGAAGCCTCCATGCGCCCCGCGACGAGCCCGCGGAGCTCCTCCAAAACGGGCGCGAGGCTCCCCGAGAAGGGGCCTCCGAACAGCTCCGCCACGACGTCGATCACTTGCTCGAGATCGACCTCTTCGGCGCGCACCTCGGCAAACCCCGACGAGCTAGCGGCGGCGCGTGCCCCGAAGATGACCCCGTCGAGCTTCACCTCGCCCGACCAGGAGAGCTTCACGTTCCCGGTCGTGACGTCGCCGTGGAAGAACGGCGCCGACTCCCCGGCGCTGTGGGCCGCGGCAAGGCTAGAAAACAGCCGTTGCGCAATCGCCAGCGCCGCAGCCGGCGGAAGGCCGCCAGCGTCGCGCAAGGCAAGCAGCACGTCGGCGAGGGAGGGACCTTCGACGTGCTCGAACACGAGAACGACGGCGGCGCCGTCGTCGAAACAGTCATAGAGCTTCACGAGCGACGGCTCGGTGACGCGCCCATACGCGAGCGCTTGCCTCACGATGCGCGCCGCCCCTGCGACGTCCTCGGCTTCGAGCCCGATCCGACGAAGCGCGACGTTGCGCCCGCCGTACATCAACGGATCGCACGCGAGGAAGACCTCATGGCCATCCGAGGGCAACTGCCCCAGGACCTTGAACGAACCAAGTGCACGACGTTCCGGTTTGGTCTCGAATTGCGACATGGGGTCCCTTTGGCGAATGAACGACTTCCCCCGTCAGAACGACCACGTCGCAGAAAGATGAGCATGCCGGCGCGCATTCGTCGTTCGTGGGCGGGCGCCGCCGACCCGGCCTCGCGAAGCGACGAGCCCTCAAGTTGCGCCCGGCGGGCCGTTCTGCGGAAGTAAGAAGGGGGTCGCACTCATGAATAAAAGTCACACGTCGGATGGCGATTGCGGAGGCTCGCAGCCGCCCGAACAACGACCAACCTCGATCCCGGGCTTCAACGTCGTTGATTATGCGCGGCGCTGCGACGAGAGCATCCGAGGCTCGGTGATTGGCGCCATGCCGCCTCTCTACGAGCTCGCCCTTCGGCAGCGTGCGCCTAAGCAGCGGTTCCCGGTCGATAGACGTCAGAAAATGACGGCAGGTTTTTCCGCACTTCTGAATTCGCTGGCAGAAACGGCTTCCGGATCGGCGTCTAGTCTAACGATTAAAGATAAGTGAACGTTTGCGTTATGCGCCTTGCGCGTCCGCGCCCCGGTCCACTCGGCCGACGCGAGCCACGGCGCACGACTTCACGAATCCACTTGCCTAGTATTAGGGTATGCCGATCTGCTCCTCGACGATCTCGGGGCCTCTGAGGGTCCCTGCAGGACGATGGGAGAGATTCGCACGCAGCCCTTGCCTGCTACGATGCTGAGCGGGCATGGCGCGGCCATTTGCGTCGTCCGCGCGTCTACAAACCTGCGTCGGGACCGATCGCCGACTCCGTCGCGAGCTCGCGGTATCTCCTCCGAGCTCGGGCGACAAATCGTCCGCGCGTAAGCCATCGGCGAACGACGTACGAACGCGCCAACGCGCAGCTGACGCCAGCCACCACGGGGTCGAGTATTCCCCGACCGGGGTGGCCGTCGCCTATCGGATCTCGGGGCAATTCCCGCAGGTTCGCGCCCGCGCGGCAGACCCCCCGCGCGCATGTCTCGGCTGCGAGGAATCCCAGAGCCTCGCAGTTCGGACGGACCGGCAAGGTCGCGTGCAAAGAGAAGCGTTCGCGCGCAGCGCGGGTGTGAAGTCGCCCAAGGCCTAGGCTGCGAGCGGCGAGAGAGGGGTGGGCTCTTTCGCCATTCTGCGACGCTTACGACCGGTGGGAGAGCGAGGGACGCCGTGCTCGGCGCCGAAAGCTCAGCCCGGCCGCGAGTACAAAGGCCCCCAGTGCGGACAGAGCGCCGCGCCCGCGGCTCCCCTCGCCCGTTCCACCCGCGATCGTGCACGATGGCGCGACGACGGCCTCGCTAGGCGATGGTTCTTTGGAGCCGACCTCGTGGTTGTAGACGACGTCGTGGTAGCCGGTGTCCACGGCTTCGCTGTCGACCGTCGAGACGAAGCGCTTGGCGACCTCACATCGCCGCGAGCAGAAGTACATCGTGGAGGTGGGGTCGCTGAAGTCATCGGGGAGACCGAAGAAGTGACCCGCTTCGTGCGTCACGACATTCTCGATGTCGTAGATCCCTCCGCACGTGCCGGACTTAGCGCTGGGGCGCGCGCACGTGGGCTGCCCCGTAACGTCGGGGGCCGTAACGATCGCGCTCTCGCTCGTTCCGACGTTCTCTTCGCCTGCCACGGGCTGCACGACGCCGAAGTCGAAGGCCGAGTTCAAGATGATGTCCGCCTCTACGATCTCGCCGGCGCTGTTCGTATAGAACGTCGTGTACGCAGCAGCGTATTTGAGCCTAGGGTCGTCCAGCGGCGCAACGACGATGGTATTGACGTGATCGTGCGCGTTGGGAAGGACGGCGCTCTTGCTGTCGACAAAGCGGGTTTCGGGTAGGTTTACCGTCGTGGGCGACGACCACGCGTCGAACGCTTTGCGAATGGCGGCGCGCGACGCGGGCGCGAGGGCGGTTACCGTGGCGTCGAGCTCGATGGTCACCGGCGAAGTGGCCCAGTGGATAGGCTTGCCATTGGCGCCCAGCACCGGCGCGATGCTGGCCGCTCCCAGGTGTGCCGCGGCCTCCTGCGCGCGAGCCGGCCGCGGGCAGAGCACGATGGTCGTGAGGAGCGTCGCGACGGGCAAAAGTGCGCCCCGCGCCGCGCCGCGCGTTTGATGAG
>JANXMC010000597.1 GCA_025354825.1 Myxococcales bacterium
ACGCGCAGAAGCTCGCCGGCGAAGGGGCACCTTGGTCGGTCGCACTGTCGGAGCTCTTGTCGGCGGGAGTCGCCGACGTGCGCGGCCAGGACGACATCGCCATCGCGACCTACGAGCGCGCCACGGGCTCGCTGAGTCGCGCCCATATGGCGCTCTACGCCGCTGCCGGACGCAGGCGTCACGGCGAGCTGCTGGGCGGCGGAGCCGGCAAAAAGCTCATCGAATCGGCCGATTCGTGGAGCCGCGAAGAAAACATCAAGCGCCCGCAAGCCCTCGCCACCGTGCTCGCGCCGACCCGTGCGAATGGGCCGCACGCGTCATAAGCAAGGTGGCCAAACCGCTCGAATTTCAGGATGATCGAGCGGTGCGGGACTCTCAAGAGACCGTAGGCACACTGGCACTTTCGTGCGAAATTAAACCTGTCCCATGACGACCGAGAATCCACGCGAATGCTTCGACTGCAAAGCGATCGCGCCGGACACAGAGACGGCGCACACGCTCATCAGTCCTCGCTTCGGATGGCGCTTGTCACGGGGCCGGAACGAAGCGGGCGAGTTCGTTCCCGAATGGCGCTGCCCGAAGTGCTGGCGCGAGCACAAGCGATCGAAGGGGACCGCAGCCTCGGGCGAGTTCGCCGCGGCGATGGTCACCCCCTCGCCGCCGCCAAGCAAATCGGGCCGCGAGCGCTAGACACGCGCGCGACAGCGCCGCGTGAATCGCTCCGTTAGTTCTCGGCGAGCGCAACGTTGAACGCAGGCACGTCGCGGGCCCGCGCGTTCGTGCCGGTCGACGTGCCGGTCGACGTGCCGGTCGACGTGCCGATCGACATGAACGGGCGCTTCACGCTGCCGATCGCATCGAGCACGGCGACGATCTCGGCGTAGCGCGCCGAGTTGTCGGTGTGCAGAACCGCGTGATCGAACGCGCCGTCCGCGCCGGTCTTGTGCATTCCCTGCGCGGCCCACTCCGCGCGAAGCGCTTCGGCGAGAGGCAGAGCACGCGCCGCATCGCCCGAGCGCGCGAGAGCGTTGCGCGGGACGCTCGACGACCTCACGACCGTCGTCCCTTCTTTCCAATCGAGCGCGAAGTGATCCGGCGCGCGCATGTCGACGTGGAGCACTCGCTCCGACGGGCATCCGAGAGGCTCCGTCGCGCACGGCGGCTCAGCGCTTTTCCCAGGAACCTGCGCGTTCGCCTCGAGACGGGGCGTATGCGTCCACACCGCGGTGAGAAGGAGAAACGAGATGGTCACCAGGAGCAGATCGATCATCGGGACCATGTTGATCTGCGAATCGATCGATCTCCGCCCGCCGCGACTGCCTGATTCGATATTTACGCCTGCCATAGAACACCTCGCCGAAGGTTGTGACGCCCGGCAGAGGGACAGATCGGCGCGCGCAAAGTTCCGGCTAGGTGGGGGACCGCTTCGCGTTCGCAGGCGGCTCGCGATAGGCCGCCCAGGTTGCGCGGTCGATGGCGCGCGCCCGGGCGATGGCGCCATAGAGCTCGGCGCTCGGGCGCGGCGTGCGTGACTGCGTCGCGTAGTCGATGGCGACGAGGCCGAAGCGCGGCTCGTAGCCCGAGTCCCATTCGAAGTTGTCCATCAGCGACCAGTGGAAGTAGCCGCGCACGTCGACGCCGCGCGCGATCGCGCGGGCGACCTCCGCGAGGTGACGCACGAGAAAGCTTTTGCGCTGCGTGTCGCTCGCATCGGCGATGCCGTTCTCGGTGATGTACATCGGCACGCCGCTTCGCTGTGACCACTCACCGAGCACGGTGCCGAGGCCGTCGGGGTAGACCTCCCATCCGAGGTCGCTCACCTCGGCCCCCTTTTCGACGCCCCTCGGAAGGAACATCTGGTCGGCATCGCGCAGCGAAAGGCGCACGCGATCGCGGCTGTAGTAGTTGACCCCGAAGAAGTCCTGCGTCCCCTTCGCATTGCGCACGTCGAAGGCGCGGCGACCGCGGGCGCGCGCGAACGCGTCGAGCGGGCCGTAGAGCGTTCCGTCGCATACGGCGCGGGCGAAGGCGTCGTTGAACACGGAGCGCAACGCCGTCGCCCCCAGGCGGTCCACCGCGCGCGTGCTCGCGTCCGGGACGATGACGCGCAGATGGTGGGCAATGCCGACGGCGAGCGTACCGGTGACGCTCGCCGCCTCCGCGTGGAGCGCGCGGTACATCGCGACGTGGGCCGCGAGCAGGTTGTGGTGCGCGCGCACGGCGTCGAGAGGGCTCTTTTTCGCGGGCGGCCAGGCGCCCATCAAATAGCCTTGCGCAACGAGGACGTTGGGCTCGTTGAGTGTCACCCAGAGGCGGCATAGATCGCCCAACGCGCGCACGACGACCGCGCTGTACCGCGCGAGAAGCTCCGGGAGCGCGTCCGCCAGCAGCCCCGCGCGCGACGCGGCGCCGCTCGTATGCGTGAGCCACGTCGGCAGGGAGAAGTGATGGAGCGTCACCATGGGGGTGATGCCCGCGTCGACGAGCGCGCCTAGCATCGCGCGGTAGTGATCGAGCACCGCCGTGTCGAAGACGCCGGGGCGCGGCTCGACGCGCGCCCACTCGATGGACATTCGGTAGGCGCCGTAGCCGAGCTTCTTTTGAAGCGCAGCATCGTCGCGAAAGCGGTTCCAGTGGTCGCACGCGACGCGCGGCGTATCGCCCCCTTTGATGCGCCCAGGCTCGCGCGCGAAGGCCATCCAGTCGCTGTCGACGTCGCCCCCTTCGACCTGCGTCGACGCCGTCGCGGTGCCAAAAAGAAACGAGGGGGGAAAGGTGAGCGGGGCTGTCGGCCTCGCGGCGTCGTCGGTCATCGCCATCGGTCGCACGATCCTATCCGGCGGCTTGTCTTGACGGGGTTCCGGTCTTGAGCATTCTTTGCATCAGATGAGAATCACTGGCTCCAAACCTCGCGTCGGGGCCGGCTTCGCGTTCTCGGCCGCCGTCGTCGCCTTCGCAGTCTCCTGCACCCTTACCCAAGGCCTCGACGACTACGACCGCTGCGGCGTCGACGAGAAAGACTGCGGCGGCACCTGCCACAAAAAGTCCGACCCGCTGTTCGGCTGCGCGGCGGCAGAGTGCACGCCCTGCACGTTCGCGAACACGACGGGCGCAACCTGCGACGCGGTCGGTTCGTGCAAAGCCGGCGACTGCAGCGAAGGGTTCGCCACCTGCGGGTCGAGCGCCGAGGCCATCTGCGCGACGAACCTGAGCACGGACGTAAAAAACTGCGGCGCGTGCGGCAAAACATGTTCGAACGTGAACGGCGCCCTCGCGGCGTGCGTCGGCGGCCAGTGCACCGTCCCGACGGAAGTGACGTGCGACGTCGGCCCACAGAACTGCGACAACGTCGCCGACAACGGCTGTGAGTGCTCGTTCCCCAACGCGCTCGCCCAGTGCGGCACGGGCGGCCTCTCGGATGGCGGCGGCGGCACGTCGAGCGACGCGAGCCTCGACGCAACGTCGTCGGACGCGGGCTCGAGCGACGCAGCGCCGGTCGACGTTCCGCTCGACGGAGGCGGCGGCGCGTGCACGTTCGGGCAGTGCAAGATCGGCTTCGCGCACTGCAGCGGCGACGTCACCAAAGTCGGCTGCGAGGTGAGCACGCAGGCCGACGAGAACAACTGCGGCCGTTGCGGCAAGAAGTGCGACGGCGGCGCGTGCGTCGCCGGTGTTTGCCAGCCGTTCGCGCTCGCGACGAATCAGCCCTTCCCCGGGCAAATCATCTTCGCCGATGGCAACGTCTATTGGACGAACTTCGGCTCCGCGACGGCGCCGGGAAACGTCGCAAAGGTGCGACTGGACGGACCGCCCGTCACGGTCGTCGCGCCCGGAATCCCCAGCGCGTGGGGCATCGGCGAGCTCGGGACCGAGCTGTTCTACACCGCCTTCGCCGCCACCCCCGCGTCGAACGTCTTGGGCCGCGCACCAAAAGACCCGACGACCGGCTCGCCCAAGGCGATGGCCACGATCGCCGGCCGAGTTCGCGGCATCGCGATCGACCCGAATGGCCAATACGTCTACTTCGCGGTCTACGACGCGTCGGTGCCGGGAACGACCTACGTGCAGGGGATCTATCGCATCGATCGCGTCGCTGCGACGGCAACGCCGGAGCTCTTCGCGACCGCAGTGAGGCCCAATACAATCCTCGTCGACGGCACGAACGTGTACTGGACGAACGAAGGCACGACGGCGCTCACGGGCAGCGTCCAGCTCGCGCCAAAGGCGGCGACGATCCCCGTGACGCCAACGGTCGTGGGCTCCGCATTGAACCGCACACGTGGGCTCGCGATCGACGCGGACACGATTTACTGGGCGAACGCGGGCTCGGTGGGCGGGCGCGACGGCAGCATCGAAAAGCGTCGCAAGGATCTCACGTCGGACAAGGTGTCACTCGCCACCGGACTTGCCGATTCGCGAGAGCTCGCCGTCGATCCCGGCGCGACGGACTACGTCTACTGGGCGAGCTACAAGGACAACACGGTCTCACGCGTCTTGAAGTCGCCCGCGTCGAGCGATGTCCCGCAGCTGGTCGCGCAGAACCCGACTGCGCCCGCGACCCCGTCGCTGAACTTGCCGCTCTCCGTCGCGGTCGACGGCAAGTACGTTTACTGGTCGAACTTCGGTACCGCCGGCGCTCCGGGCGGGATTATGCGTCTCGTGAAGCCGTGAGTGACGCTCGCGCAGGGCTCACGGCATCGCGCCGGTGAGCCCTCGCGCGACGCTCAGAACGCCCCGCTGAACCCCGCCTTCGCGCCGCCCGGCGTGGGCGACACGTCGAGCTTCCACGCTTTCGCGTCGGCGGGCGGCGGGCTGCTGGTCTCGCGCGTGACGAAGAGCACCGTCGCGATTCCGAGGCCCACGATGCCGACGCCGAGGCCGATGTCGGCGATGATGAAGCGGCGCTTCGCTCGTTCGACTTCAGACGAATCGCAGCTCGGCTTGCATCCTAGCTTGTCGAGATCGCTCTTCGCCGAAAGGCCGAGCGCGCCGAAGTAGCCAAACGTCGCAAAGCCCAAAAGGCCAACGCCACCGACAATGAAGACGGAGGCGGGCGTCGCGTGGCGCCCTCCCGAGGTCGGCGTGATGGGGACGTAGGTGGACCCCGAGGCAGACACCGCAGCGGCGCTCGCGGCGCTGCCGAACTTCGCCACGACGCGGCGGTTCTTCTCGCCTTCGCGGGCGAGGACACGCTCTTCGATGGGGGCGGCCCCCGCGCGCTCGAAGCGCACGACGTGGGCGCCCGGATCGACGTTGACCGCCTTGCCATCGAGACGCTCGCCGACGGGCTTGCCATCGAGGAAGACGCGAACGTCGAACAGATCGTGACCGCCCTCGCCAACGGCCTCGAGGACCAACGTCGGCGTGCTTGCCTCGATCTCCGAAACCCACTGCGTGCAGTCGCGCCGAATCGACGACGGGCAGCCGTCTTGTGCGCACACCAAGAGGCGCGTGCGTGCGTCGGAGAGCTTGCTCTCCTTGCGAAGGCGCTGACCTTCTTCGTACGCGGCGACGCACTCTTTCTTGTCGACCTTGTCGGCCTTCTCGTTTCTGCTCGCCTCCTGCGCCTGGGACGGCGCGGCCACGCCGATGGTGACGGAGGCGGCCGATGCGACGAGAAGCCAGCGCGCAACCTGCCCGAGAGGAGACGTCATAGACCCGTCGATTTACCCGTGGTGCGCGGCGAGCGCCAGATCCCCGCAGATCGAGACGCGCAGAAGAGGCCTCGCGGGCGCGCGTCGGCGCGCGGGGATTAGAGGCACTCGAGCTTCGGGTGGCGAATGCCGTTCGCGTCGAGGGTGTAGGGCGGCGAGCATTCGTCGCTCTTGTCGGAGGACGTCGGCGCCTTCTCGGCCTCGGCGCGTTTCGGCTCGGGCGCGGCGGCCGGCGCAGCGGGGTGCCAAGGGGCCGCCGGTGCCGCCCGCGGAGCCGCGTAGGCAGGTGCCGCGGCCGCGTAGGCCGGAGCTGCGGCAGCTTTCGCCGCCGACGCAGAAGCAGGCGGCGCCGACGAAGGCAAGGCGTTCGCAGACGCGGTGACCGCTTCGGACGGAGGCAGTGCGACCGTGACGGGCCGCTCCATTCCGACGAGCGACGCCGGCGTCGGCGAGGCTGCCGCGCTCGGATCGATCGGCTGCGACTCTTGGCGCATGACCACGAACAGAAGGCCGCCGACCACGCCGAAGAGGACCAGAATCCCAAGGAGCAGCACGCCCGTGCGGTTGCGCGCTGGCGGCGGCGCGAGCGAGCGCTGCGACGACATAACCGCGGAGCCCGTGTCGAACGAAGGCGGTGTCGCGACGGAGATGCTCGGCATACGCGGCGGGGCGGGGATGCGGAGATCGCTTGCCGTCGACGGTCGGTCGCCGCGCGCGATGTTCCGCGCGATGGCCGAGGGCGACGAGCCCGATGCCGAGAACGACGGCGGCTCGGCGAGGAGCACGCGCCCCGAGCCGGTGCGCGTTTGAGGGATCCCCGAGATGCGATCGCCGTGGGAGATGGGCTCGGTGCCCCCGTTGACGAGGCGCTCGCCGCTGCGATCGGGCGACGACGCCGCGGCCATGAGCACCGACGAGCTCGTCTCGATCTCGGCGACGACGTCTTTCCGGTACTGGAGCGCATCGCCCGCGAGCGACTCGACCCACTCGCCAACCTGACGCGCGCTCGCGTGGGGCATCGCCTGCTCGAGCGCCATCGCCATGTCGCGCGCCGTCGCGTAACGGTGGTCTGGGTTACGCGAGAGCCCCTTCAGAACGATGGCATCGATCGACCGCGGAAGGCCGGGCACGTGGATCGACGGCGGCGGCAGATCGCCGGACATGATCTGATTTACGATCTGCCACTCGCTGTCGCCCTTGAAGAGGCGATGGCCGGTGAGCGTCTCCCAGAGCGTGACGGACGCCGCGTAGATGTCCGTGCGGCGATCGACCGGCTGCGTCTGAAGCTGCTCCGGCGCGATGTACGAGAGCTTCCCTTTGAGCTGACCTTCGCGCGTGGTCTGCACGCGGCCGCTCGCCTTCGCGATACCGAAGTCGAGCACGCGCGCGGCGCCGTCGATGCAGACAATGACGTTCTGCGGAGACATGTCGCGGTGCACGAGCTCCAGCGGCTCGCCGCGCTCGTTCGTCGCCTCGTGGGCGGCGTGGAGACCCGACAGCACGTTCGACATGATCGAGAGGGCGACCGGCGGCGGCGGCGTCTGGTTCGCTTCGCGAAGACTCTTGATGAGGCGTGAGAGCGACTCGCCCTGCACGTACTCCATCACCAAAAACAGCTCGCCCTCGAGCGCCACGACGTCGAGCGTGGGGACGACGTTCGGGTGACGAATGCGCGCGGCGACCCGCGCCTCGTCGAGGAACATCGAGACGAAATCGGGGTCCTTCGCGTACTGCGGGTGGAGCCGCTTGATGGCCACGGTACGCGAAAAGCCGACGGGGCCGAGAAGCCGCCCGTAGTGAACCGTCGCCATGCCGCCGTGGGCGATCTCGCCGTAGAGCGCATATCGGCCGAGGACGCGCTGACACACATTATGGGCGAGCGCGCGCGCATCTCCCGATGCGATGGTGCTCGGTACAGGGTTGGTGCGCGGCAGGGGATTCGGCGAATCCATAGGGATCGGCGGCAGTCTAGGCTGAGATTGCGGCGGGCGCAGGTAACCCGTGTGCGAATTCGGTGGGCGGCGCTTTCAATGCGTTACCTCGCAATGCGTTAGCGTCGCGCGCGGCGGGGAGATTGGGCGATTCGAGGAATTCGTGAGGGCGTTCGCAGCCGACAAAGCGCTGGGCTTCGGCCAAAATCCCGTACGAGTGCGGCCACGCCGCCGTTAATTCGGCAGTGCGGAAACGATTCGGAAATAGACCGGCCGGGTGGTGCCGCACGACGAACATTGCACCCGAACGACACGCACCCGCGCGCCGCCAATTGTCTCGGCCGTGTGCTCCACCACGCGCACGGGCTGCGTGCACCGAGCACACGGCATCGACGCGGCGTACCCCTCGATCACCGACGAAGTGACGACTTCGATCGGTCGATCGGGCGCGCCGCCCGCCTCGAGCGACGCAAGCTTCTCGCGATCTTTCGAGAGCTTCTCGCTCTCGCGATCGAGAGCGCGACGAACCGTGCGGGGCGACTTCTTTTTGGCGGCCATGCTTGGAGGCTTAGAGGCTTAGAGGCTTAGAGGCTTAGAGATCGATCTGGGTACCAATCTCGACGACCTGCTCGGCCGGGAGACCAAAGTACTTCGTGGCGGTGCGGGCGTTCTTCGAGAGGAACGAGAACAGGTGCTCGCTCCACTTGCCCATCTTGCCGTTGCCGGTGGCGAGGAACGTTTCGCGTCCGAGGTAGTACGTCACCTCGCGGAGATCGATCGGCAGCGGGCCGATGGCGATCGCCTCGGCGAGGAGCTCGGGGACGTCGGGCGTCTGCATGAAGCCGTAGCGCGCGACGACGCGGTAAAAGCCTTTGCCGAGCGCTTCGATCTTGAGACGCCCCACCTTGTCGACCGTGGGCACGTGCTCGAACACGACGGACAGGAGCACCACGGTCTCGTGGAGCACTTTGATGCGCTTCGCGTGGTGAACCATGACCGGTGGCGTCCCCTTGGGGTTCGACGCCATGAACACCGCGGCGCCCGGCACGCGGCTCGCGAGCGTGGTCTCCAGGTTCGCGAGGAAGCTGTCGAGCGGCACGAGGTTCGCGACAAAGTATTCCCCGAGAAGCGCGCGCCCGGTCTTCCACGTGATCATGACGATTGCCGCGGCCGCACCGATGAAGATCGGCACGTAGCCGCCGTCGAAAAACTTCATCGCGTTCGCCGAGAAGAACGCGAGATCTATCACGAGAAAGAAGACGAGGAGTGGAAGCGCGCGCGCGAGGGACCACTTCCACGTTTGACGTGTCACGAGGAAGTAGACGATCGACGTGATGCCCATCGTGCCGCTGACGGCGATGCCGTAGGCGGCGGCGAGGGCGCTCGACCCTTTGAACACGAGGACGAGGACGATGCACGCCAGGGCGAGGCCCCAGTTGATCTCGGGAATGTAGATCTGCCCTTCGGTCTCGCTCGACGTGTGCTTCACGCGCACGCGCGGGAAGAAGCCGAGCTGCACCGCCTGGTGCGTGAGGGAGAACGCGCCCGAGATGAGCGCCTGCGATGCGATCACCGCGGCCATCGTCGATAGGCCGACGAGGGCGTACGTGGCGGCGCCCTTCGGAACCATTTCGTAAAACGGATTCGACGCGGCCTCGGGGTGCGCGAGCAAGAGCGCGCCCTGGCCGAAGTACGCGAGGATGAGCGCGGGCCACACGATGGCGAGCCACGCCATGCGAATGGGCTTCGCGCCGAAGTGGCCCATGTCGGCGTAGAGCGCTTCGCCACCCGTGACGGCGAGCACGACGGAGCCGAGGAGCTTGAAGCCGTGAAACCCGTGCGTCGCGAAGAGGTGAATCGCGTGGTGCGGCGAGAGCGCGGCCAAGATGGAGGGGTTCTTGATGATCTGCAGCGTGCCGAGGACCGACAGCGTGCCGAACCAGAGGAGCATCACCGGGCCGAAAAGCTTGCCGACGCTGCCGGTGCCGCGGCTTTGAATGGCAAATAGCCCCACGAGAATGGCGCACGTGAGCGGCACCACGGCGGGCTTGAGCGTCGTCGTCGCCACCTCGAGCCCCTCGACCGCGCCCAAGACCGATATGGCCGGCGTGATGACGCCGTCGCCGTAGAGAAGCGACGCGCCAACGATCACCAGGAGAGCGATGAAGCTCACGCCGACGTGCCTACGCCCACGACCGCCGCCGAACTTCTCGGGGATCAGCGCGAGGAGCGCAAGGATGCCGCCCTCGCCGCGGTTGTCGGCCCGCATGATGAACGTCAGGTACTTCACCGTCACGACGAGCGTCAGCGACCAGAAGATCAGCGACAGAACGCCGAGGAGATTCTCCGGGGTCGGCACGACGCCGTGCTCACCCGTCGTGCACTCTTTGAGCGTGTACAGCGGGCTCGTCCCGATATCGCCGTAGACGACGCCGAGCGCGGCGAGGGCCAGCGCCTTGAGGTGACCGGGCGCGTGCGCGTGGGCGGGAGGAGCTGCCGAGTGAGCCCCGGACAGCGACGGGGAGGACTGGACTGGCGCGGGGACGGAAGCAGGCGAAGCGGGAACGGGTGGCGTCATTGGCTCGGACCACGGTTCTAGCGCACCGTGGCCGAGCTGCCGATGAGAGTGCGATGAAATCTTGCGGCGCGTCACATGGACGCGCCGCCACGAAACATCACCGAAAACTCGGCTCGATCAGAACTGCGCTTCTTCCGTCGACTCGTGGAGCGCCAGCGTCGACGCCTTGCCGGCGGAGATGACCTCGGCGACCTGATCGAAGTAGCCGGTGCCGACTTCGCGCTGGTGACGCGTCGCCGTGTACCCCTGCTTCTCCGAGCCGAACTCGGCCTGCTGAAGCTCCGAGTAGGCCGCCATGCCGCGATCGCGGTAGCCGTTGGCGAGGGAGAACATCGAGTAGTTGAGCGAGTGGAAGCCCGCGAGCGTGACGAACTGGAACTTGAAGCCCATCGCGCCTAGCTCGCGCTGGAACTTGGCGATCGTCGCGTCGTCGAGGTTCTTCTTCCAGTTGAACGACGGCGAGCAGTTGTACGCGAGGAGCTTGCCCGGGAACTCCTTGTGGATGCCCTCGGCGAACTTCTTCGCGAGCGCGAGGTCCGGCGTGCTGGTCTCGCACCAGAGCAGATCCGCGTAGGGCGCGTACGCAAGCCCGCGGGCGATGGCGGTGTCGACGCCGCTCTTCAAGTGGAAGAAGCCTTCGGGCGTGCGGGTCGTGCGGTCGATGAAGCGGTGGTCCCGCTCGTCGATGTCGGACGTGATGAGCTTCGCGCTGTCCGCGTCGGTGCGCGCGATGAGCACCGTCGGCACATCGCTGACGTCGGCCGCGAGGCGCGCCGCGATGAGCGTGCGAATGAACTGACCCGTGGGGACGAGAACCTTGCCGCCCATGTGGCCGCACTTCTTCTCGCTCGCGAGCTGGTCCTCGAAGTGAACGCCGGCGGCGCCCGCCTCGATCATCCCCTTCATCAGCTCGAACGCGTTGAGCGGCCCGCCGAAGCCGGCCTCGGCGTCCGCGACGATGGGGGCGAACCAGTTGCGGTCGCTCTTCCCTTCGCCGTGATCGATTTGATCGGCGCGCTGAAGCGCGTTGTTGATCTTCTTCACGACGCTCGGGACGCTGTCAGCCGGGTAGAGGCTCTGGTCCGGATACATCTGGCCGGCGTTGTTCGCGTCCGCGGCAACCTGCCAACCCGAGAGGTAAATCGCCTTGAGGCCCGCGCGAACCTGCTGAACGGCCTGGCCGCCCGTCATCGCGCCGAGCGCGTGAACGTACTCCTCCGTGTTGAGGAGCTCCCAGAGACGACGCGCGCCCAAGTCGGCGAGCGTGTGATGAATGCGAACCGACCCGCGAAGCTTCGCGACGTCCGCGTTCGAGTAGGGGCGAATGACCCCTTCGAAGCGGTGCTTGTCGTGAACGGACGACGAGGACGAAGCGCCATTGGTGGTGGTGCGGGCGGTATTCGACATTGCAGAATCCTTCTTTCCTAACGATTTCCGATATCGATGTTGCGTTAGCTCGACTCGCTCGCAAGGAGCAGGTCGTAGGCCGGGAGCGTGAGAAATTCGATGAACGTGGGGGAGAGCGAGAGCGTTTCGAAGAGCTTCGTGGCCTGATCGAATTTGCCTTTGGCAAACCGTCCCGAGCCAACTTCGGATTCGACCTTCGTCATCTCTTCGCCGAGGGCGCGCTTGAAAAGGTCAGACGTCACCGTCGTCCCATCTTCAAGCGTCGCCTTATGGCGAATCCACTGCCAAACCTGCGCGCGGGAGATCTCGGCCGTCGCCGCGTCTTCCATCAGGTTGTAGATGGGCACGCAGCCGTTCCCGCGAAGCCAGGCCTCGAGGTACTGCACGCCGACGCGGATGTTGTGGCGAAGGCCCGCTTCGGTCTTCGTCCCTGACGGCGTCGCGAGGAGATCGGCCTCGGTGACGTCGACGTCCTCGCGTTTGCGTTCGATCTGATTCGGCCCCTTCATATGCTCGTCGAAGATCTCCTTCGCGAGCGAGACGAGCGCGGGGTGCGCGACCCACGTGCCGTCGTGGCCGTCGGTGACTTCACGGAGCTTGTCGGCGCGGACCTTGTCGAGAGCGATCTTGTTGGCCGCCGCGTCGTCTTTGATCGGGATTTGCGCCGCCATGCCGCCCATCGCGTGGACGTCGCGCTTGTGGCACGTCTTGATGGCGAGGAGGCTGTAGGCCCGCAAAAAGCCCTTATCCATCGTCACCTGCCCGCGATCGGGAAGCACCGTGTGGGGGTTCGCGCCGGTCTTCTTGATGAAGCTGAAGATGTAATCCCAGCGGCCGCAGTTGAGGCCGGCCGAGTGCTCGCGAAGCTCGTAGAGGATCTCGTCCATCTCGAAGGCCGCGGGGAGCGTCTCGATGAGCACTGTGGCTTTGATGGTCCCTTGCGGAACCCCGAGCGCCTTCTGCGCCGCGACGAAGACGTCGTTCCAGACGCGCGCCTCGAGATGGCTCTCCATCTTCGGCAGATAGAAATACGGGCCGGTGCCCCGGGCGAGCTGCGCCTTGGCGTTGTGGAAGAAGAAGAGACCGAAGTCGAAGAGGCCACCCGGAACGGGAACGCCGCCGACCGTCATGTGCTTTTCGATCAGATGAAAGCCGCGCGGGCGCACGAAGAGCGTCGCGATTTCGGCATTCAGCGAATAGGACTTACCGGTCTCGGGCGCGGTGAACGAGATCTCGCGGCGGACCGCGTCGAACAGGTTTATCTGCCCCTGAACTTGGTTCTCCCAGGTCGGCGCGTTCGAGTCTTCGAAGTCGGCCATGAAGACCCTCGCGCCCGAGTTGAGCGCGTTGATGATCATCTTCCGGTCGACCGGGCCCGTGATCTCCACGCGGCGGTCCAAGATGTCGTTCGGTAGCTTCGCGACCTTCCAGTCGCCATCTCGCACATTCTTGGTCTCCGCGAGGAAGCCGAACGGCTCGCCCGCGTCCGTGCGCTTCTGACGCTCGGCACGGCGCGCGAGAAGCTCGGACACGCGCGGCGCGAACGTGCGCGCCAGATCGGCGACGAACGCGAGGGCCTCGGGAGAAAGAATCGCCTCGTAACGGTCGCCGGTCGCAACAGCTGCGCCTTCGAGCTTCACGTCCGTGGGGAGAGACTTGGAATCGGTCATTGCGGCTCCGTGAGGTGAGTTGACAATGCAGTGCGTCGACAAATCGGTCAAGATACGGAATTGCTGCTGTTTGAAGGGGTTGTCGAAGGTTGTCAATGACAGTCTGTAAAGCTGTCAATAGTGTAACGATCCGCCGTTCTCGACGCGTTACGA
>JANXMC010000599.1 GCA_025354825.1 Myxococcales bacterium
CGCAATGCGATGTGCCGACTCTAACTGGCACCGCCAATGCACGGTGCGCGTGGACCTTTCAAGGAGAAAACGAAAATGAACAGCTCAAGTTTCGGCACGGAGAAAGTGGCGGAGCGCCCCGACGGGCTCAACGGCGGCGGAGCTCGCGCCACCCCCTCTTCATCAACGGACACCCGCACGTGCCTCTCCGTCGGTCGGTACGGGCTACGCGACGGCGCTTCGAGCGGGGCAGCGGCGACCCGCGCCGCCGTCGGTCGCTGCCGTGAGGTCGAGGCGTGCGCGTGCGGGGCCGTCATGGCTTCCGCCACTTCTTGGCGTACTCCAGCCATGACGGCCTCGGCTACATCGGCTCGTCGCCCGCCATCCCGACGCCGGAGCTCCGGATACCGCTTCCAGCACGTTTCGCGAATCTCTGATCGACGCTCCTCAAGGCGCCGCAGAAATAGGAGCTGCTCTGGCTGTCGTGAATCCGGTAGGAACTCGTGGGCCAGCGCAATGATGCAAAGGTTCGGCTGATGACTTCAACGTCCGGCATGTGCGGAATGATCGGATGATTCGCCGCGGACCAGAGAAGCCGACTCCATTGACTCAGCCATGGAAGGATCTTGCGCGCTTCCAGCGTCCCGTTGCGCTTCGACAGGGGCGTCAGGCGTCGGCGTCATGCTCGTGGCCGTGGGAATCGCTATCAACCTATGGGCGAGCGCGCGGCATGTCTCGACGATGGCGCGTCTCGAACGCGGCGACTTTCGAGTGGGAACACGGGGACCCGTGGTGGTTGGGATTATCACGGCGACGTTCGGACTCATCGTCGTGGGACTGCTGCTTGCCGCGTTGAATCGTTAGCCGGGATCAAAAATCGCGAGAGCTCAGGTCGCGGTGCCACGGCGTGTGCAGTCGGTTCAATGTGGCTCGTTCCGAGCCGAATGAGCGTGCGCACCGGGCGCGCGTGTCGTCACGGCGCTGAAGACAGCGACACACAACGCCACTACGCCTGCCGTCGTGAACGTCACCGGCGTCCCCCAGCGCGCGGCCGCGTTCCCGATGACCGGATAGGTCACGAGCCAGCACGCGTGCGTTAATGCGAAGTGCGCCGCGTAAACGCGTCCGCGCTCGTTCTCGCGCGTATGCTCTGCGAGCAGCGTCGACGATGCGATGCCGATCAGCGCCTGCCCTGCCCCGTTCAGCATCCAGAGCCCAACGAGCAGCGCAAGCGGCGGTACGAGGGCGCCGGGAAGTAGCACCAGGCCGAGCGCAATCCCCCCCAACATCATCGCGCGGCGCGACCACGCGTGCCGGCGACCGTGCAGGTCCACGCGATCCTTGGTTCCGGCTTCGTAGCGTCCTGTCGCGCGCCCAAGCAGCAATGCCGCAAGCGAGGATCCGACACCGACCGCGCCCATGGCCACGGCGACGGCATTGTCGCCTCGCCCGAGAACGCCCTTCACGTACGCAACTGTCCCCACGATGGCGGCCGCCCCGGCGGTCGCCTCCACGAAACTCAGAAGGATCGCTTGCCGCAGAGACGGCTCTCGGAGGATGACGCGTGTTCCATAGGTGATCTCCCTTGCGAAGCTTTGGATCGACAGCCTCGTCGCCTCGACCCGCGCCGACGGAACCTGTGAGGCGACGACCAACGCGGCCGACACGACGTAGGTCATCGCGTCGAACCAGAACACCCAGCGAGCGCCGACCAACGCCACGATGAGCGCGGCAACTGCGGGCGCCATGAGCGCCTCGACGTCGACGGCGATGCGCGAGACGGCGAGCGCCTGAACGATGTGGTCCGGCCCGACGACCGCCGGCACGCTGGCCTCATAGGTCGGCGAGAAGAACGCGGTCACGGCGTTGATGACGAAGATGAGCACATAGACGTGCCAAACCGTCGTCGCGAACGGCAGAGAAAGGAGCAAGCCCGCGCGCAACAGATCGCTCGCGACGAGCACGGCCTTGCGGTTCACGCGATCGGCGAGCACACCGGCGGGCTGTGAGAACAGTAAGAACGCGACGATGCGGAGCGTGAGCGCGTTTCCGAGCACGGCCGTCGCGCCCGGGCCTCCGCTCAACGAGAACGCGAACAGAGCGAGCCCAATCGTGGTCACGCCGCTGCCGAGGAGCGAGACGATCTGCGCGGCGAAGAGGCGAATGAAGTTCGCGTTGCGCCAAAGCGACGACGCAGATGGCGAGGACGGGTTCATTAGGCTTTCACAGCTAAATCCGAGCACACCGATTGACAATCGGTGTTTGCTCTTTCACGGCTGCCTTATTACTCCCGTCCCTCGCCTCGCTGACCTCGAGCTTGCCGTCCTCGAGCTCGTTTGGTCGTCGGGCGACGTCGACGTGAAGGAAGCGCATCGCGCCGTCTGCCTTCCACGCGGCATCACGCTCAACACCGTCCAGTCGTCGCTCGACGCTCGTGACGCTGGAGCGCCGCGCACGCGAGGAACGAGACCTCGCGACACGCACGAAGACCGCCGGCCTCGGGAGCTTCAAGTCGCTCGACCGCTTCGACTGGAACCACGCGCGCACCATCCCACGCGAGCTCTACGAGCAGCTCCGCACGCTCGACTTCGTCGAGCCAGGACACAACGTTCTTTTCCGCGGCCCGAGTGGCGTCGGGAAGACCACGCTCGCGCAAAATCTTGGTCAAGCCGCGCTCGAGCGCGGCATCTCGGTGCGCTTCGTCACGCTCGCCGCGGCCATCGCCGATCTGCTCAAGCAGGAGTCCGTCCCCGCGCTCGAGCGGCGAATGCGCCGATACATCACGCCCAAGCTCCTCATCGTCGACGAGATTGGCTACTTGCCCTGTGATCGGCAGTCAGCCGACCTCTTCTACAACATCATCAGCCGTCGCCACGGCCGACTCGCGACCGTGGTGACGACCAACTTGCCATTCAAGCAGTGGAATACCGTCTTTCCGGGGGCCGCGTGCGTGGGCGCGCTCGTGGACCGCTTCATCCAGCACTGCCACGTCGTCGACATCGATGCGGATTCCTATCGCCACAAGGACTCACTTCGACTCACGACGACGAACGTCGCCACCAAGGCAGCGAAGGTCGCGAAGGCGTGACCCGCGACGAGACCGTCAAAAGCCCGCGGAAGTCACCGCCGCTCGACGCGAGCGTCGGAATTCCGCGGATCCCCTTCGCCGTTTCCAGCCGTCGACGACACCGTCAAAAACGCGCGGAAAGTCTTCGCCGTCTACACCCCCGAGCTCTCGGGCTACGTCTGGCCTCGCTTCGCGCGCGACGGACTTCTTCGTCGGCCTCGCGTGCCCGTTCGACCTGTCGGGAAGTGCGTCGCAACGCGAGAGGATCGCAGACGCACGCGCCCAGCTGGCGGAGAGCGAAGCATCCGCCGCACGTCTGCGGTCGCGGAAGCCCTCGATCTTTGGGCGCGCGCGCGCGGCGCCGACGAGCGGACAGCCATCGAGGCGGCGCGCCTCGAGCTCGATCGCCCGTTGGTGCAGGCAGCGGCCGTGAAGCGCTCCTCGGGCACGACGGGCCACGGTGATCTGGCCCTCGCGCGCGCGTTGGAGGCGCAAGGGGGTCGCGCGGAACGTCGTCGCTCGCGCTCGATCTGCTTCTGCCGCTCGGAGCCGGCCTCGGTGGAGGGCTTATCGCGGCGGCTCCGCACCCCGCAGTCACGGTCGCGCTCTCCTTCGAGCTCGCCGCACTTCTTGTCTGGTCGTCGATGCACTTCTCCTCGAACCGCATGAGGTCGAGGAGACGCCGGGCTCGACCGCGGCATTTTCGTCGGCTTTCTTTCGCCGACGATGGTCGAAATGCGCACTTCGTGAAGCTTCTTGGCGAGACCCGCCCACATGGTGCGGGGCACCATGTTTGTGCTGAGCCGCACGCTACGGCTTCGAGGGACGGTAATCATGTCGAATTGCGCCATCACGGTGCGGGCGTCGAGCTAACTCACTCGGCTTGCCACAACGCTCACGGACGCGGGCGAGCGCATTGCGACCGGCGGTCCCAAACCACACGCACCCTAAAATTTGATGCGTTCGAACGGGAGCCGGGGCACGCCCATGTCGATGACAGCCAAACCTCGTAATCGCCCATCGAATCGTCTGAGCACACCCGCGCGTGTGATCCTTGCCACGTTTCTGATTCATCTAGGGGGCTGCGGCGACTCGGGTTCCCGCGCTCATTACTATTTCTCGACGAAGGGGGGCGCGCATCGCGGTTCGCCAGCGCACCCCGAGCTGCGCTTGGCAGACGCCGGGCCATGATCCCGCCTACGCGGATCAGGGCTTGCGGCGGATCGCGACTGCGCATGCCATCCCTCTACAGGCGGGCCGACCGTTGAGCGTAGACGCCGTGAATTTTGCCGCTTCACGGTTCGAAAAACGCCGAACTTTCGCCGTAGTCATTGCGCGGTGAAATCGCTATCTTCCCGGCCTTCATGAGCTGCCGAATCACCTATCGCCGTTCTGCCGTTCTCGTGGGATTGACCGCTCTCGGCTCGTCGGCATGTTCGTAGAATGAGTCGCGCGTACCAGTTCGGGCCGCCGAAGATTTCGCGTGCGCAGAAAAGGATGTTCAGCTCAGCGCCATCGGAGCTGACGCTTTTCGCGCTCGAGGTTGCAGCAAGGACGCGACGTTCAACTGCTACGAGCGGACGCTGTCCGGCACCGCCTTCGAGCAGGTCGCAGGCTCCAGCAAAGCGGCGTCGCCCCAGGCAAAGTGAGACCGTTTGCGCCTCAGGAGCACCGAAACTGAGCCGCCCCCGAGCGACTGAGCTCGGGGGCCTACCTCGCTCCTGTGCTGGCGCGCAAAGGTCTTCGTCATGAACTCGTCGCTCTCCACCGCTGTTCTCTGCTCAGTCGCGATCGTCGCGACGGGGTGCGGTGACGCGGCGAAGACCTTTGTCGTGCTCGACAATCACTACGCCCCCTCGCCGCCAACGAGCAGGCTCACCGTGTATCGCGCGGCATGGCTGGCAGTGCGTTTCTCCGACGCTGTCGGGCCGAGCGAGTCGTCCGAGCCCCAGAGCACCGTCGGCGCGTCGGCGAATACGGCGTATGTCATCCTCGCCCCAGGCTGGGATGCGACCAGCACGTCGCCCCCCGACGCCCGTATCTTGCTCCAATCGCGCGCGGGGTTTGAGGCGCACCTAAACGATACGCTCCACATCCCCGTCGACGACTCCGCGTTCGAGGGAAATTGCGCGGTTGGTAGCCACCTCTCGCAGGCGCAAGCCGACTTCATCGCGCAGCTCGTCTTCCACGACGCGTTTGCATCTCTCCATTACGACGCTGCCACCTGCACGACGACGTCGACGAGGGACGCGGGTGCGCCGTAAGCCTCGCGTGACACTCCGGCACGCGACGCAGGCTTGCGGTGCGATCGCGCTGGCGCGCGTGCTCCTTGGTTCGACGCTCGCACACGCACAGGCCGCACCGCCCGCTGGGCACGACGATGCGGCGTTCGACGTGATGAACTTGCTTGCCCACTACGGCCTTCACGACGTCCGCGACGAGAGCTGGAACGCTTACGGCCAGTTCACGTACATTTCGAGCTGGAAGGCCCCGTTCAGCGCGCAGTACACAAACGCGAGCGGGAGCACCAACTCGCTCGTCCCCGACTTCGAACGGAGCTTCACGGGTAGCTTGACGCTTTTCTTCGGAGTCCGGCTCTGGCGAGGCGGGGAGGCCTATCTCGTTCCCGAGGTCATCTCGGAGCGCGCATTCTCCGGCCTACGCGGCCTTGGCAGCGCGATTCAAAATTTCGAACTTCAGAAGACGGGCTCGGAGAGGCCGCAACTTTATCGCTCTCGAACGTTTCTTCGTCAAACGTTCGGCCTCGGCGGCGCTCCCGTCGAGAAGACGTCAGACCCCATGCAGCTGGCGACCACGGTCGACAGCAGACGCGTCGTATTGACCGCGGGGACTTTCACGATCCTCGACGTATTCGACCACAACAACGTTACTTGGGATCCGCGCCAGACGTTTCTGAACATGGCCTTCATGACCCATGCGGCGTGGGACTTCGCCGCCGATGCGCGGGGCTACTCGTTCGGCGGCGCAGCGGAACTCTACTGGGACGACTGGGCGGCGCGCATCGGCCGAATGGCGCCGCCGAAAGACCCAAACTCGCTCGCTATCGACTACCGGCTCCACAAGCGGTACGCGGATGCGATTGAGCTGGAGCACAATCACACGATCTTCGGACAGACTGGCGCGGTGCGCGCCCTCGCCTACCGAAACTATGAAGTGACAGGCCGCTTCGACGACGCGATCGCGGCGCTAGACGCCGATCCCTCGAAGAACGCGGCCGCGTGCACCGGTTATAACTACGGTTCAGGGAACGTCACCGCGCCCGATCTCTGTTGGGCAAGAAAGCCCAACTCGAAGATCGGAATCGGGATCAATCTCGAGCAGCATGTCACGGGGGACGTCGGGCTCTTTCTCCGAGCCATGTATTCGGACGGACAGACGGAGGTCGACGCGTTCGACCCCGCGGATCGCTCGCTCTCCTTTGGTTCGGTCGCCAGAGGGGGCGCTTGGCATCGGCCATTCGATGTCGCTGGGATCGGGTTCGCCAGTGCGTGGATCTCCGGCGTCCACGCGAAGTATCTCGCGCGCGGAGGCGTCGACGGATTCGTAGGCGATGGAGCGTTGCGCCAGGGGGCCGAGAGCGTGGTCGACCTCTTTTACAGCGTGAACTTATTCAAAGCGGTTTGGCTCACCGCCGACTATCAACACTTGTGGAACCCTGGCTTTAACGCCGACCGCGGCCCCGTGAACATCGTCGCTGGAAGGGCCCATGCGGAGTTCTAACCGGCATGCACGCGCGTTCGCGGCCGCAACGCTGGTTGCCCTCGCGTGGACCGGCCGCGCGGACGCGCAGCAGCCTGCGCAAGGGTTTGCCGTCGAGCGATTCTATCCGTCCGCTCCTGGAGCAGGATGGTTCGTTATGGACGCGCTCGATATGCGCGGCGAGCTCGGAGGCGCAGCGGCCTTGACCGTCGGCTACGCGCACGCGCCGCTGCGTATCGACGCCGGCTATGGCTCTAAGCACCTCGCCGTCGTCTCCGATCAGGCGTTTGCGGACATCGGATTCGCGGCAACGTACCAGCGCCTGCGCTTGTATCTCAACTTCGACATTCCGCTCCTCATTGACGGTCAGGGCGGCATGGTGGGCGATTACGCCTTCACGGGGCCAACTGTCGGCCCCGGCTCACACCCGGACACGATCTCGGACGCGCGCATTGGCTTCGACGCCCGCCTCATCGGCGACGCGGCGAGCCCCTTCCGCCTCGGTGCCGGCGCGCAGCTGTATTTCCCGAACGGCAACCGCGCCGACTACGATACCGACAACAGCTTCCGCGCGATGGGACGCCTGCTCCTCGCGGGGGATTTCGGTCTCTTCACTTACGCGGGGCAGCTTGGCTTGCACGTCCGGCCGCTCGATGACTCTCAGACTCCGGGCAGCCCGCGAGGGAGCGAGCTTCTGTTCGGCGCCGCGGGCGGCGCGAAGGTAGCGACGCTCGGCAATCACGCCGCGTTCGTCATCGGCCCCGAGCTGTACGGCGCCTCGGCTCTCGGTACGCTCTTTGGTTCGTCGTCGACCGCGCTCGAAGGGCTGCTCACCGGGCGCGTCGAAGGAACGGGCGACGATGGAGCTCAGCTCCGTGTTCGACTCGGAGCTGGCGCAGGCCTGAGTCCGCGCTTTGGCGCGCCCGAGTGGAGAATCGTATTCGGCATCGAGCTCTTCAGTCATTCCGCTACGGCTCGCTGAACCATGGCCACCGTCTGACACCCATCAAAGGGAACAACACGTACCAACTGAACTCGACGCCGGGGCGTACATCCCGCGCAACCTTGCCCGAAGACCTCGCGCAGCCGACCAGCGCGTGTACGACGCGCGAGCCTGGTCTGGGCTGCTGGGTTTATAGCGCGCCCTCCAATGCCATGGGCTTTACCGGGTTTGATGGCCAGCACGGCTCGCCCATCGTGCACGGCTGTCTCGGGCGGCCCATGGTTGCTGGTTTGGACGGGTTGCTCGGAGGGAGGCTCATCTCACCTCTGTCGGTCGCGAACGGCTACCTGTATGACGCGCACGCAAATGCTGCGCGGAGATGCAAGGCCTGCGCGCCCGGCGCGTGAGTCCGCGCGGATACACCGCCAGACCGGATGGCGCACGCATTGCGTTGACGCGCTGCGAAGGAGAATGACGATGCGCCTCACGACAATTACGATGCCGGTGGTCTTCACTGCCCTCGCCGCGTGCGCCGCTACGCCGGGTGCGAAGCCCAGCGATATGAGCGCGGTGCAACACGAGGAGATGGCGAAGCAGGAGGACACAGCCTCCAAAGCGCACCTCGCGCAATTCGACCCGACCGCCAAGTCAGGGACGAAGACGTGCAGTGGGAAGGGAAACCAGATCTGTTGGACGAGTGAGGAGAACCCGACGGTAGAGCACGCCGCCGAGTGGCAGAAGCACGAGAAGGCCGCCGCCGATCATCGCGCCGCCTCACAAGCGCTCCGGGACGCGGAGGCGCGCACTTGCGTCGGAATCTCCGACGTCGATCGGGACATGAGCCCTTTCGATCATCGAGAGGACATCAGCGGGGTCGACGAGGTTCGCGGACCCGCCGGTCGAAAGGGGCCGCCGCCACGCATTGAGGGGTCTGTCGTGCACTTCCGCGCGGTCCAGGGCATGACCTCGCAGTGGCTGCAGCGGGTAGTCGACTGCCATCTCGCGCGGAACGCTGCGCTAGGTAACGAGGTTGCCGACATGCCCAATTGCCCGCTTGTGCCGAAGGGGGCGATCGCCACGGTAAGTGGGACCGCGACGGGCTTCGACGTCACGATTCGGGGGAACGACCCGGCAGCGGTCGATGAGATCGGACGTCGCGCAAGAACGCTAGTTGCGAGGTGATTGGATTGCGATGAGTCCGCCCCTGGATCTGTCGGCGAGCGGCTGGCGAGGGCCACGGGCCACGGGGATCTAGAGCGTCGGACCGCGTCCCGCGCGCAGGGAACGCTCGTCACCGCGCTCGTCTACGCCGTGGCGCCCTTCGCCTCGCGCGCCAGGCGAAAATTCACATGTGCCCTTCGCCGGACGGCTTCATCGGCATCGGCGGGGAGGGAGGGGTCGGCATCGGCGCGTCCCCGCAGCAGCCCATCTTCATGCTTCCGTCCATGGGCATGCCGCCATCCATCGGAGGCATTCCGCCCCGCTTCCCCATCATGGGTGCGGGCTTCATGGCACCGGGACTCATTCCGAGCATGCCGGACGGTACGCCGCCATCCATCGCGCCCGACTTGCCCATGCCCTTCATCGCCGGTTTTGCGGCCCTTTCGCCGGTGGCTGGTGCAGCCGCGGCCATGGGAGGGTCAGCAGGGCTCATCCCGGGCATACCTGGCTGCATGTTGCCGCTCGTCGCCGCGCCCTGCGCCGGCTGACCTGCAGTCGCCGACGACGGTGGGAGGGTGATGTGCAGGTTCGGATCTACCTCGGAAGGGTGAGCGGAAGTCGTCTGGGTGCTTGGGGATGTCGGGGGTGGCATGTCCATTCCGCCGCCGTTGCCGCACGCGGCGACGAGAACCGAAGAACATGCCAACACGGAAGCCGTGATCTGATTCAGTTTCATGGCAAATAGCCGCTTTCCGTATTGAGGAGAGAGTCTCGTTCGTCGAAGATTCGATTGGTCGTCGTGTCGAGAGCAATAACGAAAGCAAGCTTGATCGAGCTCGCCACACTATCTCCGAAAGATTCGGGGATTCTTGGGCGTGATCGGAATTGATACTGAACGCCAATTTCCGTCGTCGCGCCGAGCGCGTAGAACCCATTTGCGACGATGCTATACTGATCGATACCGTCGCGGACGTAACGCTTGTACGCGCCGACCAGGTTCGCGCGGAACGTCGGCAGCATCTCGCGTCGGTAGCTGTAGCCGAGAGACGACACGATGGACGCTTGCTCGGCGCGAAACGTATCGTTCACCGTTTGTAGGATGAGGCTTGGGGTGCCGCGGTTGTAGATGGCCTGCAGTCGCCAATCGACACCATGCACAGGGTCGGGTACGAGGTTCATCCAGGCGCCCGCGAGCGCATCGAAGCCGAAGTCCTGCGACGGCAAGTCGAGGCGGTAAACATTCACTCCCATTCCAATTTTTCGAACGATGGACGTGCGCGCGAGCGCAGGTATCTGCCGATAACCAACCGTTGTGCCATACGAATTGATCGCGAACGCACCCAGCGCATCCGGGCGGAGAATGAAGTTTGGTAAATTCTCGACGTGCACGTCCGCGAAGAGGCGCGGGGTCGGCCAGATGGTGACGTCGGCAGTATTGACGAACTGATGATCGGCCGTGCTCTTGCCGCTCGAAAACGGGTTTTGAACATCCGACCATCGAATGAGATCGTCGTCCCGCAAGGTAGGAAGCGGGAAGATCAGGCTTCGATTGCGCCCGCGTCCGACGCGAACCGTCAGCCACTTCGACTCGTAAAACGCGTTCGCCTCCGCCACTAAGAGAGTACCGGGCTCGTAGTACTCATCGGGAAACGTGATGGCGAGCAACGCGCCCGCACGATCGTTCGGGCTGAACAGCGGCGTGCGGCCTCGCGCGTAGGCGTACGTGTCCGAGAAGTCGATCCTGCCGAGTGGTTTTGAGCCCCCATACGACGTGGTGCCGTTGACGGACGTGACCGCGCGCAAGCCGACGTCGAGCTGCACAGCGGGCGTAGGCGCCGCGGGATCCGGCGGTTCCTCCTGCGCGCGCGCGCTGTGGGAGAACGCCACGCCCCCAACGACGAGCGCGCCGGCGAACGCTTTACTCGTCCAGCGAGATAGACGGAGTATACGTCCCATTGAAACCCTCGTATTCGATGTGGGTGACGGCGCCGCCTGGATAGACGCCGTTATTCACGGTGCGCGTGACGTCGTGGTCGTGAACGGCCCAGAAGCCAGGGTTGTCGGCGAGGAGCACGATGTCCTCCGTCTTGCCCGGTGCGAGGATGAGCGTGTTGCCGCGAACAGGCGCTGGGAGGGGCGAGCCATCGGAGCAGACGTGCTGAAAGTCGTGCCCATGCATGTGGAGGCTGTGCCAGACGTTGCCCGCGTTGATGAACCGAATGCGTGTCCACTCACCCTCCTTCACGCGAATCGGCTCCGTCGCTGGGGCCGCGCGACCGTTCATCAGGAAGAATGTGGGCTCGGGCAGACGTGGGCTTGTTCGTGAGCGCAAGTAAGGCGGCACGTATCCCTTCGCCACAGCTTTGACGAGGGCTTTGAGGTCGGCGAAGCGATTCTGCGTACGCAAGTCGAGCGCGCCACGCTTCATGAGCACGTCGCGTTGCCGCATGCGCGCGAACATCGCGTTCATCTGCTCCTGAACGGATATCGGGTCGATGGACGAGAGCACGTAAACGTAGTCCTGCGTATAGGGGAACTTCTCACGAATCGGATCGGCGGCTCGTTCGACGATAAAAGCCCCATACATCCCCGCTTGCATATGCAGCGAGGTGCCAAAATGGCAGTGATAGAAGTGCGTTCCGTAAGGCTTTGCCTGGAATACGTACGAGTACGTTTGGCCGCGCATGATGGGGTCTTGCGTGACGTACGGGACGCCATCGTGCCGATAGTCGAGGATGAGGCCGTGCCAGTGGATGGTGTGCATCTCATCACTGGCATTGGTGAAGTCGACCCAAACCCAATCCCCTTCGTTGACCCGGATCGTGGGCGCCGGGACCTGGCCGTTGTAGGCCATCATGTGGACGACGTAGCCAGGCAAGATCTCATGCTGTACGACCTTCAGCTCAAGCGAGAATTTCTTGTAAAGAACGCTCCCAACCGGGGGCGCTCCCCGCGGTAGTGGCGCCGGGTGGGCCATGACCATCCCGGCCTTGGTCGCGGGCATTGAATCGCCACTGCGAGCGAGCGGCATCGGCATCGACCCCATCGACGCCGCCTGCGTCGATGGCGCCGTGGATCCGCCCTGCTGTGCGGACGCGCGACGGGCAACAGTGCTTGCGACACCCGCCGCGAGCGAGCCCGTGACAAGTTGTAGGAAACTCCGGCGTGCGGTCATCGGGCGTCGGAGCGAGCACGAACCGTGCTCCGCCGAGCAAACCTCCTATCCGCCCCGCCCCGCCCCGCCCCGCCCCGCCCGCCCCGCGCGGCGCGCTCGCGTGGACTGCGAACGCAGGAACGGCGTCCGAGCGCAAAGCCGGCGTCTCGAGCGTGCGACGTGCGTCGTTCCGTCCGCCGCGCCGTCGACGCGACGAGTCGGATCGTTTCGTGCTCGTAAGTCGCCGCCGATATCCAATTCCCAGTCCACGGAAGGAGTCCGACTTCATGCTTGCTCGCTCTACGGTCATCACAGCAGCGTTGCTCTTGGGCGCCTGCGCGAAATCCGAGCCGGACACGTCGACGCAGACGCCGCCGGTTTCAGCGGCGCCCGCGTTCACGGCGACCGGCGCGCCGAATCAGGCGCCCTCGCCCCCTACCTCCGTGGTCCCCAGCGACGACCACGCCGGCCACGAGGGGCACATGGCCGGGATGCCGTCAGGCATGCCCATGCACGGCATGGCGCACGATGGGGGTCATCCCATGGCGCCGAACATGCCCGAGCACCGGTAAGCCGCGCGCAGGATGGATACGGCGCACTCAACGCTCGTGTTCGGCGGCCGGCAATTCACCCAACCCATCGAAGGAGACATCACAAATGCAAACCGAACACTTCAAAGTGACAGGCATGACGTGCGGCGGCTGTACGAGCAAAGTCACGCGGGCGCTCAAATCGATTCGAGGTGTCGACGATGCGCAGGTCTCTCTCGCGGCGGGCGAGGCCACTGTCAACTACGACGCGCTGGTGACGTCGCCCGAGAAGCTAAAGTCGGCCGTCAGGGATGCGGGCTACGGCGTAGATACGTTGAACGCGGGACCAGCGGGCCAGTCGAAGGACGGCTGCTGCTCCTGACGGGGCATCTCACGACGAAAGGGCAAATTAGATGATGGCCTCATGGTGGTGGATGTGGATGTTCTTCATGCTCGTCTTCCTCGTCCCGCCTCTTGGCTACGGCTGGGGCTATCGTGGATGGGGGCCTCCGTATCCGAGCTACATTCAGCGTCGGCGCGGGCAGCGCGCCGCGGCGATGGACGCACCCTCGTCGTTTAATCACCACTCATGGAGTTGGGGCGGCGACGTCATTTGGGGAGTACTTCTCGTAGGGTTGCTCTGGGGCGCCTCGGCGTGGTGGCGCTGAGCCTATGGAAACGAACGTCCCAATGGCGAACGGGCCGAAGCCGCGAGGCAAGCCTGGGCCTCCGTTAAACGTCGCCCGTCCCGCAGAACCTGCGTGCACGCCGCAAAACGTGTCGGACTCGGCGCAAGCCGCGTCCGATTACGTCTGCCCGATGCACCCCGACGTGCACGCTTCCAAACCGGGCATCTGCCCGAGGTGCGGAATGGCGCTCGAGCGCAGCGCCTCGCCCCCCTTGTCGACGACGACCGAATACGTGTGCCCGATGCACGCGCAGATCGTACGCGCAGCGCCCGGCGCGTGCCCCATCTGCGGGATGGCGCTCGAGCCGCGTACCGTCACCGCGGACGAAGCGCCGAACACAGAGCTCGTCGACATGCGGCGCCGGTTCTACTTCGCGATCGGGCCCGCGAGCATCGTGTTCTTGATGGGCATGTCCGAGCTGCTTCCGGGGATGCCGCTGCACCGATGGCTTGGCCCGAACGTCGTCGCCTGGATTGAAGGGGCTCTCGCCACGCCCGTTGTGATGTGGGGAGCCTGGCCGTTCTTCGTGCGCGCCTGGCAGTCGCTCCTCCATCGCAGCCTGAACATGTTCACGCTCTTCGGGCTCGGGATTGGCGTGGCGTACGGTTACAGTGTCGTCGCGCTGATCTTCCCCGCGATTTTCCCGCCGTCCTTCAGGGGTGAGGGCGGCGTGGTCGCCGTCTACTTCGAGGCCGCCGCGGTGATTGTTGGGTTGGTCTTGTTGGGCCAGGTCCTCGAGCTCGGCGCGCGAAGCGAGACGAATGCGGCGATCCGCGCGCTCCTTCACCTCGCGCCCAAGACCGCGCGCCGCATCCGTGACAACGGCGTCGAGGAGGACGTATCGGTCGATTTGGTAGTCGTCGGCGACAAGCTTCGCGTGCGCCCGGGGGAAAAGGTTCCCATCGATGGCGTCGTGCTGGAAGGGGCTAGCTCCGTCGATGAATCCATGGTGACCGGGGAGTCGATCCCTGTCGAGAAGCAGATCGGATCGCGGCTCATCGGCGCCACCCTCAACGGCACGGGCTCCCTGGTGATGAAGACCGAGCGTGTGGGCTCGGGCACGCTCTTGGCCCAGATCGTTCGGATGGTAGGAGAGGCGCAACGAAGCCGCGCGCCCATCCAAAAGCTCGCAGACGTAGTCGCCGGATACTTCGTCCCGGCCGTCATCCTCGCCGCCGTGCTCACGTTCGTGGTCTGGAGCGTCTGGGGGCCCCAACCGAGGATGGCGCATGGGATCGTCAACGCGGTTGCAGTGCTAATCATCGCGTGCCCGTGCGCCCTCGGGCTCGCCACGCCGATGTCGATCATGGTGGCTACAGGCAAGGGCGCGGCGTTCGGCGTCCTGTTCAAGAACGCCGAGGCGATCGAGGTGATGCGCAAGGTCGACACGCTCGTCGTCGATAAGACGGGGACGCTCACAGAGGGTAAGCCCAAGGTGGTCTCTGTCGATGCGGCGGACGGCGTCGAGGCGCCCCTCGTGAAGCTCGCCGCGAGCCTCGAACAGGGCAGCGAGCATCCCCTCGCAGCCGCGATCGTCGAAGGCGCGAAAGCACGCGGGATCGCACTCTCGAAGGTCACCAACTTCGCGTCCGTAACCGGCAAGGGCGTCACGGGGACGATCGATGGCCATCGTGTCGCGCTCGGCAATGCGAAGCTCTTGGAGGAGCTCCACGTCGACGCCGGCATCTTCGTTGCGAAGTCGGAAGCGCTCCGGAGCGACGGTCAGACCGTCATGTTCGTCGTGGTCGATGGGAAGCTCGCCGGCACCATCGGCGTCGCCGACCCCATCAAGCAGACGAGCGCCGCTGCGATTCGAGAGCTCCACGACGAGGGCATTCGCGTGGTCATGCTTACGGGAGACGCCAAGACGACCGCGTTTGCCGTCGCCAGGAAGCTCGGTATCGACGAGATCATCGCGGAGGTGCTCCCTGATCAGAAATCGGAGACCATAAAGCGCCTGCAGGGCGAAGGACGCGTCGTGGCCATGGCCGGCGACGGCGTGAACGACGCGCCGGCGCTCGCGCAAGCGCAGGTCGGTATCGCAATGGGAACGGGCACGGACGTGGCGATGAAGAGCGCCGGCGTCACGCTGGTGAAGGGCGACCTTCAAGGGATCTCGCGCGCTCGCCGCCTTAGTCGCGCCACCCTTCGAAACATCAAAGAGGGGCTCTTCTTCGCCTTCATTTACAACGTGCTCGGAGTGCCGATCGCGGCAGGGCTCCTCTACCCTGCCTTCGGCATTCTCCTGAGCCCCATGCTCGCCGCCGCCGCCATGAGCCTCAGCTCGGTGTCGGTAATCGGCAACGCGCTGCGGCTCCGACGAATGAAGCTCTGAACGCGAACGAGAGCCTGTGCTTTGAGGCGCCACCGCCTCCCCAGGAGGAGAGACCCCCATGTCGCGTAGAATTTCTCAAAGCGGTTTTGCGCGGTTCACGGTTGCGCTGGCCGTCATGGCTCTCGCCACGGCAGAGGGCTGCTCGAAGGCCGACGACGACCCCGCCGGGGCGGCGGTGAACGGATCTTCCCAGGCTCGCGCCATCGAGCTCTCGCTCACATCGGCGCAAGCCGCTCACGAGCACGCCGCGCCGGGTACGGCGATGCCTGGTATGGCCCAGGAGGAAGCGGGAGCTGGAGCCGGCGTCATGGCCATGGGTGGCCCCACCAGCGACGGCCCACTCCCGATCGACGTGGGCTCCCCCGCGGGCAGCGCGCCCGGCGCGATGACACGCTTGCTAGGACTGCCTCCCGCGCCTGCGACGTCCGCGTCTACGGGCGGCTTGCCGGCAGCGTTGGGCGCTCCTCATATCTACCATCTCGCCGCTGAGACTTTTTTCCTCGATCAGGCCGCGGCCATCGCGCTCACAATTGAGCAACAAAAGAAGCTTACGGCGCTGCGGGAAAAGTCGATGATCGCGTACGCGACAACGCAGCGTAGGGTCGATCAGGGAGAGCAGGACCTTTGGGTCCTCTCGTCTGCGGAGGCGCCCGACATTGCGAAAATCGAGCAAAAAATCGGGGAGATCACGCACCTCGCCGGTGAGCAAAGGATGGCCTTCGTTCGCACGGTTGGAGAAGCGGTTGGCGTGTTGTCAGACGTACAACGCCGAGCCGTCGCGGCCCAAGGAGCCCCCTCGGGGGCGACGGCGACGCCGCCTGCACCGAGCGCTGCGGGGATGGTCATGGGGGCCAGCGCACCTCCGGCGGGGGGCATGAAGATGAAAATGAAGATGGGAATGGATAAGGGAGCGGCCGGTATGCCCGACGCCGGAGCGGCCGCCGGCATGGGGCACATGTGAAATCTCGAGCGCTAAGAGCCCTGAAACCCGTCGCGCAGGAGCAAGCCGCACTCTGCGTGGGCTGTCTGCTCGCGGGGGTCCTCTGGACGTCGGGCGCACTGGCGCAAACGCCCGATGAGCACGCAAGCCATCACCCGGGCGGCGCGCCCTCCGCGCAAGCCTCCGCCGCGCCCATGGCGAGCGCCGCTGGGGGCATGGCCGGTGGCATGGGCGCGATGATGGCCGGGATGATGCCACCGCCGCCGTCAGGGGGCTGCATGGGCGGTGATTGCGGCTCGAGCGCGGCCACAACACCGATCTATCCGTCCCTAATGACGCTTCCCGCGTTGACGCCCGCCAAGCGCGCGCAAATCGACTCCCTGGCGACCCAGCAATTCAACGAAGGAATGGCGAGGCTGGCCCACGGTTCCGCATCGCTCAGCATCGCGACGGGAGCGAGCGACAATGCCGCCATGCAACACGCGGTCGGCGTGATGCGCGAAGGGCTTGACGAGCTCGAAGCGGGAATCGCCGCTCGGCGCGTTCTCTCCGAAGGCTCGGCCCCGCGCAATCTCGCGCTCGGCTGGTTCAAACGCGAGATGAACCTCGCATCACCCGTGCCGCGCGACGAACCGCGCACGCTCCTCGGGGTCACGCCGTTTCACCTTTTCACGATGGTTGTCCTCATCGCGTTCGCGCTCGCGATGCTCACTATGTACTTTTTCAAAATGCGTCGGGCTGCAGCGCTCTTCGGGCGCCTGGAGGCCGATAAAGGGGGGCGCCCACCGGGATCATCACCGCCGCTCACGGGCGGGCCCGGGCCGCCTGGCCCCCCCGCTCCGCCGGCCGCCGCGCC
>JANXMC010000858.1 GCA_025354825.1 Myxococcales bacterium
GCACCGAAGCCGACGAAGCCGCGCACGTCGTCTGCCCCGTCGAGCGACCTCACGGGCGACCTTCCGGGCGACGCGCCGCTTCCGACGTTCGCGCCGTCCCCTTCGCAAGCCGCGGACGAGATGCTCGACGCGCCGTCGGTGGTTGCACCTGCGCGCATCGACGACGTGGACGACGTCGATGGCGATGGTGACGGTACCTTTCAGCGCTAACGGCGCGCGTACCCCACGGCGAGGGGCATGCGCGCCCGTGAGCGCCCGTGCGGGCCGTGACGGGTTCGATTTCGCGATGATGAGTCGCAGGCGACGAAGCCACGCTATGATCTCCTGCACGTGATGGCAGAGCGACCCGGCTTTTCACCGTCCGAGCGATTCAACGTCGGCGACAGCAGCGCGATGCTCGTCGGACGCGCCGCCGAGATGCGGCAGCTCGACGAAGCGCTCGCGAAGGTGCGCGACAAAGGCATCTGCCTCGCCGCGACGGTCATCGGCCCCGCAGGCGTCGGCAAATCGCGCCTCGTTCGCGACTTCTTGCTCAAGCTCCGCGCCACACCCGAGCAAGCCGCGCCGCGCGTTTACCGCGGTCAAGCGAAGCCCGAAGGCCCCGCCTACGAAGTCTTCGCGCGGGCGCTCCGTGCGCGCTTCGGCATCGTCGAAGGGATGGACCCCGAGGCCGCGAAGGCCCAGGTTCGCGCACAGGTCGCGCAGGTACTCGAGGATCGAAAAGTCGGCGACGTCGTCTACTTCTTGGGTCAGCTCATCGATCTCGAGTTTCACGACTCGCCCCTCATCAAGGCCGTCGAAGGCGATCCGCTGCAGCTTCGCCTCCTCCGACGGGCAGTTATTAAACGGTTTCTCGAAGCGGACGCCGGCTTCACCTCGTCGCACTCGCAAATGCGGCCGCTGCCCACCGCCGAAAACACGCGACCCATCGTTCTCGTCTTCGACGACCTTCACAACGCCCACGAAGAGTCGCTCGACCTCGTCGCGTATCTGATTGAAAACCTTCAAGCGCCCGTCCTGATTCTCTGCGTCGCGCGCCCCGAGATGTCGGCGCGCCGCGACGATTGGCTCCGTCACGGCGGCGCGCGCCACACGCTCATCGAGGTGTCGCCGCTCTCCGAAACCGACGCCGCAGCGGTGATGCACGAGCTTCTCGCGCCCTGCGGCGACGTCGCGGAGATTGATGATCTCATCGACGCCGCGGGCACCCTCGCGGGCGGCAATCCGGCGCTCCTCGAGCAGATGGTCCGCATCTTCTTGGACAACGGCGTCCTCGAAGTCCACGCCCCCGACGCGGCCGATTTCACGGCCGACGAGACGTGGACGATTCACCCCGAGAAGATGGCGCAAGTTCGCCTGCCGCTGACGGTCCACGACGCCGTGCAGGCGCGCATCGGTGCGCTGTCGTCGCCCGAGCGCGAGCTGCTCGAACGTGCGGCGGCGATGGGCGGCGTCTTCTGGCTCGGAGGTCTCGTCTCGATCGCGCGCCTCGAAGAGCCCGCGCCGGAGGTGTGGGAAGTCGGCGCCGAGAGCGACGTGAAGCGCATTCGCGAGCACCTCGCGAATCTGCGCGAGCGCGACTACATTTTGCGGCTTCCCGACAGCACCTTCGCCAACGACGAAGAGTACGTCTTCAAGCACAATCTCGAGCGCGAGGCGCTCGTCAAGCTCACGCCGCCGGGCACGGCGCGCCGTTACCACCAGACCATCGCCGACTGGATCGCGTTCAAGGACAACGCGAAGACGAATGAAGAGTACATCGCGATGCTCGCGCGTCACCGCGAGAAGGCGGGGCTCAAGGTGCAGGCCGCGACGGCGTACATGCAGGCGGCCGACGTCGCGCGCGGGCAGTACGCGAACGCGACCGCCGTAGAGTATTACGCGAAGGGTCTCAAGCTGTTCGCCGAGGCGGCGTCGCCCGTCGTCCCCACGACGCCGGGCGCAAGCGTGCCCCCGCCGGGGCGAAAAACGGCCTACGAAGGGGACGCCGACGTGCGCCTCCGCGGGCTTCACCACTACGGCGACGTGCTGCAGCTCCTCGGACGCAACGACGAAGCGCTCGTGATGTTCCGCGAGATGCTCACGCTTTCGTACAAGCTCGGTCTCCACGGCAAGGGCGGCGCGGCCCATAGCCGCATCGGTCGCCTCTATCGTGAGACCGGCCGCCTCGCCGATGCCGCGCGCCATCTCACGGCCGCGCAGGCGCTCTTCGAAGACGCGCAAGACGAGCGCGGCATCGCGAGCACCCTCGACGACAACGGCAAGCTCCACTGGCTTCGCGGCGACTACCCGAAGGCGCTCGAGTACACGCAGCAGGCGCTCGTGATGCGCCGCAAGCTCGGCGACCGCCGATCGATCGCGCTCAGCCTCAACAACCTCGGCCTCGTTTACCAAGACTCGGGGCAGTTCAAACAAGCGCTCGAAGCGTTCGAGCAGGCGCTCACGATTCGGCGCGAAATCGGCGACCTGGTCGGGGTGAGCATCTCGCTGAACAACCTCGGCACCGTCGCGCAGGATCAGCGTGACGATCCGCGGGCGCTCACGCTCTTCCAAGAGGCCCACGACGTCGCCAAAGAGACGGGCGATCGCAACCGCATCGCGCTCATCCTCACGAACCTCGGCGAGACGTACAACCGCCTAGGGAACCCGGCCACGGCGATTCATTACTTGAAGCAGGCCGAAGAGTTGGCCGACGAGCTGGGCGACAAGATGGGGCTCGCCGAAGCGGTTCGCGGCCTCGGCAAGGCGTACCTCGCGCAGCGTGAGCTCACCAAAGCGCGCGAATGCACGGCGCGTGCAGTCGAGCTTTTCACCGAGATTCAGAGCCGCGTGCAGCTCGGCGTGGCGTTGCGATCCCTCGGCGAGGTCACCGCGGCGGCGAGCGCTGGCGGCAAAGAGGTGCAGCTCGCGCGGCAGCACCTGCTCAAATCGATCACGATCTTCGAAGAGATCGGGAACGAGGTGGAGCTCGCGCGTAGCTGCCGCGCGTACTCCGAGATGCTGAAGACGACGACAGAGTTTCAAGCCGACGCCGCGGCCATGGGCGACGCGTACAAATACGGAATGCGGGCGAACGAGATCTTCGCGAAGCTGCGATTGAGCTCGTCGGGGCTTCACTCCAACGTGTTCGGCGGCTCGCGGTAACCGTTGCAAAAGCGGGCCGAGATAGGCCCGCGTGCGTGCGTCCTGAGTTTCATGGGTGACGAGGACCATGGCCGTCCCTTCGTCCGCGAGCTCGGCGAAGCACGTTCTTCACGTCGGCCGTGCGCGTGGGGTCGAGCCCACGACGCGAAGCTCGGGCTTCGTCTCGCCGTAGCGGCGCGCGATGATGTCGTCCATGCGCACCGCGTCGGTGCGCTTTTGGACGAGGTCGAAGTACGGCTCTTCGACCCCTTCCGGACGCGAGAAGAGAACGCGACCCGTTCGAGACGGCGTCAACTCGAGGCCGTTCATCGCCATGTCGAACGTGCCGCGTTCGAGGGACGGCAACGAGGTTGCTCCAGCGTGACGACCGCCAGGACGGCCGCGAGCGCGCGCGTCAGCGGTCGGAATGCGCGCGGGGTCGCCACCTCTCCCTTCTATCCGAACGGCGCCCGACTATGCTGCCTCGCGCTATGTCCCAGCCCGCCGAATCGACGATGCCTTCCCTCGAACCGCTCGATGTCACGCGAGGCTCCTCGGGGCCTCCGCGCGCGGGCTCGAGCCAGTTCCCCTTCGCGCTGAAAAGCCCGATCGACGGCGCCGCGCTCTCCGACGTCGTGGTGACGCCCCTCGCGTCGCTCGAGGGGATGCTTTCGGCCGCGCGCGAGGCGCAGCCGCTCTGGGCCGCGGTTCCCCTCGACGAGCGCATTCGCATCATCGGCAAGGTCAAGTCGCGCATTCTCGACCGCGCCGAAGAGGTCGCGAAGTGCTTGAACCGCGAGGTCGGCAAGCCGGAAGAAGAGGCGATCCTCGGCGAGGTGCTGCCGACGGCCGACGGCGTCGACTACTGGTGCGCGCACATCGAAGATCTTTTGGAGCCCGAGGAGCTCGAGCTCGATGGCACGTCGTATCCGCGCAAAAGCGGCGTCACCACGCGCGAAGCCCGCGGCGTCGTCGCGCTCATCAGCCCGTGGAACCTGCCCGTCGCACTGCCGCTCCGCACGCTCGTGCCGGCGCTCCTCGCGGGGAACGCCATTCTCTTCAAACCGAGCGAAGTCTCGCCGCGATCCGGGCAGCTCGTGTTCGAGCTGTTCGACGGGATTCTGCCGAAGAACGTGGTGCAGATCATCCAGGGTGGCGGCGCCCTCGGTGCGGCGCTCACGGCGATGGATGTCGACTTGGTTTGCTTTACGGGCAGCGTAGAGACGGGCAAGAAGGTCGCCTTGGCCTGCGCGCTGCGCCTCTCGCCGTGCTCCTTGGAGCTGGGTGGAAAAGACGCCGCCATCGTCCTCGCCGACGCGAACTTGGAGCGCGCGGCCAACGGCGTGGTCTGGGGCGCGCTCATGAATGCAGGGCAGAACTGCGCCGGCATCGAGCGGGTCTACGTCGAAGCGAGCATCGCCCCCGCGTTCACGGCCAAGGTTACCGAGCTGGTGCTCGGTCTTCGCATGGGGGTCGACGTCGGGCCGCTGACGACGAAGATGCAGCAGAACATCGTGGTCGGGCACGTGTCGCTCGCACGCTCCGAAGGCGGCCGCATTCTCGCCGGCGGCCAGGCCGTCGGTCGGGGCTACGGCTACGCCCCCACGGTCATGGCCATCGAGTCGGACGAGACGCCGCTCATGAAGGACGAGACCTTCGGCCCCGTGATTCCGATTGCCGTCGTCGCCAACGCCGACGAGGCGATCGCGCGGGCGAACGCGACGCGCTACGGGCTCACGGCGAGTGTCTGGACGAAGAACGTGAAGCGCGGACTCGAGATCGGCAAAAAGCTCCGCGCCGGCGTCGTGACGGTGAACAACCACTCGTTCACGGGCGCGCTCCCGGGTGCGCCGTGGAGCGGTCACGGCGAGACGGGCTACGGCATCACCAACTCGCCCCTCGCCCTCGACGCGCTCACCCGTCCGCGCTTCACGCTGGTCGATCGCAACAGCGCGACGCGCGAAATGTGGTGGTACCCGTACACTCCCGCGCTCCGCACCGTCGCGCTCTCACTGGCGACGCTGCGAAGCGACTCGAAAGGCATCGTCGAGAAAGCCCGCGCGCTCTTCAGGCTGGTGGGCGGCTTCATGCTCCGTTGGAGAGTCTGAGCGCGCTCAGTACTCGAGGATCGACTCGACGCGCACGGGCAGCAGCTTGTCGCGCCCGTTGAGGAAGTTGAGCTCGATCGCAAACGCGTAGCCGACGACGTAGGCGCCCTGCATGCGAACGAGCTCCGCGGCCGCGAGGGCCGTGCCCCCGGTCGCGAGAACGTCGTCCACGATGAGGACGTTCGACCCTTCGGCGAGCGAGCCCTTGTGCATCTCGAGCTCGGCGTGGCTGTACTCGGTTTCGTAGCGAACACTGTCGCTCTCGGCGGGGAGCTTTCCGGGCTTGCGTGCGGGGACGAAGCTCGCGTTCAAGCGCGCGGCGAGAGCGCCGCCGAAGATGAACCCACGGGCTTCCACCGCGACGATGGCGTCGATGTGCTCGCCGATGAACCTCTGCGCGATCGCGTCGAGCAAGATGTGGAACGCGCGCGGGTTCGCGAGGAGCGGCGTGATGTCCTTGAAGAGGATCCCGGGCTGCGGAAAGTCCGGCACGTCGCGAATGAGCGACCGCACGAACGCCGTCGTATCGACCGCCCGCGTGACCGGCAGCGGAG
>JANXMC010000006.1 GCA_025354825.1 Myxococcales bacterium
GCGCCACGCGCCCGTCGCCCGGTGCATCGGCGACGACGCGGAGGTAGCTCGTGAGCGCCGCGCGCGGATCGTCGAGGTGGCTCTCGTGGAGCTCGGCTTTGCGCGTACGGAGCTTGATGAGAAGCACGGTGTCGCGAGGCGTCGCGACTTCGAGCGCTTCGACAGCCTCGTGAAGCGCCGATTCGTAGGGCTTGTAGAGCGCCGTCTTCGCGGCGAGAGCATCGAGGCGAGCCTGCAGCGGCTCGCTCTCGGGCGCGAGAACGAAGGCGCGGCGCGTCGTCTCGAAGGCCGCTTCGAAGTCGCCCAGGCGCGCCTCGGCCAGTGTCGACGCTTCGAGGAGCAGCGCGATCTTCGCCTCCGCATCGGGCGCGCCCGCGAGGCGGTGCTCGAGAAGGCCGAGCGCCTCGCGGTACGCATGGCTCGCCGTGTACGTTCGCGACAGGACGAGCGCGGCGTTCGCACGCTGTTGCGGATCGTCCAGCAGCGAATGAAGGCCGGCACGCGCGCCTGCGCTCTCGGCGTCGAAGGAGAGCGCCTCTTCGAAGCTCTTCGCCGCCTTGGCAGACTCTTTCAGCTCGACGCGCTGTAGGTCGCCCAGGCGTTCCAAGAAGTACGCCTTGCGGGCCGCCGCGTTCGAACGCGCCGCCGCGCGCGCGAGAGCTCCGGCGAGCTCGCCGAAACGCCCAACGCCGCGAAGAAGCTCGGCGAGCGCTTCGCTGCTCTCGTCGTCCTCGCCGAACTCCTTCTCGACGTCGCGCCATGCGCCGATGGCGCGCTCGGCGTCGTTCAGCTTGTGGCGATAGATATGTGCAATTTGCACGCGATCACGGCGGCGCCACGCCTCTTCGACAGGCGCTGCGGCACGACGCGCGAGCGCCCCGACAAGGGCGGCCGAGCGGCCTTCGTGCTCGAGGGCGGCGACGAGGCCGTCGAGCGCTTCGACGTCGTACGCGCTGAGGCTCAAGACGCTGTTCCACAGCACCACGGCGCGGTCGGTCTCGCCGATCTCCCCTGCCAGGCGCGCGCCTGCGACGAGAAGGCCGCGGCGACGTTCGATGTCCGACTCGAGGCTCGCCATGCGTTCGAGGACGTCGAGCCGTTCGAGCTTGCGACCGGCGGCGAGGAGCAGCGGCTCGACGCGGCGAGCGGCGGTGAGCGTCGCGTCGGCGTCCCCGCCCTCGGAGACCGAGCCCATCGCGATCACGCGTAAAAAGAGGTCGATCGCGCGCCCCTCTTCTTTCAGGACGTCGGCGTTCACAGCGCCCGCCTGCATCAGAAGTTCGACGCGGAGATGGGCGTCGGCGCAGTCGTCGGCGGCCGTCGCGAGGACTTCGGCGAAGCGCGCTTCGTTGTCGGTGCGGGCGGCGAGCTCCGCCAAGTGCTTGCGGTGGGCCTCCACGTCGGGCTCGAGAAGAACCAGGGCGACGTAGTGGTCGAACGCCGCGGCGTCGTTGCCGAGGCGACCGTGGATCTGCGCGACCTGCAGATGGCGACGAATCCGCTCTTTGACGTTCTTGACCGCTTCGAGCTCGATCTCGAGCACGCGGGCGAGAGCCACTTCGTGGCCTGGCTCGGCATAGCGGTCGCGCAGCAGGCTCGCCGCACGCTGGCGCACGAGGGGGCGCTTCGGCGCCGACGGGAACGGCGGCTGCGATTCGCGGCGGCCGCCCGACGCGCCCGACGCGTTCGACCCGCCAGACGTGTCCGCCGACGCCGTCGCCTCGCGCACTTCGGCGAGGGCCGGCGCGCGCTCGAGAATGCGCTCGAGGAGACTCGAGATGTCGCGCTCGACGTCACCCGCGTTGGAGAGGGCGTCGGGCGCCTTCGAGAGCTGCGCCGCCATCTCCTCGACGGTGAGCAGCGCCGACGCCGCGTCGGAAAGCTCGTTGAGCCAAAGGTTCGCAATGCGCAAACGAGCCTTGTGCGCGGCCGCCGGCGTGAGCGACGGGAGCTGCGCGGTGAACAGCGCCACAAGCTCGCGCTGCCGACCGTGACGCTCGTAGAGCCGCTCGAGGGACGCCGTGAGCCGCGCATCGTGGGGCTTCAGCGCGTGAAGCTGCTCGAGGTACAGAATCGCGCGCTCGGAGTTCCCTGCGAAGTCCTTCGCGACCTGCGCCGCGTCTTCCAAGATCTCGATGCGCGCCGCGCCCGTCGCGCTGGCGAGTGCGCGATCGTAGAGCGCGAAGAGCGCATCCCACTGCTCCGCCGCGTTGAAGAGGAGCTTCAACCGCTCGAAGGCCCACGAGGCCGTGGGGTCGATTTCGAGAACACGTTCTAAAATGCGAACGACGCCGGCCGAGTCTTCGAACCACTCCTCGAAGAACGCGACGGCGCGCTGCCCGAGGGCCAGCGCTTCATCGCGCGACAGCTCGCCGCCCATCGCCTTTTGGTAAAGGCGCGCGACGTCGTCGGGGCGCTCGCGATCGCGTGCGAGCGCTTCGGCGCGCGTCCACAGCTCGTCGACGGCGGGGAGCTCGTCGATGGCACGGAGAGCCACTTCGAGGGCGAGGTCGGCCTCGCCCCGCGTGTCGTGGAGGTCGAGCAGCCGCTCGTACCAAGTCCGTCGACGCAGGGCCTCGGCGGCCGACGTCGGCGGAGCCTCGAGGAGATGCGTGAGAATACGCGTGCGGACCGCCTCGTCCTCGGTCGCGTCGAGGGCGCGCTCGAACAGATCGACCGCCCGCGCGTGCCCCTCGGGCATGGCCAAAAGGCGCGCGCAGAGCTCGCGCGCGGCCGCGTCGTCGGGCGCGCTCTCGAGCACCGCGGCGATGCTGGCGATGGCCTTGTCGAGCCCTTCGGGGCGCGACAGCAGAATCGTCGCCATCTCGAGGTCGAGGGCGTTTCGCGCGGCCCCTTCGCTGCGTTCACGACGAAGGGCGAGCGCACCGATCGCACCCGAGACGTCGCCCGTGGCGATGGAAAGGCGCGCGATCGCCGCCATCGCGAGGCCGTTGTCGGCGTCGTGCTGAAGGACGCGCTGCTGAAGCTCGAGAGCCCGCGCGGGGTCGTTGAAGATCTCTTCCTCGGCGGTCGCCCACGTCACTAGCGCCGTGAGGCGCTCGGCCTCGGGGAGGTTTTCCGCGTACCAGCCGAAGAGCCAGCGACGGTGCTCGCTCCACGCTTTTTCAATCTCGGCGTCAACCGCCGCTGCCGCGAGGACCGCTTCGAAGTCGGCGGCGATAGCGCGCTTCCGTTCGTCGTTTAGGCTCGCGTCGCCGAGGATCGCGCGGAATGACGTGGCCGCGTCGTCGGCGTGCGCCGGATCGGTCGCGAGGGCCCGCGCGCGGGCGAGCGCGAGGTCGAGACGAAGGGCGGGGTCGACGTCACCGCCGCCGGAGACGACGCCGTCGACGGCTGCCGAGAACAGATCGAGCGCCCCCGCGGCCGTCGCGAGCCGTTCGAACGCCTCGAGGACGCTCCGGTCGTGGGGCGCGATTTCGAAGGCGCGCGCCGCCGCGGCCGTGCCTGCACGTGCGTCGCCGAGGCTCTTCTCGTAGACGCGGGCGAGGCGCATCAGCACCTCGACGCGCATCGCGTCGTCGCTCGCGTGGGCGAGGAGCACCTTGAGGATCTCGGGGAGCTTCGGGAAATCCGACGCCGCTTCGAGCAGCTCGGCGAGGCGCTCGGCGGCCTCGTGATCGTCCGGCGCGACGCCGCGAACGCGCTCGTACATACGGCGCGCGAGCTCGTGATCGCCGCCATCGCCCGCAACTCGGGCGGCCACGCGCCACGTGGTCGCGGCCGCGATTTTGTCGCCACGTTGCTCGAGTTGAACGACGCCGAGCGCCTCGAGCCAGCCGACCTCTTCGTGGGGCTCTTGCGCGTCTCGCGCGCGGCGCCGCAGCACCTCGCACACGAGATCGACGTCCTCGATCACCTCGGCGACCTTTGCGACCGCATCGAGATACGGCGTCGTGAGCGTCTCCTCGGCGAGGAGCGCGCGTGCGTGAATCCGCGCGCGATCACGCTGCCCGTGCATCGCCGCGACCTCGGCGACGTGGGTGCGGGCGACCTGCGCCTCCTCGCCCGTGGTTCGCGCGAGGTGGCGTTCGAGCTCGTCGCAAAGCTCCGTCCACGACGACAGCTCCGAGAACAGCTCAACGAGCGCCAAGTGCGCGTCGCGATCGTCGGGCTCGACCTCGAGGGCCTTGCGGTACGCCGCGATCGCCGCGTGCTTGTCGAACAGCTCGCGCCGCTCGATGGAGGCGATCGTGTGGTAGAGCGCGAGCTGCTTTCGCGGCTCGGTCTCGCGGGCGACCGCGGCGCGGTAGAGCGCGACGCGATCGCGCGGGCTCCCTTGCTCACGCAGAAGCTCGTCGACCTTCGCCACGATGTCGCTCGACGACGGATCGAACGCGAGCGCGCGCCGGTACGCGTCGAGCGCCGCTGCGATTTCACCGCTCGCCGACAGCGTTTCGCCTGCACGCTTCGCGAGGGTCAAGAGGTCGTCCGAGTCCACCACGCGATCGCCGAGGGCCCGCGCGAGGATCGCTGAAGCACGTTTCGGATCGCCGCCACCGGTCACGCGCATCAGGCCGCACCGGTCGACCGCATCGAGCCACGGGCCGATCGGCGAGCCTGCACCGACCGCCTCGACGAGACCGCGCCCCGCCAGCTCGAGGGCGCGCGCCGCGTCGGGCGGGCTCACCTCGGCTACGCGCACCGCTTCGTCGAGGGCCGCCATGCGCTCGGCGGGCGTTGCCGCGAGGCTCGCGCGCGCATCGAGCGTGCGCAGAAGAAGCGTCGCCGACTGCTCGCGGCGGTAGATCGGATCGAGCACCGCGGCGGCCGGGAGACGGTGCTCGCCGGCGGCCAAGAGCTTCTCGACGGCGCCGCGCGCGGTCTTCTCCGTCGCGTCGAGAGAGAGCGCGCGACGGTACGCATCGAGGGCTGCGGGGATGTCGCGGAGGCGCGTCTGCAGGACCGTTCCGAGCCGCGCATAGAGCGCCGCGCGCTCGCTCTCGGGGGCGAGCTGCGCCTCGGCGGCGAGCGCTTCCGAAAGCTCGGGCCACTGTTTCTGCGCCTCGAGGAGCGGGATCCACTTCGCGTGAATGTCCCGCGCCGCACCGAACTTCTCGACCACACGCCGAAACGCCGCCGACGCGCGCGGAGCCTCGCCGATGTCGGTCAACACTTCGGCGGCACGGAGCAGCAGCGTGCGCGCTTCGAGGGGAACTTTCGCATCCTTCGCCCGCTCTTCGAGGACCCACGCGAGATCGGCCCAGCCGCCGCTGCTCTCGTAGAGCACCTCGAGGGACGACAGCGCACGGAAGCGCGACGGCGTCTCGATGAGCCTTCGCCACGCGGTGATCGCCTTGCCTGGATCCTGCA
>JANXMC010000051.1 GCA_025354825.1 Myxococcales bacterium
CGCGATTTACCGCCCGCTGATTCTCCCCCAGCTTCACCACGGCGTTCTCAGCACGCGCCGGGTCGACACGCGGGGCTTTCACTTCTTCGGCGGCGTCGCCCTCGACGACGAGCAGTTCGGCCTCAAGGTCGTCAAGCGCCAGGACTTCTACTTCGGCTCGTCGCTGAAGGGGATTGGTGACTACAACTTCACGGTTCAAGGCACCGTCTTTCGCGGCGGCGTGACCGACGGCGGCATTAGCGTTGCGCAGCTCCAGAACTCGCAATACCGAACGACGCTCGTCATCGAGCGGCGCATCATCGACGCCGACGCGACGCCGGGAATGCCGCCCGGTGGCCGCCCCGCGATGCTGAACTTGGTGATCCCGATTAAGCACGACATCGCCCTCGAAGGGACGAAGGACTACGAGAACGTGCGCGCCGGCGTAGAGCTCTGGGCGCGCGAGATCGTCCCGGCGCTCCGCGGGCCGAGCTTCCTCATGTCGGCGGGGTACCACTTCGAATACTTCTACAACCTCAACAAGGGCGTTCACGTCCTCCGTGCCGACCTCGGAATGGGATTCTAGGAGGCGCCATGAAGAGGCACGCTGGCATCGCTCTCGGGTTGTTCGTATTTGCAGGATGCACGCATCAGGACTCGGGGCCGCGCGCCCTCGGGCCGCTCGATCCGGCGAACCAAGTTGCCGCCGGCCTGGGGCGGTACGCCACCCACTTGCCGCCCGGCGAGAAGCCGCCGTCGAATGCGAAGGGCGAAGCCGTGAAGCCGAAGGTCACCGCTGCGTTTCAAGGGCCCGCCCCTTCGAACGACTGGTGGTCGTCGCTCATTTGGCAATACAAGGCGGACAATCCCTATTCCGAGCCGATGTTCCCCCACCCGCTGGCGATGAAGGCCGAAGCGCGGGGGCTCGGTGTCTCGTACCCGTCGAACGTCGTTCTCGCGCCGCGGAGCTATTCGTATCCGTATGCGCGTGATCTCACGCTCTCGGTCGAGGGGCTCGAGGCGCCCGACACGCGCGTCGACGCGGCGTCGGAGTGGGTCGTGACGGCGAGCTGGAAGGGGGCCGACGCGCAGGCGAAGCCGTCGAAGGCGATGACGGCGACCTTCGGCCATGGGCTTCCGTTCGTGTATGTGAAGAAGCAGGGCGGCAATGCGGTCGTCGAGCTCGACGCCGAAGGCGCGAAAGTCGCCACCGTCTTCAGCGACCACGACGGCACCGTGGGCCTGACGATCAACGGCCATCACTACGGCATCTTCGCGCCGTGGGGGTCGTCGTGGGTGCGCGCCGGCGCAACGTTCTCGTCGACCCTCGAAGGGGCCGACCACTTCTCGATCGCAGCTCTCCCCGATGCGTCGCCGGAGACGCTCGAAGCCTATCGAAAGCACGCGTTCACGTTCGTCACGGGGTCGGACGTGGCGTGGAAGTACGACGTCGCGGCGGCGCGGCTCGTCACGACGTTCACGCTGAGAACGACGGAGGTCGAAAAGGGTCACGGCCTCGTCGGCACGCCGCTGATGGCGCTGTATCGACATCAGTGGATGGCAACCAGAGCCGCCTTCACGCCGTACACGTACGTGTCGTCGCGCGGACTCATGAAGGTGACCGACGCCGCGAGCTTCGAGACCGAAGAGCGCGTTCACGGCGTGCTGCCGGTGCTGCCCGATGCGGGCACGTACGATCGCGGAACGCTGCGCCACTACGTCAAAGAGGCGATGGCGGTCGACGATCTTTTCCCGAACGGCGCCGACGGTAAGAAGGACAGCTACTGGGTTGGCAAATCCCTCGGCAAGGTCGCAACCCTCGTGCGCATTGCCGATCAGCTCGGCGAGACCGAGATGCGCGACGAGCTCGTCACCGCGCTCAAGCGCGAGCTGGAGACGTGGTTCTCGGGCGTGGCGCCGCGTTACTTCGCCTACGACGCAACGTGGAGCACGCTCATCGGCATTCCTTCGGCGTACCAATCTGGGTACCAGATGAACGACCACCATTTTCACTACGGCTATTTCATTCACGCCGCAGCGACCGTGGCGGCCTACGACCCGGCCTGGGCCCAGGACACGAAGTGGGGCGCGCTCGTCACGCTCCTCGCGAAAGACGCCGCGAACTGGGATGCGAAAGACACGCGTTTTCCGCGCTTTCGCTACTTCGACGCCTACGCTGGCCACTCGTGGGCGAGCGGCCCTGCGATGTTCGCCGCGGGCAACAACGAAGAGTCGTCGTCGGAAGATTTGAACTTCTCCCAGGCCCTCGTGCTCTGGGGGGCGGTGACCGGCAATACCGAAATACGCGACGTCGGGATGTTTCTTTACGAAACGCAGGTCGCCGCCGTTTCGCAGTACTGGTTCGACGTCGATCGTGAAGTCTTTCCCAAAGGGTTCGACCACTCGGCCGTCGGCATCGTCTGGGGGAACGGCGGTACGTACGACACGTGGTTCGATCGCAATCCCGTTTACATTCACGGGATCAATATTTTGCCTATTACCGCGGGATCGCTCTACCTCGCGCGGCGCCCCGACTACGTAAAGCGCAACTACGACAGTCTCGTGAAAACCAACCGCGGCGCCGTGCAGCAGTGGCGCGACGTGATGTGGATGTACCTGGGAATCGCCGACGCCGAGCAGGCGGTGGCGCTTTACGAGAACGACCACTACTTCGACCCCGAGATGGGCGGGTCGTGGGCGAGCACGTACCACTGGCTCTACAACCTCCGCGCGCTCGGCAGCGTCGACACGACGGTCACGGCCGACGCGCCGTCGTATGGGGTGTTTCGCAAAGGCGCGACGCGCACCTATGCCGCGTACAACCCTGGCGCGGCACCGCTTCACGTGACCTTCTCCGACGGCGCAACCATCGACGTCCCCGCGCACACGCAGCGGCACGTCGCCCGTGGCATCGCGCCCGCATCGGCGTCCCCGTCTCTGTCACCCGCCGCGCCCGCCGCAACCGTCGCGCAGCACTAGTCGCACGCGACATCGCTCACCCGCACTCGCCTCCACGAGGAATCGCCATGGCCACAGTCTCCGCGCCCCTCTCCGTTCGCGCGAGCGCCGCGCCCGGTACGCCGTCGAGCCTTCGCGTCGCGTCTGCGGTGCTGATGTCGCTGTTCTTCGCGATAGGTTTTTTGACCTGCCTCAACGACATCATCATTCCCCACTTCAAAGCGCTCTTCGCGCTGAATTACGCCCAGGCGATGCTGATTCAATTCAGCTTCTTCACGGCGTACTTCGTCGTCTCATCCCCGGCCGGGCGCCTGGTTCGCACGGTCGGGTACAAGAACGGCATTCTCGTCGGGCTCGGCCTCGCCGCTCTCGGCTGCCTTCTGTTTTACCCGGCGGCCGCGGCGCGCTCGTACCCACTGTTCTTGGTGGCGCTCTTCATTCTCGCCTCGGGCTTCACCGTGCTGCAGGTCGCCGCGAACCCCTACGTCGCGATCCTGGGCGACCCGGAAACCGCGTCGAGCCGCCTCACGCTCACGCAGGCGTTCAACTCGCTGGGAACGACCCTCGCGCCGATGGTCGGTTCGTCGTTCATCTTGAATGCGTCGGGCAGCACCCGCTCGGTGCAGATGCCGTACCTCGTCTTCGCGAGCACACTCCTCGTCGCGGCGGGAATCATCGCCCTCGTTCGCATGCCGACCGTCACCACCGAAGACTCGACCGACGGCCGTGACGCGAACGGTGAAACGCGCGGAGCCTTTGGCCACGCGCGCCTGGTGTTCGGCGCGATTGGCATCTTCGTTTACGTCGGCGCCGAAGTGGCCATTGGCAGCTTCCTCGTGAGCTTCCTCAAAGAGCCGAGCATCGCGGGGCTCGTCGAGGCCGACGCCGCGCGGTACGTCTCGTTCTACTGGGGCGGCGCGATGGTCGGCCGCTTCGTCGGCGCCGTTCTGTTGCGCCTTTGGAAGCCCGGTCGCGTCCTCGCCGCGGCGGCGTGCATGGCGGCCGTGCTCGTCCTCGCGACCGTGGCGACGTCGGGCCACGTGGCGATGACGACGATCCTCGCCGTGGGGCTCATGAACTCGATCATGTTCCCGACGATCTTCACCCTGGCCATCGACGGCCTCGGCGCCGACACCTCGCAGGGCTCGGGCATCTTGTGCATGGCGATCGTGGGCGGCGCGATCCTCCCGGTGGTTCAAGGGCTCGTGGCCGATCGCATTGGCGTGCAGCTCGCGTTCCTCCTCCCCGCCGTCTGCTACGTCTACATCGCGTGGTACGGCCTCCGCGGCCACACGAAAATATGGGCGCGACGCTAACGCTTCAGCGCGATATCGAACGATCTGGAGTACCCACGATGCGCTTGCCGTCCCTCGTCTCCACGCTGATTGCGTCGACGTTCGCCGCCTTCGTAGGCGTCACCGCCTGTTCGAGCAGCGAAGACGCCAACAAGGGGCCGTGGGTCCTCACGTGGAGCGACGAGTTCGACGGCACGACCCTCGACGGCAGCAAGTGGGCGCACGAGCTCGGCGCGAGCTTCGGCACGCAGCAGCTCGACTTCGACACCGACAGCACCGACAACGCGTCGCTCGACGGCAACGGGATGCTCGTCATCACCGCGCGCAAGGAGCAGCGCGGCACCAACGGCTACACATCCGCGCGCCTCAATTCGCGCGGGAAGTTCGCGCAGAAATACGGCCGCTTCGAAGCGCGCATGAAGCTCCCCACGGGCCAGGGAATGTGGCCCGCCTTCTGGCTTTTGGGCGACGACTACGACGCCGCGGGTTGGCCTGGCTGCGGCGAAATCGACATCATGGAGAACCGCGGCTCCGAGAAAACGATCTGCCACGGCAGCCTTCACGGACCGGGATTTTCAGGCGGCGACGCGCTCACGAACCGTGTCACGCTGCCGGGCAATGCCGTCTTCGCGGACGACTTTCACCTCTTCGCCATCGAGTGGGAAGAAGGGGTCGTTCGGTTTTACGTCGACACCGCGCTTTATCAAACTCGGGAAGTTGGCAAGCTCGCGCGAAATGACAAATGGGTATTCGACCACCCGTTTTTCATCATCGTGAATCTCGCCGTCGGCGGCGCCTTCGGCGGCGACCCGGACGCCAGCACGGTGTTCCCGCAGTCGCTCCTCGTCGATTACGTGCGCGTCTATTCGCGCTAATCGGGATTGCCGCGGTCGCCCGCATCGGGCGCGGGGGGCATTCGCTCCAGGACGAATGCCAGTGCGCAGCCGGCGATCGACGCGACGGCGCCCAACGCGAAGACCGTGCGAAGGCCCGCGTGGGCTTGCACGAAGGCGGCGAGCCCGAGACAAAGCGACACGCCGATGCCCCACGTCGCCGCCTGAAAAATCCCCTGCGCGCTCGCCCGCGCGTGGCTCGGGCTCTCGTCGTTCACGAAGGCGACCGACGCCAGGTAGAACGCGCCGAAGGTCGCGGCGTGAAGAACCTGCGCGCCGACGAGAAGCACGGGCGACGTGACCGTCGCGACGAGGAGCCACCGGAGGGCGCTGACGGCGTAGGCGATGGCGAGAATGCGCGCATGGGAGAGCCGCGCGAAGACCGGCCCGCTGCGCGCCATGAAGACGACCTCGGCGAGAGCGCCGACACCGACCGCGGCGCCGGCGTAGGTCGGCGTCGAGATGCCGGACAGGTACGACGGAAAGAGCGAGTCGTAGGCGGCGAGGCCGACTTGATGGAGCACCGCGGTGGCGAGGAACAGGGCGAAGCGCGGCCGCACGAGGAGAAGCGCGAAGGCGCGCCCCGCAGCCTGCGGTGCAGCTTGCACGCCAGCGACCGCGCTCTCGCCGTCGCCACGCGAGCTACGTGCAGCCGGGAGGCCGAACGTCGCGAGGGCGGTGAGCGCCAAGAAGAGAACGGATCCGTGCACGATCGCGCGCGGGCCGAACCGCGACACGAAGACGCCAACGGCGAAGGCTGCGAGCGTGTAGCCGGCCGTCCCCCACGCGCGCAGCGGGCCGAAGGCGCGCGCCACACGCCGTGACCAGGCGAGGGCGAGCACGTCGAGCAGCGAGGTCGACGGGGCACGGAAGATGGTGAACGCGACGAGCGCGGCCCCGAGCGCGGCTTGGGTCGGAGCGACGTCGATCAGCGCGAACGAGACCACCGAGCCGACGGCGACGACGCGCAGCACCCACGCGGACGACTGTCGTACATCGGCGACGAACGTCCACGCAGGCGCCGCGACGATGCGCAAGAGCGGCAGCGTCGCGAGGAGGCCCGCGACCTCGAACGGCGTGAAACCTCGGTAAGCGAGGTAAATCGCGAGGAACGGCCCGTAGGTCCCGAGCGCGGCGAACGTCGCGAAATAGGCGGCACCGAGCACAGGTCCCTTCGCGCCTCGCGCCTCGCCCGCCGGCCGCATCACGTGACGGCACCCTACCGCGAAATGGGCGGGATCCGCTCGTGGACCGGGCGAGATGCGCTACGTGTTCGGGCAACCATGAAAGCTCGCCGGTTCGTACACGTCCTTCAGCATGTGGCGCCCGAGGGGCCCGGGCACATCGCGACGGCCCTCGACAGCCTCGGGATCGACCTGCGCATTGCACGCATCGACGAAGGGGCCGCCGTCCCGAAAGATCTCGGGGCCGCCGCAGGGCTCGTGGTCATGGGCGGCCCCATGGGCGTCTACGACGGGAAGCTCTTTCCGCATCTCACCCACGAAACGAAGCTCATCGAAAAGGCGCTCCGCGCGGACATCCCCGTTCTCGGGATCTGCCTCGGCAGCCAGCTCCTCGCCGCAGCCCTCGGCGCGCGCGTGCACCACGCACGGCGGAAAGAGGTCGGCTGGTTCGATGTCGAGCTGAGCGCCGCGGCGCGCTCTGACGCGGTCTTCGGCGGTGTTGCGTCGCCGACGCGCGCGCTGCACTGGCACGGCGACGTCTTCGAAGTGCCGAACGGCGCCGTCCCGCTGGCCTCGTCGGCGATGACCGAGACGCAGGCGTTCCGTCACGGCGCGAACGCCTACGGCATTCTGTTTCACCTCGAAGCGACGGCGACGCAGGTGCGCGCCATGGCGTCGGCCTTCGAGGACGAGCTCATCGCCGCGGGCGTCTCGCCCTCGACCCTCGTGCGCGACAGCGAGAAGTACGAGGCCGCGACAGCGCCGGTGGCCGTGAGCCTGTTCACGCGGTGGGGCGGGCTTCTCTAACGCTTCGTCGCGGCGCCGCGCTCACGCGAACGCGTGGAGCACGACGACGCTCAACGTGATGACGAAGGCCGCGAGCGCGACCCCGACGAGCGTATTTCGGCGGCGGGAGCGCTGCGCGCGGAGCACCGAAGCGAGCCAGGGATCGCTGTCGTCGGCCTCGCCGCCCGAGAACGCGTCGCGCCTGAGCGCTACGAGGTCGACGTCGCTCGACGCCGAGCCGAAGCTCGCGCTCGACGCCGCGGCACCGAGCGGACCGGCCAGACCGGCCAGACCGGGCGTGAAGTCGACGTCGACGCCCGGCTCATCGGCGTCGGCGATCTCGAGCACGCGGCGCTGCGGGCGCTCCGTCGATTGAAGCCACGCGGCACGGCGCGCGAGGTTC
>JANXMC010000610.1 GCA_025354825.1 Myxococcales bacterium
CCGCGCACTTCGTGCCGTGAGCGCAGTCGCCCGTTGCGCAGTTGGCGCCGTTCGAATCGCACCCCGTCCGGCCCCAGAACCGACCGCCCCAGGCGCCGGGAAGGTCGAACGCGTAGGACTGCCCCGCATCGAGACGGAAGCGGCCGCGTCGTCGCGTGCCTCAGCGCGTGCGAGCGCTTCGGGACCGATGCGTACTGCTGCCGCGGCGCGAACAACACGCCGGCGACCTGCCCGTCGACCAGCTACTCCCGCACCTTTAAGGCCGCCTGCCCCACGGCGTACAGCTACGCGTACGACGACAACAGCAGCACGTATACGTGCCAGGCGAACGCATACGAGATCACGTTCTGCCCCTGAGCCACGTACGTAGGCTCCGGCGGCGTCACTCGCCGTCGGGGCTGAACACGATCGGGTAGACGACGGTCGTCGTCCCCGCGCCGCCGTTCGCGCTCGCGCCGCCTTTAGGGAACGTGAGCGCGCCGATGGCGTTCGACATGCACGCCTCGAAGGTCGGCGATTCGAGGCTGTGATCGACTGTGAGATGGGCATTCTGCACAGTGCCGTCGGGGCGAATGGCGAATCGGTACGTGGCCGTGCCGGATGCCTTGGGCACCATCGCCTCGTAGCACCCGCGAAAGCGGCCAAAGCTCTGACGCATCACGCCCTGTATCTCGCGCGGCTTCAGCGCCATCGCCACCGGCACTGCCACTGGGCTCGCGGGGATTTCGCCCATCGCTGCGAGCTTCTCTTCGACGTCGGCGAGCTGGGCGCGCCTCGGCGCGGCGACGAGGATCACGGGCGGCGCATCGTTGCGCGCTTTGACCGCGATGACTCCTTCGTTGCGCGCGAGGCGTTTCGCAATCTCGCTGCTCGGGATTGGCAAGTAGCTCTCGTACCGCGCCGGAATCGGCGTCTCGAGATCGACGTAAAAGACTGCCAAAATCGAATCGAGCTTTTTCGCGTGAAGCGGAATGCGCGTCCACGACCCCTCGCGCGTCGTCATGGCGTGCACGAGGGCGCCGCGATGCTCGCACCCTGGGCATCGCGCGTCTTCCCGCTCGCGGACGGCTTCGTCGACGCTGAACGTGCCGAGGCGCAGCGTGGTGGCGTCGCCGCCGCCGAAGAGCACCGTCTCGATCTCGAACTTCGACTGCGTATTTTCGGGGTAGAACTTCGCCAGCGCGCGCGCAAACGGGGCAATGGGGAGCTCTTGCTGGCGGAGCGAGGGGCCGATAGGGCCTTCGTTGCCGGTCAAAAGAAGGTGCAGGCGCTTCTCGGCGACGTCCCCTTCGCCCGCCTCGATGAGCTCCTCGACGAGGGCGATGGCGCGCTCGTGGTCGCCGAGCTTTTCGGCAATCACCGAGAGCGCGAGCTTCGCGCGGCTGCGATCGGCCATGGCTGTTTCGGGCGCGCCGAGAAGCTGTTCCAGCTGCGTCTTCGCAGCGGGCAGGTCTCGTCCGAGATCGATGTCCGCGAGAAATGTATCGACGCTCCTCGGCATCGGGGCGGGCTCGGTCTGCGGCGGCGGGGCGTCCGTCGTCTCTTTCGCGCTGCAGCCCGCCGCGAGGGCCGTCCCCGTCGCGAAGGCAAAAAAGAGTCTCATCGTCGCAGTAGAGGCGGGGCGTGTTCGGTTCATCGTCGTTCTCCGAGGCTTCGAGGTTGGTCCGGGCGCCCCCGGTGCGGGGCGGCTCGCGGCGTCTTCGAAGAAGAGTCTGGCGGCCGAATCTCTCGGCCCCTTCATCGCCGTGTCACGGTTCGGTAACCGGTGGCGATTCTCGTTTTCCGCCCGTTTCATCCGACGCGCCGAGCGAAGCGATACCCGGCGCCACGCACGGTCACGAGGTGGCGCGGCGCCTTCGGATCCGGCTCGAACTTGCTGCGGAGGCGGTTGATGAAGTTGTCGACGGTACGCTCCGTACCGAAGTAATCCGAGCCCCAGACCGCGTCTAGAATCTGCGCGCGTGAGAGCATGCGCCCTTCGCTTCGAAGCAAGAACTTCAAGAGCTTCATCTCGTGGGCGGTCACTTCGACGGACTCGCCATCGCGCGTCGCGGTGTGGGCGCGGAGGTCGACGGTGAGCGCGCCGATCGCTGGGCGCGCTTTCGGAGAGGGCGAGCCGTCGTCGTCGCAGCGCCGCGTCGATGCGCGCGAGAAGCTCGTTGGTGCCGAACGGTTTGACGACGTAGTCGTCGGCGCCGAGGCGGAGGCCGCGTACTTTGTCGGCCTCTTCGCCCTTCGCCGTGACCATCACGATAGGTAGCTCGCTGTCTTTCGCGCGAAGCTCGGCGCAGATTTCGAAGCCGTTTTTCCCCGGAAGCATCACGTCGAGGAGCACGATGTCGGGTGGTGAGGCGAGCGCTTCGGCGAGCCCCTCCGTCCCCGTCGCGCACACCTTCACGGCGTATCCGGCGGCGCGCAGCGTCTTCGTCATCGCGAGGCGCAGCCCAGCGTCGTCTTCCACGATGAGGACGGTCTCCATGGTCGGCTTAGCCTCTCACGTTGAGGCGTTTGGGGACGCGCAGGATGAACGTCGCACCGGCACCGGGCGCACTTTCGACGCGCACGTCGCCTCCATGGGCGCGGGCGATGTGGCGAACGAGCGAGAGGCCGATGCCGCTCCCTTCGGTGGCACGGCTCAATCGATCGTCGGCCCGCTCGAACGGCTCAAAAATGCGCCGCTGGTCGCGGGCAGGAATGCCAGGCCCGTGGTCGCGCACGCTGAGCACCACGGCGCCGTTCGAGGACGTCAGTGTCACGGCGAATGGAGCAGAGTCGCCTGCATACTTGAGCGCGTTGCCCAGCAGATTGTGAAGTGCCACGCGAAGGAGCGCGGCGTCGACGACGGCTTCGAGAGGGCGCTCGAGCGAACGGGTCACCTTAGGCATGCTCGTGTGGTCGGCTTCGAACTCGGTGACGGCGTCGTCGACGACGGCGGCGACGTCTTCGGTCTTCGGAGCCGCTGCGATTTTCCCGCGCGCCATCGCCCCGAAGCCGAGGAGGCGCTGCACCGTATCTCCCAGGCGGCGCGCCTCGCGGGCGAGCGTCGCGTGCACCTCCGGCGCCTCGTCGTCGTCGACCTTCTTCTGCTCGAGCAGCTCGGCGAGCATTCGAATCGAAGCGACGGGTGTGCGTAGCTCGTGGGAGACCGCGGCGACGAAGTCGGTGCGAAGCTCGCCGAGGCGCCGCGCCGCGCGCATTTGCGCGAACAGGTAGAGCGCGAGACCGAGGGCGAGGGAGGCCGAAAGCCCGCCTGCCGCGAGGAGCACGGCCTTGCGCTGCGCCGCCCGACGCGTGAGGTCGCGCGGATCTCTTAGTGTGACGAGAACACGAAGCTCGGGGGCGAGCGTCACGGCGGCCGAAAGCGGCGTCGCGCCGTCTCCAGGATTCGCGAGCGCGAACCGCATGTCACTGCGGCCTCCGAGGGGTTGCACGCGCCCTTCGAGCGATGCCGCGTGGGTCACGAAAGCTACGCGCCGGCCGTCGGCGAGGAGGCGCACGTAGCCGATGCTCGCGGCGGTCGCGATGCGCGCGATGCCGTCCCCGTCGACCTTCGCGTGGGCGAGCTCGCGGGCGACGCCGTCGTCGAGGAGCGCGCGGAGGGACGAATCGCGCGCGGAGCCGGCACGGGCAACGGCGTCGAGGCTCGCGCGTGCGTTGGCGTCGAGAAAGGGTGATTGCGCGATCTCGCGGTCGACCGCCGCGCGCTCGCCGTCGCGCAGTGCCGTCGCGTGGGACGTGAGCCATGCGGCCAGCGCCGGCGCATCGACGGGCGAGGCGTCGAGGGCGACGAGAGGGTACATCCACCGGCCACTGGGGCCGCGTGCCTCGGCGCACTCGCCCGCGAGCTTCGTGCGTGCCTGTTCGCGAGCGGCTCCCGTGAGCTCGCCGAAGCCTCGCGCGAGTGCGGCGCACGCCTCGCTCACGCGGGACATCTCGCGGGCGACGGTCGCGGGTAGAAGCAGCGCGCCCGACGGTGCGAGCGCCACGCCGTCGGCGAAGTCGGGCGTCGCGCCGGCAAGCGTCCGGGGGAGCGACGCCTTGGCGGCCATGTCGGCGTCCTCGAACCGCGCCTCGCGCAGGCGGGCGAGAGACGCGCGCTCGGCGCTCTCGACGGCGTCACCGAAGCGGCGCGCGCTCGCTTGAAGCGCCAAGGTCGCCT
>JANXMC010000098.1 GCA_025354825.1 Myxococcales bacterium
TGTGCTTGATGGTGGCCCATTTGGAGTGGCCGCTCATGGTGCTGTCTGCCTTGGTGAAGGTGGAAAAAAGGGGGCGCCGTTGCCGCTGAAGCCGAAACGGGGACGCAACCCTAGATGGAGCGCGGGTCTTCCTACAAGGCGCGAATCGCGTCTATTTCGCGAGCTTGATGCGCGTCGACGCGAGGAACGCGTCGTCGACGCGGTGCGCATTGCGAACGAACTCGCCGTACTCCTTCGGCGAGACCGTCCCCGTCGGGAGATCGAGGACGTAGTCGTCTTCCACCGCTTCGGCGCTCACCGCGATCGTTCGAGACGCGCCCAGCTCGGCGCCCTTCACCGAGAACGCACTGGGGGAGCGGACGATGCTCGCGCCGGCGGGGAGCGTGACCTTGCGATGGAAGTGGTACTGGGCCGACGAGCTGACTGCGAGGGCCGTCTCGCGCGCGCCTTGATGCGCGTACGTCGCACCCAATGTGGAGACGAACGCGCGCGGGAAGACGATGTGGAGCGGGTCGTTCCCCGGCAGCCAGAACGTCTTCGCGGAGGCGGCGCCCGCACCTTCGGCCTGGGCGTAACCGCTTACGGAGATCGATGCGCGAATGGCGATTTGCCAGCTCCCCTCGGACGACGAGAGCGCGACCTCGTCGACGTTCGCGTAAGGGATCCACGCGAGGACCACGCCGCGAAGAGCGCGCTGACGCTCCGCGCCGACGATGCGGAAGAGCGCCTCGGCGAGCTCCTGCGATTCGCGCCCACGAAGGATCACGGTGAAGAGCCCTTTGGCGTCGCCCTTCTCGTCGAGCGTGAGTCGCAGGTCGACCTCGTCGCGTTCGCTGTCACCGGGCACGGCGGGCATCGGCGCGATCGTACCGTCGTAATGCAACACGCTCCGTCCGCGTAGCTCGGGGGAGATGCGGCCCGCGGGCAAGGGGGGGCCCGCGACGTCCGGGTCGATCCAAATGTCTTTGCCGCCCGGGAGGTGTGCGATGGCGAGGGGGTGCATGAACCGCCCGAAATGCGGCGGGAACGCGGGGTCTGCGCTGAACGGATCGTCTTCGGCGACGACCACCTCGGCGTTCACTCCGACCTCGCGCAGGGCACGCGCGACGAGCCACGTGCGGCTCCCCTCGTGGTTCGCGAGGATGGTTCGTGCCGTCGTCGTCTGCTCGCCGCGCGCGCGACCGAGGCCCACGTCGGCAAGCAGGGCGGGGGAGCTCTCTTTGACCGCCGTGCCCGACGCTTCGACGATGGCGCCTACGAGCTCCGGAGACTCCGGCGGCTTCCCTTTCGCAGCGGCATGCGCCCACTCGGCGACCTCGGGGTGGTGATCGTTGAGCCCCGCGGTGGTCTCTCGGAGCGCTCGCCCAACGTCGGCCCACGTCGCGGTCGAGAAGCTCACCGAGACCGATTGATCCATCTTGGGCGTGCCAAGCTCGAGGCGGCGACCGACGTGATCGGTCAGGCGATAGCGAAGGACGCGCGACGTGCCTTCGGCGGTCTCTTCGGCCTTGCCGAGGATGGGGTGGCTCCACATCGCGCTGCGAATGCCGCGCGGCAGATGAAACTCGATGGTTGCATCGTGCACGGCCGTGCGCTCGGGCAAGAGGTCCGGCGTGTCGATCGTGATGTCGCCTGTCTCGCCGGGGAGCGACCACGTTTCGTAGATCGCCTCGACGACGTCGCCCGCTTCGAGCTGCGAGAGATCGGCGTGCCCTTGCGACGCGTGAGGCGTGCGATCGGGCTCTACGATGCGGCCGTCGCGCTTCAAGATGCGGCGTCGGAGAACGCGGAAGACGCTCTGACCCGTGACTTCGGGCGGGTTCGCCTGGGCGTTGTCTTCGACGTCTTTCGTGCCGCTCACGCGCCGCACGTCGAGCATCACGGCGTGGACGATGCCGCTCGGCTCGACGTCGTACCGCTCGGTGTGCGCCAGAACCGCCGTCGCGGCGTTCGGAAGAATAGGCTTCTTGCGGTCGTCTGCGGCGATCCTCTCGGCCACCGTCGTCATCGCGGCGACGGGGTCGTCGCCCGCCGCGCGAAGCAGCGCGCCATACGCCGAAGGAGCGTCGCGCGCGGTGAGCGCGGTCTTCGTGAAGAGGTCGCGAAGCGTCGCGGGCGTCGACGCGCCGTCTTGCCGCAACAGCGACGTCGCTTGAAAGAACGAGAGCGTTCGCTCGGCCGGGAGCATCGCGTCGAACGCGCGCTTCGCCGTGGTCGCATCGCCCGCGCCGAGGGCGTCGCGTAGCTCCAACGCGAGGTACGCGTTCGGCGTGCCGCGCACGGTGCGCACGCGTGCGAGCTCGGTCATCGCACGCTTGTAATCCGTGCTGCTGCGAAGGGCGTCGAAGCAGGCGAAGTCGCTCTTGTCGCGCAGGGGCGCGGGGCCTGGGCCGCCGCCGCACTCGTACGCGATGCGTTCAGCGCCGGTGCGCCTCGTCACGATGCGCTCGACGTCGGTCACGAGCGGCACGCCCGGGAGCGACGCCTTTACGCGCGCGAGGGCTGCGTCGGCGCGGTCGTGCAGCTCGTCGCGACCGCTCGCCGCGGCGTCGAAGAGATCGAGCATCGGCGCGGCAACCTTGCCCGCCTTCGCGCGATGGCTGTCTAAGTCCGTCAGCGCCTCGATCCGCGCTTCGCTCTGCCCTCGACGAACCGCGGCGAGACCTGCATGGGCGAGGATCGCCTCCCACGACGTGGGCCACGCGTCGATCACGCGCTCGTACGCCGTGCGTGCACGCTCGGCGCGATGCACTGGCTGAAGATCCGAGACCGTCTCGACGGCGCGCGCATAGACGAGCGACAGCTCCGGTGGTGCGTCTTTTCGCTGGGCGTCGGTGTGCAGGAGACGCTCGGCGGTAGGGCCGTCGCCCGCGGCGAGGGCTGCCGCGCCGAGGAGCACGCGCTCGGCATCCGTGTGGGGCGTGGGGTACATGAGCTCGTGCACCGCGGTCGCTCGGGCCGTGCCGGCGTCGCCGGGTTTCGGCGCGCGCGTGGGGAGCGCGTTCCCCTTCGCGTCGAACACGTCGATCTCGACGGGCTCGCCGTCGTCGCCCATGCCGACGCGCGCGACGATTCGCAAAACGCCGGCGGTCGCGTCGATGCGCGCGAAGCGGACGACGTCGTCGCCGCCAAGCTCGTAGGCGCGTCGCAAAACCGACATCCCACCGACGCGGAGCATGGCTTCGCCGCGCGTACGGAGCGCGATGCCGACGGTCTGCGCCTTGTCGAGCGGCACGTCGACGACGACGTCACGAACGCCCGAGACGATGCTTCCGAGCGACAGGCTTATCGAGCAGCCGCGTCCGCTCACGACCACGGGCGCGTTGGCAACGCCGAAGGCGCCGGGCGCGGGGTACGTCGCGTCGAGCTTCGCGTCGGCCTTCTCGAGCGGATCGGCCTCGCCAACGCCCGTGACCGGCGCCCATGCGAGGGGCCCGATGACGGTGACCTCGCGTGCGCAACCGGTGGCGCGCCGCCACTTCTCGGCGCCGTCGACGTCGCCGCGGTGCTCGGCGAGCGCTTCGAGCGCGCGCGCAATGAGTCCGGGCGTGAACGGGTCGCTCGCCTTTTTGCGCGCGTCCTCCAGCATCGGAAGCGCGTCGCCGGCCGTGCGGAATACGAGAGCCGTGCGCCCTGCGGTGTCGTCGAGCCCCGCGACGTCGCGGAAGACGAGCGCGTCGAGCGAAGCGTTCACCGTTGGCACCGACCAGCCGTCGTCGGGCGCGGCGAGCGCGGCTTTAATCGCGTCGACGTACCGTTCGCGGGCTTTCGTCGGATCGCCCGTCGCTTCGGTGCGCAGCGCTTCGAGGAACGGCTTATCGAGGTTCGCAGACCCGGTTTTCGAGCCTGGATTCGCCGGCGCGCCGCCGCACGCGAGGCTCGATGCAATCGCGACCAGGCCTACGTAGGAGACGCGCCTCACTTCGCCGCTCCGTTCGCGCTCTTCGCCGCCACGCTCTCGGTCGACGAGACCAGCCGAAGCCGCTTGTTCATCAGCGCGTCGACCCGCTGCAGCCACGCGCGCCACTCGCCGTATTTCTCCACCGGGATGCGATCCATATCGAACGTCACGGTCCGCTTCACGAGCACGGCGCGGGGGTCTTTCGGGTCTTTCGTGATCTGCAAGTGAGCCTGCCCGAAGGGGCCGCCCTTCTCGTCGCCGCCGGGCGGAAGCTCGGCCCACGTGTAGCCGGGCGGCGCGATCACGTGCGTCGATCGCGTCTCGTGGCTCGGCGCGATGTACGGCGGCAGCGAGACGGGGAGCGTCCGCTTCAAGAGCGGCGCGAGCTCCGACGTGAGCGTGCTGCTTCGCGCGAGCGGAACGACGAGATCGCCGTCTTCGTGGCGCGCGAGGCCGTCGGAGTGGGCCTTGTACTTCACCCACGCTTTGCCTTGCGGCAGCTCGCCTTTGAAGTCGATTGTCTTGTCGACCTCGATCGTCGGAAACCATCCGCCGACCAAGTAGTGCTCGACGTACGTGAGCCGCGCGCCGGGCTCGGTCATGTTGCTTCGCGCGAAGAACGCGCTGTCGCCCGAGTGCTTCTCTTCGCCGACGAGATCGGCCGAGCCGTCGGCTTTGAGGGCGATCGTCCAGTCGACGTCCGACCCGTGGTCATCGGGCGAGCTCGGCGGAAGGTCGACGATTTCCGGCGGGCCGTCCATGCGAAGGGCCGCCGCGCGGGCATCCATCGACGACAGCGGACCGAGGCGCGATGCCGGGCTCGTTGCGTCGAGGTACGTGCCGCCGCCGGGGCCGGGCAAGAAGGCGATGCCGTGATCGAACTTGGGGATGGCGACGTTCTTCGCTTTCAAGAGCGCCGGCTCGCCGGTCATCCGCGTCTGAACCAGGACTTCTTGCGCGTCGATCCCTGTCGCCTTGAGCAGCGAGATCAGGAGCAGCGCCTTGTCGTCGCAGTCCCCTTCGCGCCGCGCGAGAAGCTGTTGCGGCCGATTGGGGAGCCACCACTCGCCGCTCACGTAGTTCACGTAGCGGATGTCGTCGGCGACGAAGGTGAAGAGCGCGTTGACCTTCTGATCGCGCGTCGTCTTCCCTTTCGTCAGCTCGGCGGCCAAGCGGCGAACCTCGTCGTCCGGATCGCTGAAACCGCGCACCGCCTCGCCGTACCAGGCGCGGAAATCGGCCCACGTCTTGAACGTCGAGCCGGCGATGACGGGGATCGTCTCGCTCATCGCGGGTGCGAGCGGCTCGTCGGGGATGCTCACGGGCTTGTCCCATATGAGCTTTGTAATGTGTCGGCCGTTCTCGTCTTTCTCTTCGCGGCGATCGGGCGCGCCGTGAATGACGTCGACGTAGAACGACTGCTGCGGCGTGCTCTCGACGACGACCTCGTTGTAGAGCAGCGGGTGCGTCGTCGACGAGCCGGCGTAGTCGACGAAGTAGAACGGCGCGTCGCCGCGACCGCCCACGGGCCTGTCGGTCCACGTACGAATGGCGACTTCGACGGTGTCGCCGGGCGCGAGCTCGGGCCAGCGAATGCGCGGGCGGTCGCCTTCGTTGTGCTCTTCGGCAGGGAACGCCGTGCCGCCGTCTTTGCGGTGCACGCGCGCGCGCAAGATCTCGGTCACGTCGCCTTCGGCCGGGAGCGGCTCGTACAGCTCGTCGGTCGTGCGCGGCGCGATGACGATTTCGCGCGCGTACTGAATCAGTTGCGAGACGCGCTTGTCGGGATGCATCACGACCGCGCGGAGCCAATAGAGCTGGCGATCGGCCACGTCGGGTGCGCCGCTCGCGGGAACACCTTGGCGACGCGAGAGCACCGTCTGCGACGGAACCAAGTAGCGCTCGTCGTCGCGGCCGTCGTGCCCGTCGTGTTGGCTGCCCGCGACGTCGGTCG
>JANXMC010000106.1 GCA_025354825.1 Myxococcales bacterium
CGCGCTCCGCCCATGGCACGTGCTTCTGCTCGAAGCCGTGAGCTTCGCCGTCGCAGCCATTCCCGAAGGCCTTCCTGCCATCACCACCATCACGCTCGCGCTCGGCACGCAGCGCATGGCAAAGCTCGGCGCGATCGTCCGAAAGCTCTCCGCTGTCGAGACCCTTGGTGCGGCGACCATCATCTGCAGCGACAAGACCGGCACGCTCACACAAAACCGGATCGTCGTGCGCGAAGTCTGGTCGGCGGGCGCGTCGCTCCGGGTGTCGGGCGAAGGCTACGCGCCCGAGGGAGCCATCACGGAGAGCACCGGCGCCGCACTGAGCGGCGAGATCGCCAAGGTTGTCTCCGAGCTCGTTCGAACGGCGGTCCTTTGCAACGACGCCGTCCTCGAGCGAACGCCCGAGGGCGAGTGGCGCGTCGTCGGTGACCCGACCGAAGGCTCGCTGCTGACGCTCGCCGCCCGAAGCGGGGCGTCACTGGAGGAGCTTCGCGCGGCACGGAAGGTCGTTCGCGAGATCCCGTTCGACAGCGAGCGCAAGCGGATGGCGGTCGTCGTCGCGGACGCGACGGGCACGACGGTCCACGTCAAAGGCAGTCTCGAGGTGCTGCTGCCCCGCTGCCGTGCCATCGCCACGGAGCAAGGAGAAAAGACTCTCGACGATGCCGAGCGGACGCACATCACAGCGCAGGCCGACGCGTTCGCGAGCCGCGGCCTCCGCGTGCTTGCGATCTGCAACGGTACGAAGGTCGACGGCGACCCCGAAACGGAGCTCACGCTCCTCGGCCTCGTGGGAATGATGGATCCGCCTCGCGCGGGTGTGCTCGAAGCGATCGCGGCTTGCGGTACCGCGGGCGTTCGCGTCGTCATGATCACCGGCGATCACCAGCTCACGGCGATGACCATCGCCCAAGAGATTGGGATGTGGACGAAGGGCGACGAGGTGATCACGGGCGACGAGCTCGCGCACATCAAGGATGAAGAACTCGCGCGTCGTGCGAACACCATCCGCGTCTTCGCCCGAACGAGCCCGGACCAAAAGCTGCGCATCGTTCGCGCCTTCAAGAAGCTCGGGCACATCGTCGCGATGACAGGCGACGGCGTGAACGACGCGCCGGCCCTCGCCGAGGCGCACATCGGCATCGCGATGGGGCGAAGCGGAACGGACGTTGCGCGGCAGGCGTCCGCGCTCGTGCTCGCGGACGACAACTTCGCGACGATCGTGACGGCCATTCGTGAAGGGCGCGCCGTCTATCGCAACATCCAAAAATTCGTCTTCTTTCTGCTCTCCTCGAACGCCGGGCTCGCCGTTGCGGTCTTCGCAATTTCGATGAGTGGCTCGTGGCTCCCCCTCACACCTCTCATGATCCTTTGGATCAATCTGGTCACCAATGGGCTTCCCGCCCTGGCGCTGGGCGTCGACCCCGCCGACGCTTCGCAGATGAACGACCCCCCTCGACGACCGTCCGAGCCCTTTTTCGGCGCCCGCGAGGCGTGGGGGCTGGCGCTCGTCGGTGGCGTCATGGGCTTCGCTGCAATCGCGATGTACGCGTGGACATACTGCGAGCATGCGGCAGGTCTGCAGGGGCCCCGCACGCTCGCGTTTGTGGTGCTCGGCCTCTCGCCGCTCCTCCACGCGTGGAGCTGCCGGTCGCCGATCGCATCTTTGTTCGCGGCGCGACCGTTCGTGAGTTTGCCGCTTCTGGGCGCCGTGGTCCTGTCGGCGGCGGTGCAGCTCGTCGCGATTCTCATACCGTGGCTGCGGCCCGTCTTCCGGACCGACGGACTCGTGGCGCACGACTGGGTCATGGTCGGGATCGCGTCAGTGGCCGTCGTGGTGGCGGTCGAGATTGCCAAGGCGGTCGCGCGCAGACTTCCGTCGTCGTTTAGCGTCGAGGGTGCCGCTCACACGGCTCCGTCGTGACACTCCAGTCGGGGGCAAGCGCTCAACCGAACACCAATCCAAGGGTCACGGCATGAAGCGACCAACTCTCGCTCATGCGACTCCACTCGCCGTCCTCGCCCTCGGTGTCATCACGATTGGTACGGGAGGCTACTTCATGGTCGCGAGGCCGCCGCTCTTGCCAGAAGACGCGCGGTTCACCGGCCTCTCGGTCGCAACGGCGCCTCCGGCACTGTTGCAGTGGCTGTCCATTGTCTTCCGGACGTGGGGTGGGTTCGTGGTCGGCCTTGGCTTCTGCTTGGTCGGCCTCGCGACCTACGCCTTCACGCGCCGTGACGCGTGGCTGAAACGGGGAACGGCGCTTGGGGTGCTCATCGCGTTCGTCTCGTTTCTCGTGAGCAACCTCCAGCTCCACTCGGACTTCCTTTGGTTCGTCGCGGCGCTTTGCGTGGTAGCGGTCGCGGTGGCGGGCCTCCTCGCGATCGACCGGGGTGGTGGTGAGCGCCCGAGATGGTGAGGATCACGAACGCGCTTGCGCGGCCAAGTGCCGGCCTTCTCGACGGCGCCCGAGCGCCACGCGCGCGATCGGTTTCGCATTGGGCAGGGATGCGTGGCGCGATGCGCGAGTTCATTTGCACTCGCGATCTACGGTACCGTTGACCGGGTGAGCGCACTTCGCACGTTGATCGAACGGTGGCGTGACGACGTCGGAGGGACCTACCGCACGTGGTTTCTCTGGGAAGAACGGCTGAAAAACTTCCGGTCGATCCGACGTGGCATCGGCCAAGTGGTCGCCGAGATTGACGCGGGACGGTTCGGCAACGTCTACAAGGGGTCGTCGCTCGAGACGGT
>JANXMC010000113.1 GCA_025354825.1 Myxococcales bacterium
GTTGGTCGAGCCTAAGTCTTCGATCGACCACGTTGCATTTGCCCAACGGAGCTGCGCGTGCTGACCGCTCGCCGTCGCTTCGGGGACGACGATGTCGTTGTCGGCGCGGCGACCCATCGTGAGCACGGGCTTGTCGAGGACGACGAGCTCGGCGACGAAGTCGGGCGCGTTGCTGGCGAACGTGGCGAGGAGTGACTGCGCGCCCGGGACGAACGCCGCCGCCTTGTCGCGACCGGGCGGCGGGCCGGGGTCGAGCCGCTCGCGCGGGAGCTGAATGGGGTTGGTCGTGAGCGTGACCGGGTTGAAGAAGCGCAGGTGCCGCGCGGGCAGGCGTTGCTGCGGATCTTCGGAAAGACAGCGGAAGATCTGTTTGATCTCATCGACGGACAGGCCCGCCGGCACGTCGAACATGATCTGCTGGCGCATCGGCTTCGCGCGCGGCTTGAAGCCTGGCTCGGGCACGCGGCACGTCCACATCTCGAGGAGCGTGAGGCCAAGGGCGTAGACGTCGTCTTCTTGCGACGCGCCGCCGGAGCGAATGCGCTCGGGCGACATGTAATTGGGCGTGCCGCCGTCGGGCGGGGCACCGGGACGGCGTGCGCTCGCCTGCGCGCGCTGCTTGGCGAAGCCGAAGTCCAGCACGATGGCTTTGCCCAGGCCGCCGTCGGGGGCCGACGTGACCATGACGTTGCCGGGCTTCAAGTCGCCGTGGACGAGGCCTTGCGCGTGGATCGCGGCGACGCCCGACGCAATCTCGTGGGACAGCCTGCGGAACTCGTCGGAGGTGTAGCCGCCCTGGGCTTTCTTGCGACGGATATGCGTGTGGAGGGTCTGCCCGGTGATGTACTCCATCACGAGGATCGGCCCGTAGGGCGACGGCGCCAGATCGTGTACGCGACACACGTTCGGGTGGCTTACCGATCGCGCGAGCAAAAGCTCTTGGCGAAGGGCTTCGTCGTCGCCCGGCATGCGGGCCTCTTCGCGGACGATCTTCAGCGCCACGGGCTGTTGCGTCGCGCGGTCGTACGCGAGGAACACTTCACCCATGCCGCCCTTGCCGAGACTCTGTCGAATCTCGTAGCGGTCGATGATCACGGTCCCCTGACTGATCGGGGGCGGATGGGCTCGATTGGCGTCGGTCATCGTCGGTCTACGGGGTCTGGATGAGGGTCGTCGATCCGCTGCACCGACGCAACCTTCCACTGAAATGGCGAGGGCCGTCTCGAGAATTTCCGAGGGGCGGAAGATAGGGTGGTAGCGTATCTCCCGTGCCGCCGGCAGAGGTTCTGTCCGAGCTCCAGAAGCTCGCCGGGCGTATCGGCGTGGCCGTACGCTACGAAGTCTTCGATCTGCGCGTCATCGCGGGGCGCGGCGGGCTTTGCCGGGTCAAGGGGCAGCACGTCATCGTGATGGACGCGGGGATGCCCGTGTTGGACAAGATTGGCGTCTTGGCCGACGCCCTCGCGACGTTCGATCTCGACGCGCTGTATGTGCCGCCGTTCATTCGCATGCGCGTGCAAGAGCGCCATCGCGCGCGGCTCGCGCGTCAGGCCGCGCGGCTCGCGCGCTAGCCTCGAAGGCGCGAGCTCGCGGACGTCGGCGCTAGTTCGAGACGTCCGCCGACGGGCGCGGGATGTAGTAGCGCGGCGCGCCTGCGACCCACGTTTTCAAGTGGGGCGGCGGCGCGGGGAGCCGCGGACGGACGCCTGCGGTTTCGGCGGTGCTCGGGCGCGCGAGCATCCATGCGCGCTGCAGACCGGGGTCGCTCGACGGGGCACGCACGACGGCGCCGTCGGCGATGCCGAGCTCGTCGGGCGTCGGTGCGTCGGTTGCGGCGAAGGGGCGAATCGCGCGCTCCGTGTTGGTCGCGACGCCGCGCGTGTACGGGTAGGACTGCGATGCAATCGCGAGCACCGCGGGGTGGTTGACCAAGTAGCGCTGCACGCTCGGCGCGAAGAGGTCGGCCACGGGGCAGTACACGAAGGCCGCGGCCGGCGTTTGCGTGATGCGGACCACGTCGCCGTCGCGCCAGTACCACGACGGCGGCGTCGGCCCCCAGCCTACGTAGTGCGCCGCGCTCCCCTCGCCCGTTCGCCAGTCGACCCACGCGCCGGCGTAGCGACGGCCGGGAATCCACGCCCAGCCGCGCGGCCCTGCGTAGGCCCAGCGGCCGTAGTGGAACGGCGCCCACCCCCACGCGTAGTCGGAGACCCAGAGGAGCTCGCTGTCGTACGTCCACCGGCCGGCGGAGACGTAGGGGACGAAGCTCGCGCCCACGACGGCGCGCGACGGAAACCAGACCGTGCCGAGGGACGGGTCGTCTTCCCAGGCGCCGTAGGGCTCGAGGGCGTCGCGGAATTCGGTGAGCGCGGACTCGTCGGTGTCGACATAGACCGCGTCGGCTGCGGGCGATGCGACGAGGGCCCCGTGGTAGCGACCGTGGGCGCCGCGCTGCGGCTGCGCGACGACCTCGCGCTCGCTCAAGCCGACGGGCGCGACGAGCAGCGACACGTGCGCCGACGGATCGGCGCCGAGCGACTCGGCACAGCCCGATGCGGCCACGAGCAGCAGGCCCAACGCGAAGGTCGCGCCCATCCGAGTCCGTGAACCGTCGGCGAGATGTAGACGTCGCATCGGCAACTCCGTCGTGCGTGCGGGGAAGCGTGCGCGAGGGCGGCAGCGAGACGCGCCGCCTACGCGAGCTTCATCTTCCCCCTCGAACCGGTGACAGTAAAGGGGCCGAGGCGTCTCGCGACGCTACTTCTTGCCCCCTCCCCGTTCGCGTTCGCGCGTTAGAGAACGGACGCGTAGACCGTCTCGAGGGCCTCGTCGATCTTGTCGACGGCGGTGCCACCGGCCTGCGCCATGTCGGGCCGCCCGCCGCCGGAGCCACCGACGACCGCGGCCGCCTTCTTGATGAGATCGCCCGCTTTGTGCTTCGCCGTAAGCGATTTCGAGACCGTTAGCACCAGCGACGCTTTGCCGCCGGCGACCGATCCGACGAGCACCACGGCGTCGCCGAGCTTGTCGCGGAGCTTCTCGGCCAGCTCGCGAAGCATCGCGCCGTCGGCGATGTCGACCTTCACCGACAGGACTTTTCCGCCGGGGATGTCACGAGCGCCGCGGGCGAGATCGTCGATGCCGCTCGAGGGCGACGCGCCGCCCCCGGCCGCCGCGCCACCGCCACCGAACGCGACTTTGCGCTTAAGGTCGGCGACCTCGCGTTCGAGGGCTTTCTTCTCGTCGCGCAGCTTGTCGACGCGGGCGACGAGCTGGTCGGGGGCGCAGCCGAGGGCGCGGGCCGCGTCGTTCTCGATACGTTCGATGCCGCGCACATAGGCGAGCGCATTGAGACCGGTGGCCGCCTCGATGCGGCGCACGCCGCCGGCAACGCCCGCCTCGCTTAAAATCTTGAAGAGACCGATCTCGCCGAGGGCGTGGGCGTGGGTTCCTCCGCACAGCTCGATGGAGTCGTTCGTCATCGTGAGCACGCGAACGACGTCGCCGTATTTGTCGCCGAAGATCGCCATCGCGCCCTTCTTGCGCGCGGCGTCCATCGACAACACTTCGCTCTGAATCGGCGCGTTCTCGAGGATCTTCGCATTGACGAGATCTTCGATGCGGGCGATCTCCTCGGGCGTCACGGGCTTGCCGTGGGAGAAGTCGAAGCGCAGGCGGTCGGGCGCGACGAGCGACCCCTTCTGCGTCGACGCTTCGCCGAGGACCTTGCGGAGCGCCCAGTGGAGGATGTGCGTCGCCGAGTGGTTGCGGCGCGTGGCCGTGCGGCGCGCGTGGTCGACCTCGAGGTGCACGCTGTCGCCAACCGACAGCCGGCCGGCGGCGAGGACGCCGTGGTGAACGGTGAGCCCCGCGATGGGTCGCACCGTGTCGTCGACGTCGAAGGTCGCGCCCGTCGCGTCGGCATTGGTCAACGTGACGCGACCCTTGTCGCCGACTTGGCCGCCCGACTCGGCGTAGAACGGCGTGACGTCGGTCACGATGGAGACGCGCGACTCGGGATCTTCCGACACGCTGTCGACGAGGGCGCCGTCGCGCACGATGGCGACGATCTTCCCATCGCCCGCTTCGTGGTCGTACCCGGTGAACGTGACGCCGTTGGCCGCCGTCGCGGCGAGCTTCTCGTGGGCCTTGCGCCACACGTCGGCAAGCGCCGCTTCGCCGACCTTCGAACCCTTGCCGAGCTTCTTTTGCTCGGCGAGAGCCGCCTCGTACCCCTTCTCGTCGACCGTGAGATCGCGCTCTTTCGCGATGACCTGCGTGAGGTCGAGGGGGAAGCCGAAGGTGTCGTACAGCTTGAACGCCGCGTCGCCGGGGATGGTCGACGAGCCCGCCGCGCGCACTTTGACGATCTCGTCGTCCAATATCTTGAGGCCGCGATCGATCGTCTCGCGGAAGCCAATCTCTTCGCGCTCTGCGACGCTCGCGATGTAGTCCTTGCGCGTGACGAGATCGGGATAGGCGTCGCCCATCAAGCGAACGACGTCCATCGCCACCTCGTGCAAAAACGGCTTCTCGATGCCGAGCCTGTGGCCGTGGCGAATGGCGCGGCGCATGACACGACGGAGCACGTAGGGCCGCCCAGCTCGATCCGGCGAGACGCCTTCGGCGATGAGGAACGCGGTCGTGCGCGCGTGGTCGGCGATGACGCGCATCGAGATGTCGTCGTTCGAGAGCGTGCCGCCGTAGGGTTTGCCGGCGAGCTGCGCGGCCTTCTCGACGAGCGCACGTAGGAGATCGCTGTCGTAGTTGGTGACCTTGCCCTGCACGACGCTCGCGATGCGCTCGAGCCCCATGCCTGTGTCGACGCACGGCCTCGGCAACTTGGCCAGCTTCGGCGCGCCGTTCTCGATGGAGCGCTCGAACTGCATGAAGACGTTGTTCCAGATCTCCATCCACCCCTTGCCATCTGCGGTGGGCTCTTGATCGAACGTGGCTCTGTCGGCTTTGCCGCCGAGGTGAAAGTGAATCTCGGTGCACGGGCCGCACGGCCCCGTATCGCCCATGGACCAGAAGTTGTCCTTCGCGCCCATGCCGATGATGCGGTCGTCGCCGTAGCCGGTGACCTTCTTCCAGATCGCGCGCGCTTCGTCGTCGGCGCCGATGCCGGGGACATTCGCGTCGCCGCCATAGACCGTTACGCACATGCGATCGGCGGGGAGGCCATACCCCTTCGTGAGAAGCTCCCACGCGTAGGCGATGGCCTCTTCTTTGAAGTAGTCACCGAAGCTGAAGTTGCCGAGCATCTCGAAGAACGTGTGGTGGCGCGCGGTCACGCCGACGTTCTCCAAGTCGTTGTGCTTGCCGGAAATACGAATGCACTTTTGGCTCGACGCCGCGCGCGTGTACGGCCGCTGATCCTTGCCGGTGAAGACGTCTTTGAACTGCACCATGCCGGCGTTCGTGAACATCAACGTCGGGTCGTTGGCCGGGATAATCGGCGCGCTCGGGACGACGGCGTGCCCCTTGGCGCGGAAGAACTCGAGGAAGGCCGTGCGGACTTCGGAGGCTGACTTCTGAGATTCGACGGGGATGCCGCTCGCGTTGATGGAAGACATGGGACCCCGGCATTTACCACGCCCCGGGCGCCGTGAAAGGGCGCAGCGGGCGCCCGCGCGCGGTTAGCGACGGGCCGCGACGTCGAAGAGGTCGTCGTACATCGCGGCGACCGCCTTGGGCGTGAAGCGCGCGGCGTAGAGCGCGCGGCCGGAGTCGGCGGCTTCGGTCGCGGCGCGCGGGCTTTGCAAAAGGGAGAGAAGCTCGCGGGCGAGGGCCGTATCGTCGCTCGCGTCGACGAGGCGCGCCGAGGTGAGCGCCTCGAGCGGGCCGCCGCGAACGACGACCATGGGAACGCCGGCCGCGAGGGCCTCCAGGAGGACGAGGGGGATATCGACTTTGCCGTACAGATCGTCGACGGGGAACGCGACGACGCTCGCGACCGCGAGAAGAACCGCCATGTCGGCGACCTCGCCCAGGTGAAGGGTCTGCTTCTCGAGGCCGGCGTCGGCGAGGGCGCGTTGCACGACGGCGCGCTCGACGCCTGCGCGGTCGGTCTTTTCACGACAGGCAAATACGACGCGCGCCTCGGGAATCGCGCGGAGAATTCGCGGTACGGCGCGGGCAACGGTTTGCGCGCCGCGCGATATTTCGTAATCGCCGGGATAGACGATGACCGGGCCGTTGCCGAGGCCGTGGCGCTCGCGGAACACGCGGCGCTCGTCGTCGCCGACTGCGCGCAACGGGGCCGCGCACGGGGGGATCACGCGAACGTCCTTTCGTGAAACCCCGGCGCCGAAGAGGCGACCGCGCGTGAACTCGGTAAGCACCACGATGTGCTCGCCGAAGAGCCAGCGGCCGACGCCGGTGAACGTGCGGGGCGCGCTGGGAATGATTTGCACGACGCGGCCGCCGAAGCCGCCCGCGCGGCGGGCGCGGCGTGCGAGGTTCGCGACAGTCGACGACATGGGGTTCGGAGCGAAACAGAAGGCCCACAGATCCAACGGGTCGCCGCGAAGGAGCCTCTCGACGACGCGCGCGTTGGCGACGAGGCCGGGGGCGAACCTTCCTGCATCGCGGTACACGGGGTCCATCACGACGCGCGGGCCGATGGGCTCGGTCCCCTCCACGCTCATCACCGTGGGCCGCGCCCGAACGAGGTTCGCCGCCACGTCGCGCACGAGGTTCTTGGAGCCGTCGTGCCACGGCGGCACGATCGGCTTCGAAACGAAAAGCACGCGCGGACCGTCAGCCACGGACGGACGGTAGCAGCCTGTCGGGGGGCAGGCGTAAAAGCGAGTGAATGCACGCGGAATCCCACGATGAGCCGCGAGCTCATGAGGTCATCGTGGGTCTTGACCGGGTCACCGCGTTGTCAAACCATCGAGGGCGATGACGGAAAGCGGATCACGTGGCTCCGGGCGCGACGACGGCCCTGCGTTCGGATCCGACGACGAGGAGACGACGAAGGTCGGATTGCCCTCCGTGCGTGGTCTCGATACGCGCCGCGACCGCGCGTATCTGATCGTGCTCGCGGGCGAGAACGTCGGTCAGATGATTCGCCTCTCGGGCAGCGAGGTCGTTCTCGGCCGCGGAGAGAATGCGCACGTCCGCATTGGCGACGACAACATTTCGCGCCGCCACGCACGCCTCTTTCAAGTCGAAGGGAAGATGCGCATCGAAGATCTCGGCAGCGCGAACGGCACTCGCGTGAACGGCCAAGAGATCACGCAGCGCCCGCTCGTCGACGGCGACAAGATTCAGCTCGGGTCGACCACCGTTCTGAAGTTCACGTACCACGACGAGCTCGACGAGCAGTTCCAACGGAACATGTACGACGCCGCCCAGCGCGACGGGCTCACCAAGGCGTTCAACAAGCGCTACTTCCTCGACCGCCTCGTCGCCGAGTACGCGTACGCGAAGAGGCACGGCGCGAACCTGTCGCTCTTGATGGTCGACGCCGACCACTTCAAAAAAATCAACGACGTCCACGGCCACGTCGCGGGCGACTTCGTCCTCACGCGCCTCGCAGGCGTGGCGGCTGCGACGATTCGTACGGAGGACGTCTTTGCGCGCTACGGAGGCGAAGAGTTCGCCGTCATTTGCCGGGGCATCGCAACGGACGGGGCCGCGAAGCTCGGTGAAAGACTGCGCCGGCTGATCGAGCAGACCGAGTTTGTCTACGAGGGGAAGCGCCTCGGCGTCGCCGTGAGCATCGGCGTGAGCGGCTTCCCTGACCCGTCGATGACGTCGAGCACCGACATGATTCTCGCGGCCGACGAAGCGCTTTACTCGGCGAAGCGCGCGGGCCGAAATCGCGTCGCCGTCTGGTCACGCCCGTAGGCACTCGCCACGGAGTCGTGAGGCCGCGGCGCTTACTTGAGCGCTTTGGCGAAGTTCTGATCGGCGCCCTGGAGCGCGCTCTGCACGGCGCCGTCGACCGCCTGGTTTTGAAGCTCGGCGACGATGATCGTGTTCTTCATCGACAGCGGTGAGCCCATGCTCGTCGCGCCGCCGATCATCGTCCCCTTGAGGGTCTGCTCGGGCACGCGTCGCACGGTGTATTCGACCTGCGCGTTGAACGTGACGTGGCCGTTCGCTTGGCCCTGGAGCAGCCGCGTGACCGAGCCGTCGAGGGCGAGCACGGGAATGTGGCGTTGGGCGGCCTGGCGGAAGATCCCCGGGTCGTCCGATTCGAGGACGTAGGCGCCGGCGACGCCTTGCGCGCGGCTCTTCGTTGCGCTGCGCAGCACTTGGCCAACCTCGTCACCGCGAATGCCGGACGCGTTTTTCATGACGCCGAGCTGCACGACGTAGCGCGTCTTCGGCCACTGAATGCCGATTCCGCGTTTCAGCGTTTCGAGGCTCGTCTGCATTTGCGACTTCACGCTGGGCGACGCTTCTTGCGAGATCTTCCGCTCGAGCGCGGGGATCGCGAGGCTGTCGCCGTACGCCGCGAGGGCCGCCGCCGCTGCGCTTCGCACCGCGGGGTGAGCGTCGGTGAGGGCACGCTCGAGATCGGCGCGAGCGCCGTCGGAGTGCGTTTTCCCGAGGTAGAGCGCTGCGCTGACGCGAAGACGGAAGTCGTCGGACGCCGAGAGATCACGCCGCGCGCTCGCCACATCTTGCGCATCCACAGTGGGCGAGGCCGCGAGCAGCATCACCAGCACCGAGAGCGCGCTCGCACACTTGCGAGCGCAGAGCCATTGACCCCTCATGCGCGGTACTCCCTCTTGTCACTGCCTCGGATTCCAGCTCCGGGGCGCCCATGGATCTGTCGTTAATCAGGGGGCGCGTCTACTAAACGGCGCCGATTTGTAAGACAGAGTCCGCACCGGTTTTACGTTTCCAGTGGAAGTCGCAATTGCGATTACGCCGGTGTGCGGGAGTCGTGATTTCAAAGTTCGCGCGAGGGTGGCGACAGCTGTGATGCCGCGCCCTCCCGCGATGTCGGCGCTTTCACGCACCGGCACCATCGCGGGAAGTGGCGCGTGGCGCACGTCACATAAGAGTCTTTAGCTCCTTCTCGACTTCGGCTTCGTCACCGTCGTGGTAGCCGAGGTGGGCAAAGCGAACGATGCCCTGCTTGTCGATCAGGAACGACGACGGCATGCTCGGCGGCTTGTACTTCTTGGCCACCGCTTTGTCGCCGTCCCATCCGAGCGCGAAATCGGCGCCGTACGTCTTGCCGAAATCGCTGAGCCCCTGGTTTTCGTCGTCTTGCGACACGCCGACGATGACGAGGCCGCTCGCCTTGAATTTGACGTTGAGCTCTTGGAGCTTGGGGAAGGATTTCTTGCAGGGCTCACACCAGGTGGCCCAGAAATCCACGAGAACGACCTTCCCCTTCAACTTCGAGAGGTCGACCTTTCCCTTGCCGTTGACCGAGTCGATCGTGAAGACCGGCGCCGGGCTTCCGATGAGCGCGTGCTTGCCGCCGCTTTCGCCGGAGCCGCCCGTGTTGGGGCCGCCTTCGCTTCCGCCGCATGCGCCCAAGCTGAGCGCGCACGCCATCACACCCACTGCGAGGAGCTGGTGAATAAACGAAGTATTCATGGCCCAAGTTCCTATCATGACGCTACGCACGTTGTCGTGAACGCGTGGGCTCGGTGCCACGGGTGAATACGGCCGTGTATGTGCCGCGGCGACATCGCGGGGAATCCGCGCATCGCGTGAAAAGCGTCCAGCGCGACGCGCGATGTCGCGAGGGGAACGCTTACAGCGAGAGCTTCGCCGCACTGCAGACTTTGATCCCGTTCTTCAAACCACATTTCGATCGCGGCGCCCCGGGGCACTCCGCGTCCGTCGAACAGGGGATTCGGCAGTAGATGTCGACGAGCACCTTCCCGGCGGGGCAGATGCCGTTCTGCGCTTTCTCGAGAAGCGCGCCGAGCCTGTGAGTCGCGGCGGCTCCGGCATCGCTCGTGACTACGGCGGCCGCAGCGCCGCCGTCGACGGCCGCCGGTGCGGGTGCCGACGCATCGGACGTGGCCGTCGCGCCCGGGCCGCCGTCTTTCGACGCCGACGTGTTCTCACCGACGCAGAACTTCACGGCCTTGCCGGGGACGGCGCCGGTCCCGAAGAGGGGCGCGACGCCGCTGCAGAACTGGTGCTCGCCGCAGTCGACCTGCGCCGTGCACAGTTTGTCGCAGAAAGGCGGGTCGCCCCAGAGCATCGTCTGACCGGCGGCGCATTTCAGCGCGGGCGCGGGCTTCGCGATGACGTTGCTCGCGACGAACGAGTCCTTGTTCACCCAACCGGCGAGATGCTCGCTGGGATCTTGGGGGCTCGCGAAGGCGATCAGGACGAACGGCTCGTGGCTCGCGAGCTTGACGACGTCGGTCCCCTTGGGGAGCACGGCGAAGACCTTTCCGCTCGGCGGATCCTCACGCACGCTCGTCGTCGCGCGTTCGAGTTTCGCAAGCTCGCTCGCGAGCTTCACCTCGTTCGGAAAGCGCGTGATCTGGTCGATGTTCTTCGCCTCCGTCGCGCCGATGCGCGCCGTGGCGGCGTCGACGACGGCGAGCTCGACGGCGGGCGGGCCCCCGTCTGCCGCGGCGTCTCCGGCGGCGTCGTTATGGATAAACTTGCTGCACCCGGCGACGGCGACGACAGCGACGAGCGAGAGCGAGACCGCAGACGGGAAAGCGCGCATGGCCATAAGACCCTCCAACGGGGAGAGGTCCCATGGACAATTCCGCCGGGCCAACTTGGCGGCCGCCGCGCGCGACGCCTCGCCGCCTACGGCTTCGCCGCCGAGAGCCAACGCCGAACGATGCCGTACCCCTCGTGGAGCAGCGTGAGGGACGTCGATTCGTCCTTCTGGTGGGCCTGCGCGTTCTCGCCCGGGCCAAAGTTGACCGCCGCGATGCCGCTCGCGAAGAACCGCGCGACGTCGGTCCACGCCTGCTTCGGCTCGACGCTTCGCACGCCCGCCGCAATGAGCTGCTTGACCAGCGGGTGGCTCGCCGCGGGCATCGCCGCGGGGCTTAAATCGGTGAATTCGATTTTCGCGCGATCGCCAACGAGCGCGCGCAGGTAGTCCTGTGCCGCTTCGAGCGACGTGTCGGGCGTGAACCTGTGGTTCAAGTTGACGACGAACCGGTCGGGCACGACGTTGCGCCCGCGCGCGCCGTCGCGGGCCTGCGTCGCCGTCGTCACCGTGCGGAAGACGAGGCCGTCGATCATCGTCTCGCGCGGGGCGATGGCGCCGAGCTCGGTGAGGAATGCGCCCGCCTTCGTGATGGCGTTCTCCCCTTCCCACGGCCGCGCGCTATGCGCCGTGCGCCCCTCGAACGTCACCGTCGCGTGGATCGACCCGTTGCAGCCGAGACTGAGCTTGTTGTCCGACGGCTCGAGGCACACGGCGAGATCGAGCTCGCGAAGCTCGGGGCTCGCCTCGAGCACGTCGCCGAGCTCGTTCTCGGCGAACGGCCCCTCTTCGCGCGAATAGAAGATGAGCGTGAGGTCGCACGGGAGCGACGCGGGCT
>JANXMC010000180.1 GCA_025354825.1 Myxococcales bacterium
TGTCGGTGTCGACCTCGATCGCACGCTGAACGAGGAGGCCGCTCGCAGGCGCCGCGCCCCCATCGACATTCACGCGCACAGGATCGTGAAGATGGGTTTCGCCGAGAGCTTGAACGGGGGCGGGGAACGTGGCCGAGAACAGCGCGGTCTGGCGCGTTTTCGGCAGCAATGCGAGCAGCTTCGCGAGCTCATCTTCGAAGCCGAGCGACAGCAAGCGGTCGGCCTCGTCGAGCACCAGGATCTCTACGTGGGCCAAGCGAAGCGCATTCTTCGCCGCGAGATCGAGCAGGCGCCCCGGAGTGCCGACAACGATGTCGGCGCCGCCGCGGAGAGCGAGCATTTGCGGATTGAGCGACACGCCACCGACGACGACGCACGTCTTCGGTTTGGGCGAGAGGTAGGCGCAATAGCTCTCGATCGCCTCGCCGATCTGCACGGCAAGCTCGCGCGTTGGCACCACGATGAGGCTCCGCACGTCGCGCGTGCTTTTCGCGAGGGCCGAAGCGTGGGCGCCCGTCGCGACGAGCGAATGGAGCATCGGGAGGACGAAAGCCGCCGTTTTGCCCGAGCCGGTTCGCGCCGAGGCCCAGAGGTCGCGACCTTGCAGAAGCGGGGGGATCGCCGCCATTTGAACCGGCGTGGGCTCATCGTATTCGAGCTCGGAGACAGCGCGAACGAGGAGCGGCGAAAGACTGAGGGACGCGAACGACATCGGCCGAGAACGTTAGTCGATGGGCCCGGTGCGCGCCGCGTTTCCGCGTGCCCGAACGCGACGACGCCACGTGATGAGCGTGTCGCCTACGAGGAGTGGAACGAAGAGCGCCACGAGAAGCGCCACCGACGCTTCGCCGTCGAACGCCTCACGGCGAAGCACGGGCCCCACCGCGCGGGCGACGCTCGTCACCCATAGAAGGCAGAGGACCACGACGAGGGACAGCTCGTCGGAGTCGTGAAACGGCGCCGACGCTTTCGTACGGTGCCTCTGAGTTGGGGGCGCGCGGTACATGGCAATCACCTCACGAAGGAGCGTAGCGACCCCCCCGTAAAGAATGCGTCAATATGCCGAATACGAGGGGCTACTGAGCGGGCGGCGGCGCCCGTCTTTACGCTTTCTTTACGACGCGACCCTGGGTGTTGACGGCACCTTTATGTCGCGGCGTGCAAGCTCTCTTCGTGGGAAGCGAAGGAGTCGTTGAACATGGATGTCGTGTACCTGGGTTTAGGCGCCGCGCTCTTCGCGGCGTCGTGGGGTTTCGTAAAGCTCTGCGAAAGACTGTAGGCGCGTCATGAGCTCGATGGTTCTCGTGGGCGGCGTCGTGACGCTCGCTCTGCTCGTCTATCTGTTCGTGGCGCTGCTGGCGCCGGAGCGGTTCGAATGACTGCGAATGCGACTGCGCAAATCGTTTTCTATTTCGCAATCCTCCTCGCGTTGACGAAGCCCCTCGGCCTCTTCATGGCGAACGTCTACGAGGGGAAGCGAACGTTTCTTTCGCCCGTTCTCGGCCGCGTCGAGCGCCTGTTTTACAGGGCTGCCGGCGTGAAGGTCGACGATGAGATGACGTTCGCGGGCTACGCCGGCGCGATGCTCCTGTTCAACTTCGTCGGCTTCGTCGTGGTGTATGCGCTTCAGCGTTTCCAAGCCACGCTGCCGCTAAACCCCCAGGCCCTCGCAGGCGCGACGCCCGACCTCGCATTCAACACCGCCGTGAGCTTCGCCACCAATACCAATTGGCAGTCCTACGGCGGCGAATCGACGATGAGCTACGCGACGCAAATGTTGGGGCTCACCGTGCAGAACTTCGTCTCCTGCGCGACGGGCATGGCGTGCGTCATCGCCCTCATCCGAGGGATTACACGCAAGTCGACGCCCAACCTCGGAAGCTTCTGGGTCGACCTCACCCGGTCGACGCTGTACGTGCTCGTGCCGCTGTCGCTCGTCGTCGCGCTGCTGCTCGTCTCCCAGGGCGTCGTACAGACCTTTCACGGCTACACGACCTCGGCGCTCCTTCAGCCGACGGTCGACGGCGACGGCAAGCCCGTCGTCGACCAGCTGTTGGCTCTCGGCCCCGCGGCCTCGCAAATTGCGATTAAGCAGCTTGGCACGAACGGTGGCGGTTTCTTCAATTCGAACTCGGCCCACCCGTTCGAGAACCCCACGCCGATATCGAACTTCGTTCAGCTTCTTTCAATCCTCATGATCCCGGCGGCCCTTTGCTACACCTTCGGCAAGATGGTGGGCGACACCCGTCAGGGGTGGGCCATCCTCGCGACGATGACGATCATCCTCGTCCCCCTCGTCTGCGCGTGCGCCTACTTCGAGCAGCAGGGTAACCCGGGGTTTGCGGCCCACGGCGTCGACCAGGTCGCGAGCGCCTTGCAGGCGGGCGGCAACATGGAGGGGAAGGAGACCCGTTTCGGCATTGCCAACTCCGCCCTCTGGGCGGGGGCGACGACCGCCGCGTCAAACGGCTCGGTCAATGCGATGCACGACTCGTTCACGCCGCTCGGCGGACTCGTTCCACTCTTCTTGATTCAGACGGGTGAAGTGGTCTTCGGCGGCGCGGGTTCGGGTCTCTACGGCATGATCGTTTATGCGATCATCAGCGTCTTCATCGCCGGGCTCATGGTCGGGCGAACACCCGAATACCTCGGCAAGAAGATCGAAGCGTTCGAGATGAAAATGGCCTCCCTCGTCATTCTCATTCCGGCATCCGCCGTTCTACTCGGGACGGCGACGGCCCTCCTCGTTCAGGCGGGGAAGTCGACGATCTTCAACCCGGGTACCCACGGTTTCAGCGAGGCGCTTTACGCCTTCTCGTCGGCGGCGAACAACAACGGCAGCGCGTTCGGCGGCCTTGGTGCCAATAGCCCGTTCTGGAATACGTCCCTCGGGATTGCCATGTTCATGGGGCGCTACCCCCTGGCCATCGCAGCTCTCGCGATCGGCGCTTCCCTCGCGAAAAAGAAGCTGGTTCCCGCCGGGGCGGGCACGCTCCCCACGCACGGGCCGCTCTTCGTTGGAATGCTCGTGGGTGTCGTCCTCATCGTGGGCGCGTTGACGTTCATCCCGGCCCTCGCGCTCGGGCCCATCGTCGAGCACCTACTCCTCAATTCGTGAGTTACGCGCAAGGGCTCTCGAGGTCACCATGAATTCTCAGATCGTCACCAGTGCGACTACGAATCCGAATCCGCAAGAGTCGCGAGCGCGCGCCACGTCGAAGTCGCGCCCGCTCTTCGACGGCCCCATCGTTAAGACGGCGATCTTGTCGTCGCTGCGTAAGCTCGATCCGCGCCATCAGATTCGCAACCCGGTGATGTTCGTCGTCGAGGTAGGGAGCGTCTTCACGACGGCGCTCTTCGTTCAGTCGCTCCTCGGCAAAGGCGAAGCGAAACCGGCATTCATTCTAGGCGTCTCTATTTGGCTTTGGTTCACAGTCGTATTTGCAAACTTCGCCGAGGCCATGGCCGAGGGGCGCGGGAAGGCGCAAGCCGACTCGCTCCGAAAAGGGAGGCAAGACACCCCTGCGAAAAAGCTCAGGGGCCCCACGCGCGACGGCGGGACGGTCAGCATTCCGTCGAACGACCTCCGCAAGGGCGACGTCGTGCTCGTCGAAGCGGGCGATCAAATTCCCGTCGACGGCGAGGTCGTCGTTGGCGCGGCGAGCGTCGACGAGAGCGCCATCACGGGCGAAAGCGCTCCCGTGATTCGCGAAAGCGGTGGCGACCGCAGCGCCGTCACCGGCGGCACGCGCGTGCTTTCCGACTGGCTCGTTGTGCGCATTACGGCCAACCCCGGCGAGACGTTTCTCGACCGGATGATCTCGATGGTCGAAGGGGCCAAACGCCAAAAGACCCCAAACGAGATTGCCCTCGATATTTTGCTCGCGGGGCTGACGATCATCTTCCTCCTCGCGACGGCGACCCTTCTCCCCTATTCGGTCTTCAGCGTCGAAGCCGTGGGCAAAGGGCTCCCGGTCACGATCACGGTGCTCGTCGCGCTTCTCGTCTGCCTCATTCCCACGACGATCGGCGGGCTCCTTTCGGCCATCGGCATCGCCGGAATGGACCGAATGATTCAGGCCAACGTGATTGCCATGTCGGGGCGGGCCGTCGAAGCGGCCGGCGACGTCGATGTGCTTCTGCTCGACAAAACCGGGACAATCACCCTCGGCAATCGCCAGGCGTCGGCCTTTCTGCCGGCCTCCGGCGTCGACCCGAAGACCCTTGCCGACGCCGCTCAGCTCGCGTCCCTCGCCGACGAAACGCCCGAAGGGCGAAGCGTCGTGGTTCTCGCGAAAGAGAAATACCAAATACGCGAACGCGACCTCGCGTCGCTGAAAGCCACGTTCGTTCCGTTCACGGCGCAGACCCGTATGAGTGGGGTCGATCACGACGGGCGCGAAGTTCGTAAAGGCGCGGCCGACTCGATCCAGGCCTACGTAAAGGCCAAAGGGGGCGCATTTCCGGCCGACGTTCGCGCCATCGTCGAGCGCGTCTCCAAAGAAGGCGGCACGCCGCTCGTCGTCGCCGAAGGGGCGACCGTGCTTGGCGTCATTCAGCTCAAAGACATCGTCAAGGGCGGAATCAAAGAGCGCTTCGCCGAGATGCGCCGCATGGGAATCAAGACCGTGATGATCACGGGCGACAACCCGCTCACGGCGGCGGCCATCGCGGCCGAAGCCGGTGTCGACGACTACCTCGCCGAAGCGACCCCCGAAGCGAAGCTCGCGCTCATTCGTGAGTACCAAGCAGGCGGCCGCCTCGTCGCGATGACGGGCGACGGCACGAACGACGCGCCGGCCCTTGCCCAGGCCGACGTGGCCGTGGCGATGAACACCGGCACGCAGGCCGCAAAAGAAGCCGGCAACATGGTCGACCTCGACTCGAACCCCACGAAGCTCATCGAAGTGGTCGAAATTGGCAAACAGATGCTGATGACCCGTGGGTCGCTCACGACGTTCAGCATTGCCAACGACATTGCCAAATATTTCGCCATCATCCCTGCGGCGTTCGCGACGACATATCCGGTTTTGGACCGGCTCAACGTGATGCGCCTCACGAGCCCGTCGAGCGCGATTCTCTCGGCCGTCATCTTCAATGCGCTCATCATCATCGCCCTCATCCCCTTGGCCCTTCGTGGCGTTCGCTACACGCCCGTCGGCGCGGGCGCGCTCTTGCGCCGCAATTTGCTGGTTTACGGCCTTGGCGGCATCGTCGTGCCGTTCGTGGGCATCAAGCTCATCGACGTTCTCCTAACGTTGGCGCATTTCGTGTGACGTGACCGTCCCCGTCGACGCTAGAAAGGTAGGCATCGCCGTGTCCTCGATTGTTCGCCCCGCGCTGGTTCTGTTTTCGCTTCTCACCGTTCTCACGGGGGTCATCTACCCTGTTGCGGTAACCGGTATTGCCAACGTCGCATTCGCCGCGAATGCCAACGGCAGCCTCGTCACCCAGGGCGGGCGCGTCGTCGGGTCGGCGCTCGTCGGGCAAGGATTCGATCAACCCAAGTACCTTTGGGGCCGCCTCTCGGGCACCACACCGGGCTACAACGCGGCGTCCTCGTCGGGGTCGAATTACGGGCCGATGAACCCGGCGCTTCTCGATGCCGTGAAAGCGCGAGCAGCCGCGCTCCACGCGGCCGACCCTGCGAATACGCGGCCTATTCCGGTCGATCTCGCCACGGCCTCGGGCAGCGGGCTCGATCCGCACATCACCCCCGCGGCGGCCGATTACCAAATAGCGCGCGTCGCTCGCGCCCGCGGCATCGACGAGGCACGCGTCCGCGCCGTCGTCGCGACCTGCACCGAGGGTCGCAGCCTGGGCTTCCTCGGCGAGCCGCGCGTAAACGTTCTTGCCGTAAACCTGGCCCTCGACGCGCTGCCGTGACGCGTGATTGAAAAGCGCCCCGACCCCGACGAGCTTCTCGATCGCGTTCGCGATCAAGAGCGGAGGGATCGTCGCGGCAAGCTCAAGGTCTTCTTCGGTGCGGCGCCCGGCGTTGGAAAGACCTACGCGATGCTCGAGGCCGCGCGCCTCGAGGCGTCCGACGGCAAAGAGGTGGTCGTGGGGATCATCGAGCACCACGGGCGGCGCGACACCGCGGCGTTGCTCTTGGGTCTCGAGATTTTGCCGCGCCGTAAGGTCGCGGCGTCGTCGAAAGGCGGCACCTTCGACGAGCTCGACTTGGACGCGGCCCTCGCGCGAAAGCCGCGCCTGCTGCTGGTCGACGAGCTTGCCCACTCGAACGCCGAGGGGAGCCGCCACCCCAAACGGTGGCAAGACGTCGAGGAGCTCCTCGCCGCCGGGGTCGACGTCTACACGACCGTCAACGTTCAGCACCTCGAGAGCCTCAACGACGTCGTCGCGCAAATAACCGGTATTCGCGTTCGCGAGACAATTCCGGATTCGATCGTCGAAGGAGCGAACGACGTTGCGCTCATCGATCTCCCGCCCGACGACCTCATCGCGCGCCTCAACGAAGGCAAGGTGTACGTCCCCGCGCAGGCGCAGCGGGCGATTCAGAGCTTCTTCAAAAAAGGGAATCTCATCGCCCTTCGTGAGCTCGCATTACGCACGACGGCCGAACGCGTCGACGAGCAAATGCGAACGTACCGCCGCTCGGAGGGGATCGACGCGACCTGGAAGACGGGCGAGCGCATCCTCGTCTGCGTGAGCGCGAGCCCCCTCTCGGGAAGACTTGTACGTGCCGCCCGACGCATGGCCTCTTCCGTGCGCGCGCCGCTCATCGCCATTTACGTCGACACGGCCATCGCGAGACCGAGCGAGGCCGCACGCGCGCAGCTCGAGGCGAACCTCAAGCTCGCCGAAGCGCTCGGAGCCGAAGTGGTGCGCCTCGTCGGCACGCGCGCGAGCGACGAGACGCTAAGGTTCGCGCGCTCGCGCAACGTGTCGCGCATCGTCGTCGGCAAGCCGACGCACCCGCGATGGCGCGATGCGCTTCGTGGCTCTTTCCTCGACGAGCTCGTACGCGGCAGTGGCGATATCGATGTATCGGTCGTCAGCGGCGACGTCGACACGGCCGAAGACATGCGCCCTCGCACGCGCGCGCAGTCGCCGTCGTCGTCGCCGTCACTACGCCCTTCGTCTCCTGACGAAGTCGACGCCGCGGCATCCGCGCGCCCCTATTTTTTAGCGGCCCTCGTCGTCATGGCGTTCAGCGTCCTCGCGCGTCTTCTCGTCCCGTACCTCGAGTCGGCCGATATCGTGATGATCTATCTCGTGGGCATTCTGCTCGTGTCGACGCGCGTGGGGTACGGCCCATCGCTCGTCGCCGCGCTGCTCAGCGTTCTCTCCTTCGACTTCTTCTGCATTCCCCCTTACCTCACTTTCGCCGTCGCCGACTTCCGCCACGTCATCACGTTCGCCGTCATGCTCCTCGTCGCCGTCGTGCTCACGACGCTCACGGACAGGGTGCGTCGCCACGGTATCGCCGCGAGCGAGCGCGAACGGCGCACGGGCGCGCTGTACGCCTTCAGTCGCGATCTTGCGAGCTCGCGCGGGCGAGCACGATTGGGCTCGTCGACCGTGTCACACATCGAAGCTGTTTTTCAGGCGCGCGCGACGCTCCTCATGCCCCTCGCGGACGGAACGCTGGCGATCCCCGCGGGGCTGGAGCCGCGCCACGAGCTCGACGAAAAGGAGATGGCTGTCGCCGCGTGGGCTTTTTCACGTAAGCAGCAGGCGGGCCTCGGAACGCACACCTTGCCTTCCTCGAAGGGGCTGTATTTGCCACTCCTGGCGTCGCGCGGAACCGTCGGTGTCCTCGGCGTCACGCCGGCGTCGCGGCTCCCTCTCACGCAAGATCAACGCGCGCTCCTCGAGACATTTGCCAATCAGTGCGCCCTCGCCATGGAACGCGCGCTTCTCGCGAGCGAGGCCCAACGGGCACGTTTGCGCGCCGAGTCCGAACAAATGCGCAATGCGCTTTTGTCCTCGGTATCGCACGATTTACGAACGCCCCTCGCGTCGATCACGGGGGCGGCGAGCACCCTTCTCGACGAGCCCACCCGCTTCGATCCGCAAGAGCGCGATCTGCTCGCAACGATTCACGAAGAGGCGCGGCGTCTGAATCGCCTGGTGAGCAATCTCCTCGAGGTGACGCGCCTCGAATCGGGTGCCCTCGCGCTCAAGAAAGATTGGCTGCCCCTCGAGGAGGTGATTGGCGCCTCGCTCAACCGGCTCGACGACGTGCTGAGAGGGCGCGCGGTCACCACGCAGATCGCTGCTGATTTACCCCTCGTCGCGATGGACGACGTGCTGATGGAGCAGGTGTTCACGAACCTCATCGAGAACGCCGCGAAGTACACGCCGAAGGGGACGCCCATCGCCATCACCGCGCGCGTCGCGAGCCCGCCCCACGAAGGCGTCGCGGTCGACGTGGCCGATCGCGGACCGGGTATTGCGGCGGGGGACGAGACACGCATTTTCGATAAGTTTCACCGCGCCGGCGAGCCGGGCGCACAACGCGGTACGGGGCTCGGGCTCACGATCGCACGCGGCGTGGTCGAGGCCCATGGCGGCCGCATTTGGGCCGAAAATCGCGAAGGCGGCGGCGCGCTCTTCCGCTTCACGCTCCCTCTCGGCGGCACCCCGCCGCGAATGCCCGTCGATGAAGACGAGGCGCTCTAAGTGGCGCGCACCGTGCGCTACGGTCGATGGTCATGACGGAGCCGCTCGCGACGATTCTTGTCATCGAAGACGAGCCGCAAGTGCGGCGCTTCCTGCGCGCGTCGCTCACGAAAAATGGGTATCGAATCGTCGAAGCGGTGACGGCGGAAGAGGGGCTCACCCTCGCGGCAACCCACAACCCCGACGTCGTTCTGCTCGATCTCGGCCTCCCCGACATGGACGGCATCGAGGTCACGCGGCGCCTTCGTGAATGGATGACGGCGCCGATCATCGTGATTTCGGCGCGCGGCCGCGAGGAGGACAAAGTCGACGCGCTCGACGTGGGCGCCGACGACTACCTCACCAAGCCCTTTGGCCTTGGGGAGTTGATGGCGCGCCTTCGCGTGGCGCTCCGGCACGCGGCGAAAAAAGGGGACGCGGGCGACGCGGTCTTCGTCATGGACGATCTGCGTGTCGATCGTGAAAAGCGAATCGTGCAGATTCGCAATGAAGAGGTTCACCTCACACCGATTCAATACAAGCTTCTCGTTCTTCTGGTGCAGCACGCGGGGAAAGTCATGACCCATCGCCAAATCTTGAAAGAGGTTTGGGGGCCGCCTTACGCGACGCAAACCCAATATCTCCGTGTGTATATGGGGCAGCTTCGCCAAAAGCTCGAAGTCGACCCCGCGCGCCCTCGCTATTTGCTTACCGAGCCGGGTGTCGGGTATCGACTCAAGACGTCCTGACGCCGTCCGCGACGGCGTCGCATGCGTGTCAAACCGCGGCGTTTTGCCATGGTTTCGCGGCTCCTGGTGACGGCCCCGATTTCGACAAAGATGTCGCGCCCCCGACAGACGACGCTCAGCCGACATCGCTACGCAGTTTTCGCCACGTTTGCCTACCCATTGAGAACACCGAGGGTTTCCCCTTCCGCGCGGCATAAACACGCAAGGGGCGAAACGACTGGGCGGTTCGCGGCACCTTCCTTGCTATGTTTTGTGCTCGATGGCATCGACCCTGCGCACCAGGTCTGAGATCGCGTCCACCGCACCGTCGGACGCCCCCCTCGACGATTCCGGAATACATCGCAGGGACGATGGCAGCGCGCCCGACTCCGCGCGTGGTCTCAAGCTCGAAGCGGCCGCGTCGACGAGCGTCGGTCGTCGTCGAAAGAAGAACGAAGACCGATATGTGGTGTCGACCGCTCTAAACCTGTTTGCCGTGGCCGACGGAATGGGCGGGCATGCGGCGGGCGAAGTCGCGAGCACGTTGGCCGTGAAATCGATGGCCGCCTTCCTGGAAGACACGGCGCGGGATCCTGACAAAACGTGGCCGTTTCCCATCGAGCGAGGTCGCTCGCTCGCCGAGAATCGCCTCGTGGCTGCGGTTCGCCACGCGAACCTTTCAATCTACGACGAAGCCACGCGCGATATTCGCCGCCGCGGTATGGGCACTACGGTCGTCGCCCTTCACGCAAGCCCCGTGGGGCTCGTCGTCGCCCACGTTGGCGACTCGCGCGCGTACCGCTATCGCAACGAAGCGCTCCTCCAGGTGACCGAAGACCACTCCCTCTTTACGATGCTCGAAAAGTCGCGCGCTGCCAGCGTCGCCGACGCGATCGGCCGCGAGCACGTCCGCGCCACCGATGGCAAAAACGTTCTTCTTCGCGCCGTTGGCGCCGAGCCCACCGTGGCGGTTGATTCGCAGCGCCTCGACGCACGCAGCGGCGACGTGTTTCTCCTCTGCTCCGACGGTCTCCACGGCGTTGTCGCCGACGACGAGATTCGCGCGATCCTCGCCGGTGTGCCGGATCTCGGCCGCGCGGCGTCCGCGCTCGTCGACGCCGCAAACGAAGAAGGCGGCCCCGACAACATCACCGTCGTCCTCGTCCGCTGCCTCTAGCCACAGGCCGCGAGCTGCACCCCGCAGCTCGGCGCCCCACGTTGCGGAGCGCGCCGTCAGGTGGCCTGCTCGGCGGCCGACGTCGGGGGTGCGGGCGGCGTGAGCGCGGCGCGGTTGCTCGGCGCGAGACTGGCCACGAGGGAGACGAGCTCGCTCGGCTCGACGGGCTTTGCGAGATGCACTTGAAACCCTTCGGCGAGGGCGCGTTTGCGGTCTTCTGCGCGTGCGTAACCGGAGACGGCGATGGCGGGGACGCGGCCGCCTTGGGATGCGGGGAGCGCACGAATACGCTTGATGAGCGTATACCCATCTTCGTTCGGTAAACCGATATCGCTCACCAGCACGTCGGGCGAATGCTCTTTGACCGCGGTGAGCGCCTCGGCGGCCGATTCGGCCGCGATGACGGTTGCGCCGGAGCGGACGAGGAGCTCGGCCAAGAGCTCGCGGGCGTCCGCGTCGTCGTCGACGAAGAGCACGCGGAGACCGTCGAGCCGTGCCTCGGGAAGCGGCGTTCGGCGCGGGACGATGTCTTGTGAGGCGAAGTAATCGGGCTCGCGGCCGTCGACGTCGGCCGCGCGAATGGGGAGCGTGACGGTGAACGACGCGCCGTTGCCGAGGCCCGTGCTCATCGCCCGCACGGTGCCGCCGTGGAGCTCGACCAAGTGCCGTACGATGGCGAGGCCGAGGCCGAGGCCGCCGTGATTTCGGGTGGTGGCGCTGTCGGCTTGGCGAAAGCGTTCGAATACGAACGGTAGAAAGTCTGGGCTGATGCCGGCGCCCGAATCGGAGACCGTGAGGTCGCACTGCATCCCGCCACGATTGACAGTCACTTCGACCGTGCCGCCGCGCGGCGTGAACTTCACGGCATTGGCGACGAGATTCCAAATGATCTGCTGAATACGCCCGGGGTCGCCCGCAATCTCTTCGTCGGCCATGGAACCGAAGACGCACGACAGCGCGACCCCCTTCGCGTCGGCCGCGGGCTTGACGGTTTCGACCGCCGCTTGCACGACGGGACGAAGCTGCATCGGCTTTAGATTTAGGCGAAGCTTGCCGGTGATGATCCGCGACACATCGAGAATGTCGTCGACGAGCTGAGTCTGCGCGTGGGCATTCCGCTCGATCGTCTCGATGGCGCGGGCGGTGCGCGCCTCGTCGAGCATCCCGGCGCGGAGCATATGCACCCAACCGAGAATGGCATTGAGCGGGGTGCGAAGCTCGTGGGAGACGGTCGCGAGAAATTCGTCTTTCGTGCGATTGGCCGCTTCGGCGTGGGCGCGTGCGTGCTGCTCGCGCTCGAGGAGCTCGGCACGCATTTGCGCTTCGCGTCGCCGCTCGTCGATATCCATCGCCGTGATGATCCACCCTTCGACGATGCCGCGTTCATCGCGCTCGGGGACCGCGCGCACGAGGTGCCAGAGCGACACGCCGTCGCTCGCGCGGCGGAGGCGCAGCTCGAGCTCCAGCGGCGTGCCGTTCCTAATCGAATTACGCCAGACGGCGTCGACGTGGGCGAGGTCTTCGTCGTGCAAAAAGCGCGGGTCGAAAAGGCCCGCCAGGTCGTCCGACGGGGCGCCGGAGAACTCGACCCACGCGCGGTTGCCGTAATAGAAGGTCCCATCGGCGCGAGCGCCCCACATCAACAGCGGCATCGACTCGGCGAGCCTGCGGTACCGCTCTTGGCCGCGCCGCTCGAGAAGCTCCATATCGCGTTGACGGAGCATCGCGGCCTGTTGCCGAATCTTCTGCGCCTTTACGTGAAGGTCGACGAAGACAGCCACTTTCGATCGGAGGATATCCGGATCGAACGGCTTCAACATGTAGTCGACGGCGCCGTGGGCATACCCTTTGAAAACGTGGGCGGCGTCGCGGCTAATCGCCGTGATGAAAATAATGGGGATACTGGCCGTGCGCGTGTGGGATTTAATCAGCGACGCCGTTTCGAAGCCGTCGATTCCCGGCATTTGCACATCGAGCAGAATGAGCGCGAAGTCGCCCTGAAGAAGATGCTTTAGGGCTTCTTCGCCCGAGCCGGCTTTCACGAGCTTGTGGCCGAGGGGGTCCAAAATCGCTTCAAGGGCGACCAGGTTGTTCGGTGCGTCGTCGACGAGAAGAATGCTCACGTTCTTGGGATCCGCGGCCACGGCCGAGTCTCCACCCTCGTGGGGCGTCACCGCGCGCATGGAGGCGCTCGGCGAGAGGTCGGAGTAGCTCGAGGATCGCCGAACGGTCACTTGCGCGTCCACAGGCTGATGAGATCGAGCAGCTTGTCGGTGTCGACCGGCTTGGGCAGGTAGTCGGACGCGCCCGCCTGGATGCACTTCTCCTTGTCTTCCCGAAGTGCCTTGGCAGTCACCGCAATGATCGGCAGCGAGCCGAACCGCGAGTCGCTCCGGATCGCACGTATGGTCTCGTAGCCGTCCATCTCCGGCATCATGACATCCATCAGCACGACTTGGATGCTCTCATCGGTCTCGAGCGACTCGAGAGCAGCGCGACCGTTCTCGGCGTAGACGACGCGAAGGCCGCTCCCCTCGAGAACGCTCGTCATGGCAAAGATGTTGCGCACGTCGTCGTCGACCACGAGGACCGTACGCCCGGTGAGAGCGTCGACATCGCCACGCGACTCGTCGAGGAGCGACCGCGACCTCTTTGGCAGCTTCGCCTCGACGCGGTGGAGGAAGAGCGACGTGTCGTGAAGCAAGAGCGCCGGTGACTTCACGCCGCTCTTGATGATGACCGACTCGGCATACTTCTTCAGACGCTGCTCCTCGGCCACGGTCATGTCTTTGCCGGTGTAGACGATGATCGGAAGCTGCTTCCACTTCGCGTCCGTTTTCACCTGCTCGATGAGCTTCACGCCGTCTTCTTGGGGGAGGACCAAGTCGACGACCATGCAGTCGAACTCCTTGGTTTCGAGCGCGCCCAGGGCCTCTTCTGCGCTCGCAACGGCGGTGATGCTCACGTCGTCGCCGTCGCCGAGAAGCTCGGTGAGCACCGAGCGCTGCGCCGCGTCGTCCTCGACGAGGAGAAGCTGACGCACGCCGCGATCGAGGAACGACGAGATGTGCTCGAAGGCGCCGATGAGCGCGTCCTTGCTGTCCGGCTTCTCGAGGTACGCAAACGCCCCGAGGCTCGCCGCGCGCTGGTTACGCTCGACGATCGAGATGACGTGGACCGGGATGTGACGCGTCGCGGGGTTTCGCTTCAGGCGGTCCAAAACCGACCAGCCGTCGACGATGGGAAGTTGGATATCGAGGGTAATTGCATCGGGGAGAAGCTCGTTCGCCATCGCGAGCCCCGTGTCGCCGCGGTTCGCGAGAACGGCTTTGAACCCGTTGTCGCGCGCCATTCCGACCATGATGCGGGCGAACTTCACGTCGTCCTCGATGATGAGAACGACGCGGTCCCCTTCGCGAATGTGCTCGCGGTCGTCGTCGACGGGGCGCGACACGAGAGCGTCGGCGTCGCGAATGAGCGGCGGCGTGATCATCGCCGGCTGCGTCGGCTGCTTGGCGCGCAACGGCCGCTCGTCCTCGTTCGACGGCGCGTCCTGCGACACGTACGTATCCGGGAGGAACAGCGTGAACGTGCTCCCCTTCCCCGGCACGCTCTGCACCTGAATTTCGCCGCCGAGGAGGCGCGCGATTTCGCGGCTAATCGAGAGCCCCAAGCCCGTTCCGCCGTAGCGCCGGTTGGTCGTTCCGTCGGCCTGCTGGAAGGCCTCGAAGATGATCTTCTGCTTGTTCTTCGGAATGCCAATTCCGGTATCGACCACGGAGAAGGCGATGACCTTGCGCGCCTGAAGCAGCGTGTCGTTGGCAAAGCGAATTTCGTCGTCGGCGAGGCCGATGTTGAGCGTCACGCTGCCGTGCTCGGTGAACTTGAAGGCGTTCGCGAGCAAATTCTTGAGGACTTGTTGCAACCGCTGCGGGTCCGTCCGAATCGAGCTCTGCACCGTCTCGGAGATGACGGTCTTGAACGAAAG
>JANXMC010000192.1 GCA_025354825.1 Myxococcales bacterium
TCGTTCGGCGCCTTCGGTGCCGGCGTCGCCACGAGCTCCGCGTCCCTCATCCTCGCGGCGGTCATGCTCGTCCCCGCCCGCGCGCGCCGCGCATCCGGCGTCGTCGACCGCTATCGTATGACGACGATCCTACGCCTCGGCCTCCCCGTCGGCCTCCAGATGCTCGCGGAGATCGGCGTCTTCTCCCTCGTCGCCCTCGTCGCAGGCCGCTTCGGATCGGGCGTCTTGTCGGCTCACCAAATCGCATTGGGGCTCGCGAGCTTCACGTTCATGGCGGCGCTCGGCGTCAGCGGCGCTACCGCCGTTCTGGTCGGCCACGCCGTAGGCCAAGGGCGTTCGCCTCGCCACGCCGGCCTCATCGGAATCGCCTTGGGCGCGGGGGTGATGTCGATCGGCGCCCTCGTCTTCGGCACGCTCTCCGAGGCGCTCGCATCCATCTTTTCCGTCGACCGCGAGGTCATCGTTCTTGGCGGTCGGCTCATCATGATCGCCTCTGTCTTTCAGCTCTTCGACGGCGTGCAGGCCGTTGCTGCGGGCGCGCTTCGCGGCGCCGGGGATCTCCAATTCCCCTTTTACGCAAACGTCGTTGGCCATTGGCTCGTAGGGTTTCCCATCGCGCTCTTCCTTGGGTTCACCTTAGGCTGGGGCGCACGCGGCCTGTGGTGGGGGCTCACCGCAGGCCTCGTCACCGTGTCGGTCGTGCTGCTCGCACGCTTCCTTTCGCTCACAAAGCGCGGCATTTCACGCATCGACGCCGCGTAATCGGGAATCGACGTCGGGTCGAAAGGCTCAGGTTCGCATCTCCTCGCAAATCGCAGCGGGGCTTGTCAGCATTCCAGAGTGCCGGCCGCCGCACGACCAATGCCCTTTTCGGAGAACCAAATTTTTCTCGATTTCCCCGGCGGGCGCGCGCGCGTCGCCCCCGCGACGCTCTTCCGAAGCACGTGGCTCACGTCGTCCCTCGCGGCGATTCGCGAGCGCGGTCACTTCGAAAAATACCACGGGCTTCTCGATGCCGAATACGCAGACGCCGTCCTCTCCGCCGTCGCCGGAATGTGGCTCCCGATGGACGTCGCGATTGCCCATTACGACGCGTGCGACCGCCTCGAGCTGCCCAATCACGAGCTCGTGCTCCTGGGCGAATCGGCCACGCGCCGCGCGAGCGCGACGACCCTCGCCTTTACCGCCCGCCTCGCGACCCAAGCGGGAATCACGCCGTGGGCCGTCTTCGCGCAGGCCCATCGCCTATGGGCGCAAACCTGCCAAGGCGGCGGCGTGGGCGTTTACAAATTAGGGCCCAAAGAAGCGCGCGTCGAGATCGTCGGATTCCCGCTTTCGCGCTTTCGCTACAACCGCGTAACGATGCGGGGGATCGTGCAGGCCGCGGCGCAGCTCTTTTGCACGCGCGTCTACGCCAACGAGATCCCCGGCTCGTGCGGGCCGAACGAGGTCGCGCTCCGCGTCTCGTGGGTGTGATTTACAGATTTACCCACGACGAGCAGATGGCGCCGCAGGCTCGCACGCGCGTGGCGGTCTCGGGGGGGATCGTCTGAACGACCGTCGCGCCAGCCGCGGTGGCGGCGATGCGCTCGACGCGCCCCGCGTGGTCGATTTCGAAAGCGGTAATCGGTGAGCCCGCGTCGTCGACGCGCACACTCACGAGCCGTGGATTTCCGCCGACGCGCGTGACGCGAAGATAGGGCGGATAGGGGAGCTGCGCGACGCGCGACGCTGGGAGCGGCTCACCCTTGAGAAACTTTGCGAAGGACCCTTTGACGATGAGCAGAGGGTCGATTTGATCGCGTGTGACGAGCGGCGAACGGAGCACGTCGCCGCCCACGAGGAAGTGTGTGGACTCGTCGAGATCGTGCCACGCCTCGAGGGCGTCGGCGCCCTGCGGATAGACGCGGTCGTCGTTCACAATCATGCGCGCGCCGTCGGACGTGCGCTCGAGACCACGAAGGCCGGTGACTCGGTATTTAGGCGATTGAGGCTTCGTGGCCGGCATCACGAGCTCGCTCGGATCGATAGGGCCGCGCGGCGTGAGCGCATCGGTCTCGATGTCGAGCTCGTGGGGAATGCCGTCGAGGGTGAGGGCGACGCTCTTGGGTTTTGCGGGATCACGCAGAAAACCGAGAAACTCGGCTCGTTTCGAGGCATCGGACGCGTCCGAGACTTTCGGGCTCGTCCAGTTGGCATCCACGCTCTCGTCGTCGGTGTCGAACACGACGGCGCCTCGGACGCCGCCCACGAGAATGCGACCGTCGTTTGCACTCGCATGAAGCGTGACTTGGGAATCGAATCCGTAGTCTGCTTGGTCGAGCTCCACGGTCATCACGGGCTTGCCGAAGCGGTGAATCGAGATGAGCACCTTGTCACCACCATCGCGCCCGACGATGGCAAAGGCGCCCTTCGACGGCAGGATCACGACGTCGGCGCCGCCGTAGGCCCCAATCGAGTCGACCGTGAACGTGTCGGCGCGCTTGCCAATGCGCGTCGCCTCGAACCTCGAGGTGATGTAGCCGCGGTGTGACGCCTGCTCGACGAGCCATCCGTAGGTGAGCCCGTCGCCAGAAATCACGAGCCGCCCGTCGTCCCCCTCCACGCCACGCGATGGGGACGTATGCCAAAAAGCACCGGCGCCGTGATCATCGTCGCACCCCTGAACCGTGAGCGACTCGTTGCAGTCGCATCCGCAGACTTCGTAGCTGTCGAACACGCACCCTCGAACCGGATCGAACGAACGGCTCACCGCATCGACGGACGGGTGGTGCGGGGTCACCTCGCCGCCGTCCTCGCCGACGCCCCAGGTGAGCGGGTGGGAGCCCTCGTAGGAAGACTCTTGATGCTCTTCGGGGTCCGTTGGGCCTCGGCTCGATCCGTAGACTTTGTCCGACCAAACGCCTTCCGTTTCCACCGTTCCTCCGCCGGGCATGATGCCCGACCACGTCGCCCTCGCGGGCGCGCCGTCGAGCGCCACCATGCGCGTGCCGCACGGGATCGCGACGCGAAGCTCGTCCCCCTTCCACGCGCCCACGGTCGCGCACGATTGGCCCGCGCGCTCGGCACGCGCGACGACCGCTCCGCCTTCAACGCGCACGATCGCGACGCCCCCTTTGTCGCCCCACGCCTTCAGGACGTATTTGCCATTGGTGCTGGCGTTCGACATGCTCTCGCTCGACGTACGGAACGCTGCCAAATCGCCTTTCGGAAGCTCGCCCCGGTACGAGCCCGTGGCGCGGTCCCACAGTCCACACGTTTTGTCCGAGCAGTCTGCGAGGAGCTTCCCTTCGGCGTCGAATGTAGTGGGCAGTCGCTTCAACGGCACCTGCCGCACGGGGCGCACAGCGAACGTCGCGGGAGGGGCCTTCTCCTTCGCGAGAGCAGGGATTTCGAGCGTCAAAACCGTGGGCGCCACGGGCGCGCCCGCATCCACGACGGCCTGCGGCTTCACGACGGTGACGAACGTTCCGCCGTCCGTCGGGGCGAGCTTCGCCGCTGGGGAAGGCGCGCGCGGGACAGCAGCCGACGCCGAAATCGCGGGGGCGGCCGGCGTAGGCTTATTCGCGTTTCGGCAGCCCGCTGCGAGGCTTAACCCAAGTGCCACTGCCGTCATGGAGACGAGGGCGCGAAATGCGAATGAGCAGCGCATGGGGAACGATTCTTATGTCGCAGCGACCAGCTCGATGCGATTGCCAAAAGGGTCTTCCGTGAAGAAGCGGACGACGCCGGGGATCGAATCGGAGTCGTCTCGGGTGACGGCACCGGCGGCGACGAGCCTTTTTCGCAATTCGTCGAGGGCGGCTCTATCGGCCACTCTCAGCGCCGGGTGGGCCTTTTTCGCGGCTCGAAACTCGTTTTCAATTCCGATGTGAAGCTCGTGACTTCCACACTGGAGCCATAGTCCACCGCGCGCGGCCAATGCAGGCGGCTTGGGGATCTCGACGAGGCCCAAGACATCGACGAAGAAGGCACGTGCGGCGTCTTCACTACCGGCGGGTGCCGCGAGTTGGACGTGGTCCAAGCCGGTGATCGCGCAGGTGTACGTCATTGTTCGCATGGAGAGGCTCGCAGGCAGGGGTCGCCCGCTCGTTTCAAGCTGCCTAAACCGTTTCGAAATACCGCTTCAATTCCCACTCGGTGACCGCTTTTTCGAATTGGCGAACTTCCCAATCGCGCGTTCGAACATAATGGTCGACGAATTCGGGCGTCAAGATCGCGTGGGCCTCGGCGCTCGCCGCGAGGAGGGCATTCGCCTCTTTCAAGGTGCGAGGTAGCGACACGAGCGAGCCGTCGAGCCCTTGGGCGTCGCCCGTGGTCGCAGGCGGCGCGTCGAGCTTGTGCTCGATGCCATAGAGCCCTGCGGCGAGGCACGTCGCAATGGCGATGTAAGGATTCATGTCGGACGCCGTTTGTCGGTATTCGAGGCGGGTCGACGAGGGTCCGCCGGGGATCGCGCGAATGGTCGTCGTGCGGTTCTCGACGCCCCACGAGGCCGTGAGCGGCGCCCAGAGGCCCGGCACGTACCGCTTGTAGCTGTTGATGGTGGGCGAGTAGAGCGCGGTGAGCGCCGGCATGAGCGCGATCTGGCCCGCGATGTAGTGCTTCGCCGTTTCCGAAAGCTTGTTGGGCGCGGCGGCGTCGTAAAAGAGATTGCGCATCGCCTGAGGCTTCGCGGCGTCGGCGCCCCACATCGATTGATGAAGGTGCCCGCCGCAACCGGGCAGTTCGGCGTTCCACTTCGCCATGAAGGTGACTTGCACGCCGCGACGCGCGCAGAGCTGCTTCATCGCGGTTTTGAAGAGCGCGGCCTTGTCGGCCATTTTTAGCGCATCGTCGTAGCGAATGGCAACTTCGTAAACGCCAGGCCCCGTCTCCGTGTGGAGCGCCTCGATGGGAATCCCGAAGGCTTCCATTTCGTCTAAAATCGCGTGGCACAATTCGCTATTTTGACCTTCGCGAAGCCACGAATATCCAAACATCCCTTTCGAGAGGGGCGTGAGATTGCGAAAGCCTTTTTCATGCAACGAGTCGCTCGACTCTTTGAACATGAAAAATTCGTACTCCGCGGCAAACTTCGCCGAGATGCCCATCGCCGCCGCGCGGGCCAAAACAAGCTTTAGGAGCGATCGCGGGCACGCCGGGTGGGCCGAGCCGTCGTCTTGCACGAAGTCGAGCAAGAAGGCCGCGGTGTCGGGCTCCCAAGGCAGCACCCGAAACGAATCGACGTCGACGCGTGCTTTCGCATCGGGATACCCCGATTGCCAACCTGTGACTTTGGCATTGTCGTAAAGGGCGTCGGCGATGTCCCATCCGAAGATGACGTCGCAAAACCCCATGCCCTCGTCCAGGACGCCCCAAAACTTGTCGAGCGCCATGTACTTTCCGCGCAAGAC
>JANXMC010000232.1 GCA_025354825.1 Myxococcales bacterium
GTCATCGTCAGATGAAGCGCGGGCGATGCCGCGGCGGCGTCGCTCCAAAGCGCGGCGACGGCATTGGCGCAGTGGAGCGCGAGGCACGCCGCCGCGCATTGGGGGTACGCGACGCCCGCGCCGACGAGCGCCGTTGCGAGGCCGGTGCAGTCGATCTTCGATGCGTTGGCCGCGCCCGCCGTGGTGGAGGCAGGCGAGCTTTGCGCGGCTGCGGCGTCGGAGGCGCCCGCGAGGACGGCCGAGGGCACGAACCGGATCCCGCCCGACAGATGCACAGTGTCTTCGCTGTCGGCCGTCCAGTCGAAGGCGTCGTCGGCGGTGAGATTCACGGTGGACGCAGGGAGCCCAGCGAAGAGGAGCGGCGTGACCGTGGCGCGCCCCTTCGTCGCGGCTGGCGCGAGGGTCGCCGTGAGCGGCCCTACGATTCCGGGGCGCCCCTTCGCGAGCCACGCTGCGGCGCGGTCGTGCAACGACGGCAGCCGCGCGTGGAGCCACGCTGCGGCCTTCGAATCCCACTGGCCGGTCGTGCGCGTGGTGTCGACCTGGCTGCGGTTTGCCGCGGGTACGGCGCGGTTGCGGATGGCGTCGATGAGCGTCTTCGCGTCGTCGGCCTCGGCGGCGCTCGCGAAGGCATTGGCCGCTTTCGCCGCGGCGTCGTCGACCATCGCCTGCCACGCCGTCGCGCCGTCGCCCTCGGGTTCGAACGTGAAGGTCGTGGCGTAGGACCCGGTGAGGGCGAGGGGGAGATCGTAAACGTTCACCGAAAGTTCGCGCGTGGCCATGGGGACGAGATCGTCGAGGTCGGTGCAGCCCGAGGCGTAGTGCGCGCTTCGGACCATCACGGCGACCTGGCCCACCGCGGGGACGCCCTCGATGACGATGGGCCCCGTCACGCCCCCCGATTCGACGAGCGCGCCGTCGGTCACGGGGGCCGTGAGAAGCAGCGAGCTGCAGGTGGCGTGCACGAACGTGCTCGCCACGAACGGATTGACGATGCGTGCGCCCGAGTAGCTCGGCGTGATGCGCAATGTGGCGAACCCGTCGGCGCTCACGGAGACGCGGCGAACGACGTCGGGGACGCCCGGAGAGGAGGCGCGGATCATGAAGGTCGCCGCCACCGACGGCGTTCGGAGGGTCGTGCTTCCCGTGCTGCCAAGGAGGACGATCTCGCTCGCGCTGAGCGACGCGTCTTCGTAGGCGCCGACCAGCGTGAGCGTCGCGTGGGTGACCCCCGGCGTTGCGAATAGCGTGAGCGCCACGTCGGTCGACGGCCTTGCGAGGAGCGTGGCCGGATCGTCGAAACGGAGCGTGGCTCCTGCGGACGGCGCCGCGGGGTCGGCGACGTCGGGTGTTGCGGCGGAGGGTGCGCTCTGGCTACAGGCAGCGACGAAGGTGAGAAGAATCAGCGGGCGTAGCCGGCCCGCAGCGCGCCCGGAGAAGCTAAGGGGCATAGGCGCAGCATACCGCGCGCGCGATTCAGGGGCGACTCGAGGGGATGAGGTCGTACCAGTGGCGCGCGCAGCGGGGCTGCTCCAATGCCGACGCGGGGCCCGCGCAGTACCGCGCATCGACCATCGGGCCAACCAGAAGAAAGAGCGACCTCGAGGCGATCGGCATGTCGCGCGCGTGTCGCCCGTCGACGACACGCTTCGACCTGTCGATGATTTCGCGATCTTCGCCGGCTCGGAGCGCGTCGAGCTTTGCGTCGAGCGCCGCGATCTCCTCCGGGTCGTCGGTCATCGACAGAACCTTTTTCAGTTGGCGCACCGTCGCGTCGCGTTCGCCGGCGCGGCTCAAAATCCCCGCCGCGCTGATGGCGCGCTTGGATGTCGCGCCCAGGTCGACGGCGCGCTCGAGCGCATAGGCGCCCTTCAGTCGCCACTGCGAGATCTCGGCTTCGTCTGCAAGGAAGCTCGGCGCCACGAACGCCATGAAGTCACCGTAGGCGAGCCAGACGTCGGGATCGTAAGGGCGCGACTTCAGCCCGCGCTCGAGGAACGCGCGCGCGGTGCGAACGTCCGCCTCGTAGCCGCGAGGTGGGCGATAGGCGATCAGCGTGTCCGCGTACTTGAACGCGGGGGCGTAGTCGGGCTCGAGGCCGACGACGGCATCCAGGTACTTCTCGAGGTCGGGAAACGGGCGCTTCTCTTGGTGGTGCGTGCCGTACTCGACGAGCAGCTGTGCCCACAGTTGATCGACAGCGGCCGCGTTGTAGCCGAGCGACATGATGCGGAGCTGCGCGGGCGGGGGAAGGACGTACACGTCCTCGCGCGATTTCATCTGGTGCAGCTGATTCGCGAGCTTCGGTTGAAGGCGCGCGACGCCGAGGGTCGCGCTCGCCACGAGGAGCGCTACCGCCGCCGTTTTCGCGTTCATCACTCGACCTCGGCCTCGACGTACATGCCCGGCTCGACGCGCACCTTTTCGGTCGACGAGACGACACCGCGTACTTCGAACGTGCTCGTGACGCCGTCGCCGTCGAGATCGCCATGGGCGTGCGCGACGAAGGTGCTTCGAGACGTTCCGAGGGTGCTGTCGAAGGCGAAGGCGAACGCGTGGGGCGCGCCCGTGACCGCGGGCTGGAAGGCGAGCGCTTTCCAGGTGGGCGTGTCCCACGCTTCGGCGGTGACCGTCTCGAGATTGCCCCGCGGCGCGGTCGCCGGCGTCATCGCCGCGGAGACCGGAAACGCCTCGGCGACGCGCTTGTCCTCGGCATAGGCGACCGCGGCGGCTCCGAGGCTTTTCACGCCCGACGCCGCCTCGGTGAAGCGCGACGCGTGGAGCTCGCGCGCGAACACGGGGATCGCGACGGCGAGCAGGAGCGAGAGCACCGAGAGCGCGATCCCCCCCTCGAGGAACGACATGCCGAGGGCGTGGCGACGGGCGTTCACGCGATGCTTCACGCCACGGGCGAGCGCGCCTTCGTGCGACGTGAGCGGGGCGGTGGTGCGCTTCGGTTCCACGGGTTCCACGAAGCGGCCGTCACTCTTCCGGGTTGATCCGCTCGAGCGTGCTCGAGACGACGGCGGTCGTCGTGTCGTCGGGCTGCACCGTGAGGCGGTAGACCGACCAGACGCCGTTTCCGTCGAGGTCGCCCTTCGCGGATGCGAAGCCCTTCGCCGTGGAGCCCGCCCCCTCGGTCTCGAAGCCGTAGGCGTAAAACTGCGGCTGGGGGATCGAGAAGCGGATCTCGCGCCACGGCGAGCCGAGCCAATCGTTCATCGCGCTCTTGTAGCGCTTGCCCTGCACATCTGTGGGGTCGAACGGAACGCTGCCCCGTGACGACGGCGGAAAGTGCCGACTCGCGCGCATCGCTTCGAGCTTCGTCCCGGTCGGCTGCGTCGAATCGGAGCTGTTGTAATAAAGGGCGGCGCCCTTTGCGATGGCCTCGACGGACGCGATCGCTTCGGCGGTCTTCGTGTGGCGCACGTACTTCGCGAGGCCGTACATCCCCAACGTGGAGAGAACGGCGACGAGGGCGAGCACGTTCATCAGCTCGAGCACGCTGAACCCGAGCGCGCTCTCGCGGCGGCAGTCACGCTGGAGTGGGGCCTTACGGCGAAGTGCTTGGCGACGGTTCATAGGCTCAGCGCGGGCACACCCTGCGGGACCGAGCTTAACCGCGAATGATTGCGCGAGCACCATCCGATTCTCCGCCCCCTTCGCCGTGCAGGCGTGGAAGGTCGAGCGAGGGCTGAGCCCTTCGCGGCCCACAGGGGCTTCCATAACTGCTTCACCATGGGCTGCATGCGCTGGCCAACACGGGCCGTGCGACCCACTCCGATCATTGCGGCGCCGGAACGTCTCCAAGCTCCACGACGACGAGCTTGTCGGCCCATACCTCGCGTGTGAGCTTTCCTTCGACGATGGAGTTGTAGATCGCGCTCGGCATTTTTTGAGGAAACACGAGGACGCGAAAGCCGTGCGCGAGAAGATCATCCGCCGTTGCGCGCGCGGTCTCGCCGCTATCGAGAAACGGGTCGACGAGCGTCAGATCGTACTTGAGCGTGAGGGGCGAAAGCGGCGTCGTTGCCCCGCCGTACGCGATGATCGCAGTCTTCTCGGCGTCGAGCTGCGGGGCGACCACGTCGGCGTAATACTCGTGCCGAGCGCGAAGCTTGAGCGACGCCAAAAAGTCGTCGCCGACGTGGACGATCACCGCCCACCCTACGCAGGCCGCAAGCGCCGGCGCGAGGTAGCGTCCGCGATTCGTTCTTCGGGCGTGGAGCGCCGCGAGCGCGAGCAGCGCCGCGAGAACGAGAGGCGCGCGCAGGATGATGAGGTCGTGCACGGTGCGCGGCATCGCGACGCCGAACGTGGCCAGCGCGGGGACGGCGCCTGCGAGGGCGGAGAGGACGAGCATCGGCTTCCACCCGAAGTAACGCTGCACGATCCAGACGGTCGCGACCGCGCCGAGGGGCATGAGGTCGAGGAAGACGCGCATGTTGAACGAGAAGCCGTCGCTGCGACCGAGGCCCGCGAAGGAGAACGCCGCGATCACACCGAACACGACGAGGGACATGCCTCTGAGCTCCTGCCGGCCGCGCGGCGGAAGGCCTTTCGTGCTGCGCCACGAGAGCGCGAGGCCCAAAAATGCGAGGAGCATCCACGGCGAGGACTGAAGCCACGCCTTCTTCACGACGCCTCCGTAGACCACGCTGCTGCTCAGCGCGCTCGGACGGTACTCGTCGCCGTCGCCGACGTGGACGATCGGCGGCGAGAGCGAGAAGTCGACGACCTTCATCGCGCACGTCCAGAGCCACTCGACGGGCCGCGGCGAGCTCTCGAGGCGGGATCGTCCGACTTCCGTGTATCCTACACCCTTCGTGAACGGCGCCCATATGCCGAGGCGAAGGTGGTTCACGTACGCGCTCACGAACAGAGGGCCGGCGGCGCCGACCCCGTAGGCCGTGCCGAGGCCGAGCGCGTCGGTCAGCCGTTTCGTGCGGGTCCGTGGCGGCGCCTTCACGCCGAGCGTTGGGAAGAGTGACCAATAAAGCAGCGTGAGCCCGAGGAGCGCGCCGTAGATCGCTTCCTGGTAACGCACGCCGCTCGCGATGCCGGTGAGCATCCCCGCGCACGCCGCGAGGAGGGCGCTTCCGCGCTCGCTTGCACGATGGACGAGCAGCACGGCGCCTGTGCAGAGCATCACGGCGATGCAGTACGGCCACAACCCCACGGCGTATTCGAGCGAGAAGCTCGCGAACCAGTAGAGCGCGAGCGCGAGCCAGGCCGTGACGCGGCGGGCGGCGTTCCGTTTGGCGAAGTGAAAGACCATGACGCCGGTCGCGATGAACGACGCCGTATTCAGCCAGACGAGCGCTCGAAAACCGAACGACGCGAAGGGCAGCGCGAGGAATGCGTACAGCGGTGGTGCGACAGGGGCGACTGGTGTCGACGGGACGCCGTCGAAAAAGTCGTGCGCTCCGAAGGCGAGTAGCTCACGGCTCGGCAGCAAGCTCGCCGTGCTCTCAAGGTGGAACGTGCCGCTTCGGAGCGCGGTGATCGTCGCGAGATAGTGCGCCTCGTCGCTCGTGAACGGCCCGCCGGTCGTCATGGTCGCGAGCACCGCTGCGAGGACGACGCACGCGAGCGCGAGCGGCAGCGTGTCGGACGACGTGCCGCGCAAGAGTCTCATCGCGGGCGACGATCACGAGCGCCCAAAAAGGGCACTCCGCGCGTGTGCCGCGCCGGGCGGACGCTCACGGGGCTCGCCGCGTGTCGAGCTGCGCGGCGAGGCTACGTGCGCCGGCGTGGGTGGGCTCTACTTCAAGCGCGACGCGGAGATCGTCGCGCGCGGCGTCGAGCGCTCCCATGTTCGCGAGGCAGGCAGCGCGCAGATACCGTGCTTCGGCGGAGCGTGGCTTCATGGCGACGGCCTGCTCCGCGGCGTCTCTGCCCGCAGCCCAGTGCCGCTGATTCACCCGCGTGCTCGCGAGGTTGATCCACGCGCGCGGGTTCGACGCTTCCAGGGCCAGGCTACGCTCGCAAAGCTCTTCGGCGGTGGCGGGCTCGTGCTGATGCAGCCGCACGTAACAGAGCGCGTTGAGGGTGCGCCACGATCGTGGCCGCAGCGCGAGCGAGCGCGTGAGGCGTAGGTCGGCGCTCGAAAAGTTCCCTTCGAGCGCGTCGAGGTACCCCAGCGCGTACATCGGGTAAGGGTTCGATGGATTGTCGCGAAGCGACGCCTCGTACAGCGTGCGGTCGTTCTTCCAGTCGAGCAGGCGCGCGCGCGAGCACTCGATGTGAACTCCGAGGCATGCCGCGACGACGACGGCGAGCGTGGCCTGCGGTGCTCGTTGCCGCGGCCATGCGCGATCGGTGAGGGCCGCGACGACGAGGAAGGCGCCGACGAGGGGGTAGTAGGCGTAGCGGTCGCCCACAATCTCCAGGTTCGGCCCCGTTAGCGAGGCGGGCGCGAACGCGAGGAGGCCCCAGGCGACGCCGAAGAGGGCGAGGCGCAGGCGAGTATCGTCGGGGCGAGCGCGGACGCTCGCGAGGAGCCCGGCGGCGAGCGCTGCGGCGCAGGCCAACGTGACGGCTGCCGTCGTGTACGACGGGGCGACGTACGCGCGCACCTGATCGAGGTGCGCGGGGTAGACGAGCGCGTTCATGAACGTCGCGAGCAGAAACGTGTACGACTGCGCGAGGGCCAGGGGCGGCGTGCCGGCAACTGCGTCGAGGGACATGACCCCGACGAGCTTTCGGCACGCGAAGAACGCGACGAGGCCCGCGACGCAATAGGTGTACTTCGCGACTTCGCCGCGCGGGCTCCGTCGAAGAACGAGCAGATCGTGGAGCGCTAGGAGCACGAAGCCCGTGACGAAGACCTCTTTGCAAAACAGCGCAACGACGATGAACCCCGCGGCGCCGGCGCGCGCTAGCTTCGACCGCCCCGTATTCGCAATGAGAGCCGCCAGGACGGCGCCGACGCCGAGCAAATCGAAGCGGCCCGAGATCCATGCGACGGCCTCGACGTTCACGGGGGCGGCGGTGAACCAAAGCGCCGGAACGACGACCGCGACCGCGCGAAGCGTGGGCGCAAAGCGCCGGAGAAATAAGGCGAGGAGGCAGGCGTTCGCCGCATGAAGGAAGACATTCGCGCCGTGGTACGACGCAGACGAATTGCCGAAGAGCATTCGGTTCACGAGATACGACGCCATCGGCAACGGGCGGTAGTAGCTCGAGGGCTCCGCTTTGGCCGACGCCGTCCAGATATCGGTCGTGAAGATTCGCGCGAGCCCCCCGATCGACTGCACGTAGGGGTTGTCGGTGGTGAGGTCGGCGTCGTCCCAAACCGGCGCGTTGTGCATCGTGCGCGCGTACGTGACGATCGCGACGATGCCGAGCGTCGCGGCGAGCACAGCGGCGAGCGCGTAGGGGGACTTCGGACGAGGGGCGGGCGCGGCGTTCATGGCAGCTCGCGACAGCCGACCCACAGGCCCGATGCGGACGGTGCGCTCCATCGGCGTCGCCTCGCCGCCGATACCGCTTTGGTGCAAAGCGCGCCGCCCGACATGACCATCACCATAGGCTGCGCCCACGGCAATAGGTTGGAAATTGGCAATCTCCGGCAATCCGTCTTCGCCGCGAGCGTCGCACCGCTATTCACGTGTGTGGCTCGGAGGCGCAATGCCCAATTGGGCAGCGCCGTTTGCCGCGAAACAGAGCCGTTATTCCTCTGGCGAAATCTCGTCCATCGTCGGCGCCGTCCGCGCTTGGCCCATGTCGACGGCGCCATTCAGCTGAAATGTCGACGTCACGCCGTCGCCGTTCAAGTCGCCATGGGCCAATGCAACGAATGTCCCCGTGCGAGGATCGATGTTCACGCCAACATAGCTGTATTGAAAGTACTGCGGCCCTTCGATGGAGTAGGAAAGGCACGACCACCCCGTCGCGCTGTCGCCCGAGCGCCATTCCGAGGGAGCGGACTGGTACTTCCTATTCCCAACTGACGAAACATTCGCCGGCACCGAATTGGGTGCTGTCGTACACAGCTGTCGCTGCGCGCTCGACCCGGTCACGCCGAGGGTGATCGGCGCCCCGCTCCCGCTCTCTTTCTCGTACGCGATGCACGCGAGTTTCGCGATCTGTCCGACGTTGGCGCGAACCTCGGCCGTCTTGGCGTTGCCGATGTACTTTCGCACGCCGTAGATGGCGAGAACCGCCAACACGCCTACGATCGCGACCACGATCATCAGCTCGATCAGCGTGAATGCACGGAGGTGGGCGCGATGCATTTGAGCTCCAAACACTGCGCGTGGATGAACAAAACGACGAAGGCCCCGAAGGGGGCCTTCATCCGAGAAGGTCTAGGCACTCATGCGTGCCGTAACCTCAGCTCATTCTTCCGGACTGACTTCGCCCATCGAGGGCGCCGTGCGCGCCTGACCCGAGGTGACGGCGCCGAGGAGCGAGAACGTCGACGTCACACCGTCACCGTTCAAGTCGCCGTTGGCGAAGGCCGTGAACGCGCCGGTCGAG
>JANXMC010000243.1 GCA_025354825.1 Myxococcales bacterium
GCAGCATGACGAACACCGCGACGGTGTCGTCCACCTCGCCCGATCCGTTGGGGAGCAACAACACCGCGAGCACGACGACGACCGTCGTCGGCGGCGCGGCGGGCGATGCCGATCTCTCGGTGACGGTGACGGCGACGCCGAATCCGGTTCAAGGTGGCGGCACGGCGACCTACCAAGTCACGGTCTCGAACGCGGGGCCCAACGCATCTGGCCCGGTCACGTACGTCGACACGCTTCCCGCCGGCGCGACGTTTCAATCGGCGACCGGCGCCGGCTGGACATGCACGCAGAGCGGACGCGTGGTGACGTGCACGCACGCCGCGCTCGGCAACGGCGCGAGCGCCCCCTTGACCATCACAGCGACGGCGCCCCTCGCGAGCGGCACGCTCACGAACACAGGTACCGTCAGCTCGACGTCCTCGGACCCCAACGACAACGACAACACCGTCACCACGACGACAACCGTGACCGGCGCGGCGGGCGGCGACGGCGGCGTGGATGGCGGCGGCGGCGGCGCGGACCTCTCGGTGAGCATCAGCGTGACGCCGACCACCGTCGCGCCGGGCGGCACGGCGACCTACACGATCACGGCCACGAACGCGGGGCCCGACGCGTCGGGCGTCGTGACGGCGACCACCACGTTGCCCGCGGGCGCGACCTTCATCCAGGCGACCGGGACCGGGTGGACGTGCACGCAAAGCGGCAGCACCGTGACGTGCACCCACGCCGCGCTCGCCAACGGCGAATCGTCGCAAGTGCAGCTCCAAGTGCAGGTTCCTGGCGCTGCCGGGACGATCACGAGTACGACGACCGTCTCGTCGACGACGCCAGACCCGGATGCCTCGGACAACACCGTCACGACGACGACGACCGTCGGCGGCGTCGACGTCGACGGCGGCACGTGCACCGACGACAGCGACTGCGGTGGCCCCACGAGCGGCGTGGTCTGCGACGGCTCGACGGGCCAGTGCGTTCCTGGCTGTCGCGGCGTTGGCGGCAACGGCTGCCCCACCGGCACCGAGTGCACATCGGGCGACCACGGCGTCGGCCAATGTATCGCGACCGACGGCGGCCTAGCCGACGGTGGCTTCGAGGGCGGCGCGCTCGGCGACGGCGGAGCGAAGGACGGCGGGGCGCGCAGCGACGGTGGGGCGAGCGACGGTGGGGCCGTTGGCGACGGCGGCGCGCCTCCGGTGTCCAACGACACGGGGTACTTCGAGGGCGGCGGCTGCAGCTGCTCTTCGACCCCCGATGCGGCGGGTGGCGTCGCCTCGGGCGCAGGCCCCGCCCTCGCCGCGCTTTCCTTGCTCGTCGGGAGGCGCCGCCAGCGCCGCTCTCGGCGAGCGTGATCGATCCCTAGGAACGTCGGCCGCGTTCGAAGCGGCAACGAACTGTGGGACAGAGATGGGGATGCGTGCAGGTGGCCGAAAGCCGCAGATAGCCGAAGGGAGTCAAGCTGATCGGTGCCCTAGGGGCACTGCGACGGATCGTCGATCACGGCTTTGACCGAATCAGCGAACGCGCTCGACGGCGAGAGCGCCGCTTGGAACGCCGCCGGCGCAATGCCGTTGGCGGTGCCGATGGCATAGCCGCCACATACCATCTGCACTTGCCAGGACGTGCGAGGGACAGAGACCGACTTAAGCTTCTCGGCGAGCATGGGGAGAACGACGGCGTCGTTCAGCCCCCGTGCGCCGCGGAAGGTCTCGAAGAGCGTCCACCCCGTCGTCGCGGTCGCCATGCGATCACGGAAGAGCGCCTTCCAGCGCGGCGCTTCCGCCGCGTCGACGGGCGAGAACCCGCTTCCGGGGGCCACTTGACGCTGCAAACGGGAGAGCGCGCGGTCTCTCAAGTAGGCGTCGGTGGAGGCGCGCGCGATGGGGGCGAAGGCGTCGAAAGTCGCTTTCGCACCGAAGTCGAAGCTCATGATGTAATCGAGTCGCGCGGCGGATGCGTCCGACCTGTCGGCGAGGAGGCGCGGGAGCTCTTTCCCAAACGCGCGTGTTGGGAGATCGACACCGCACGAGGCCAGCTCGTTGTACGGAGAGTAGGTCCCAAATACGGGCGTGGGGCGCACAATGGGAAGGAGCGTCGCCGACCATGCGGCCGCATCGGTGGCATCCGTCGCGCTCTGCATCGTGCTGCAGGCCGCCGACACGGCGAGCCCCTGCCCTGGAGCCGACCCGAGGGCGCGATAGCCGGGACGGAACGACGCGGCCGTGTATGGGAACGCTCCGCTCGTGAGAGCCGCCTCCTGATGCGCGGCCGATCGGGCCTCGAAGGCGCGCAGTGCCGCCGCCGAGGTCGGCACGAGATGCGGCGCGAGGAGATCGGAGTAGGACGTCGCATCGAGATTGTAGACCCACTGCAAATCGGGCTGCGAGTCTTGCTCGTCCGGTGCGATGTACCCTCCGGCGGCGAGAGGTACCGTCACCGGGCTGTTCGCCGAAAGATGGTAGACCGTCGCCTTGCCCGCGGCGTTCACCGACGTGATGTCGATGGGCGCGATGAGCACGTTGGTCGGGTCGCTCACGCTCCAATCGAGCGCGTCGACGCCCGCCGCGGTCGACGCCGCAATCGCTACCGACGGCCCGTCCGGCTGATCGAGCGAGGCGAGAATCTTCGTGATCGTCGCCCCATCGAGATAGGGCGCGAACGCTTGGATCATCTCATCGCTGTCGACGGAGCCGAAGCGATGCGTCACGAGAACGTTGCGAAGCGCCTTGAAGAACGCGTCGTCACCGATGAGAGAGCGTATTTGGGTGAGCAGCCACGCCGCGCGTTGATAAGGGCCGCTGGTGTAGTACGCCGTGGGGTCGCCCCCACCAAGCGAGACGTCGCGAATCGCATCGCCCGTGAACCACGAGAAGGCTTCGCCGAAGAGGCGGCCGCGGTCACCATGATCGAGCTGCGCGCGCTCGGCCTCGTAGGAAAGGAGCGTCGCCAGCCCCTCTTTAATCCACAAGTCACCCCACGTTTTCACGGTCACGTAGTCGCCAAACCACTGGTGGGCGAGCTCGTGAGCGTTGAGGTTGAAGTCGATCGTCCCTTGGCCGCTCGTCTCTAGGTTGAACGTGATCGTCGCGTTCTCCATACCGCCGTTGTAATTCGGTAAGAGCACGACGGCGTAGGAGGTGAACGGGTACGGACCGAGAAGCTCCTCGTACGTGCTCATCATGTCGGCGAGGGCGGCGATGTGCTTCGCCGAATCGACCGAAATGCCTCGCCGGTGCCAGATCGAAAGGGGCGTGTGGCATCCGCCGCGGTCGTCCTCGTGTACGAGGTCTCCCAACGCGAAGGCCATGAGATACGTGGGGATCGTAAAGTCGGTTCGGTAAGCGACCTTGTGCTTCCCGCCTGCGGTCGCGCGGTCGTACGCGCGTGTACCATTTGCGACCAAGTCGTGGGCGCGGTCCATTTCGAGCTCAATCGAGAAGCGCGCGCGGTCCGAAGGCCGGTGGTTGCCGGGCAGCCAGAGCGACCCGAGCGTCGGCTCGGAGCTCGTATAGGCGACGCGCGACGAGACGGGGTCTCCGTCGTTCGGCTCTACCAAGGAGAAGCCGTCCGACGTCGAAGCCTCATAGGCGATCGAAAGAACGAGCGAGCGGTCTCGCTTGGAGGAGGCCGCAGGCAGGGGCGAGAGGTCGATCGTCACCAGCCCCGCCGCCGCATCTTCCGTGAACGGCAGGTTCGTACCGCGACTGGCGATGGTGAGAAGGCGCGCGACGCGCGAATCGAGAACAATCGACTTGGCCGACGGATCCGCGACCGTCACGGTGAGATCGAGATTCGCGTGGAGCGTCTTCGTCTCCCAGTCGAAGGCGCCGCGCACATCGTAGCGGACCGCTTCGTACCCGCGATCATCCTGTGCTTCGAGCGAACGCGCGCTCTCTCGTTTCACACGCGTGCGGCGCTCGGAGGCTGCCATCGTGTGCTGGGCGTGGTCGCGCAGGACCGTGGGCCGCGGTACGTAGATGGGCTCTTGGGCCGTCGGCGAACGCGATGCAGTCGTCGAAGGCGCGGACGGGGAGTCGTGCGAGCTGCACCCCATCGTGGCCGACGAGAGACCGAGTGCAGACACGAGTGTGAGGCGCGCGCCGCGGCGACGAAGCACAGAATAGGAATTCATGTTTACACCTCGAAGGGCTGTCGTAGTAAGCACGAGCTCGACTCGAGCCCGCCGTGCGACAACCAAGCAAGCTCCCCGCGGGCGCTACGGCAAGCGCCTCGTCTCTAGATTAATGAGGGATGTAGGCGAGACGCTACGAACAGCCGGCGCCTCGGCCACTCACGCGAATCGTTGTCTTCATTTTCCCGAGCTTGCCGCGCCGCGAGAGACTGAACGAGCTCACGCAAGCTCGGCGAGCACCAACGACGTCTCGAAGAGGGCTTGAGACGGCGCGGATACCCACGCGATTCGTTTCAGTTGTGGGCCGTTCGGTTTGCGTGATTCGTCAGCTTCGCGACGACGACGACGCCCACCACCGACAGCAGCCCGAACAGCCCCCACGCGAACGACCGCCCCTTGTCCTTCGCGCGGAACGCGAGGCCGACGATGAGAAGCGCCGTACCCGTGACGATGACGTTCGCGCTCGCTGCAGGATACATCCAATGCAAAAGCCAACCGGCGAGCTGTACGACAATGGCAATTGAGATGAGAGGCAAGCTCTTCGAGTAAAGGGGGTGACGATCGTGCTCCATTCGGAGGACCGTAGTCGGACCGGCGGGGAAACGCCGATCTATCGCGTGGTCGAGCTTGGATCAGACCATCCGCGCTTTCCGCCAACTTCCAAAGTTGTAATACGTCGTCGTCACCGCCACCGACAGGAGCGACGCCCGTCCTAAGTAGCGCCCCACCCAGATCGCGTTGATCGACCCGTTGAGCGATTGAAGAATGTTGGTACCCAAGATGGGGAGCACGAAAATAAGAAGCGACTTCGCAACCGGCCCTTCGAGGAGGGACGGCGCCGCCGCGCGGGGATTGGACATTGGGGAAGACTCGGGTGCGGACGTCAGGTGATCAGGGAGTGGGCTCGTCCGGGGTGGCCTTGGCCGCTTTTTCGAAGCTCGCGAGGCGCGCGAGATGCGCGCGAATGTCCTTCGGCCATTTGCGCACGAGAGCCGCGAGGCGCGCGTGGTCTTTTGCGTAAAGCGCGCGTGTTGCCTCTTCGAAGTTGGGCATGTCGCCCGCCATCGCCGTCATGAAGCGGCCGGTCGCCTCGATGGCGAGGCGCTCGCGATCGGCATCGGGCGCGCGCTTTCGAGCCTCGTCGACCAGGCGTCGCAGGGCGGCCGATAGGCCATTGGGCTGAATTTCAAGCCAATCCCAATGGCGCGGGAGGAGCGACACTTCGCGCGATACGACGCCGAGCTTCGGGCGGCCCGGCCCGGGGCGCGGCGTTCCGGCTGGCGGGCGGACGGCGCGGGCAAGCACTTCGTCGAGGGTGCCGCGCAGGTCGAAATCGATCTGCCTCGCCGTCCCTTCCTCGAAGATCAATACCCGCTCGCCGTTGCCCGAGGGGCCAGCCGCGGCGTCGCGGTCGAAGCGCTTTTTCACAAGCGGTAAGACCACTTCGACCGGGCCGGTGGCGATGCGACGACTCCCCTCGAACGCGGTGTACTCCTGTTGGCTCATGGGGCTCTTATTACCCGGGTGAATTGGTTCGTCAATATCACCCGGGTGAATTCATTCCGGGCGCGCCGCTTTCCGTACCCCCCGCGGTTCGTGGCAAGATGTCCCCACCATGCTTGCCCCTAAGGTCCCCGTTTCGCCCAGCCCCACGCTCCACGGCCGCCGCATCTTCTGTGGCCTGGTGGCCACTGCGTCTGCCAGCGCCCTCGCCTTGGTCGCCAGCGGCTGCCGGCGCGCGCCGACGAAGGTCGGCGTGAACCCCAACGAGTCGACGTTTCGGCCGGGGCAGCGGTTCACGTACCGCACGCGGCAGGGCGAAGAGTCGTCAACGCTGACGGTGATTCGTGTCGAGGGGGCGGAGACGCTCGGCATCATCGTGCACGTGTCGATCGATGGGTTGAAGATGCGCTACCCCAAGTCTCCCAGCGGCATTGCGGAGACCATTGCCCACATGCCGTTTGCCGAATCCGCCGTGCACCGCAGCGTCACAGCCCTCATCGGCACCGCCGCGCCGAGCGCCGCCGCCGAAGCGGGCTACGCCGAATGGCGCCGCGCCTACGAAGCGGGCAAAGCGGGGATTTACTCAATCTCCGTGGCCGAGGCCGTCGACACGATTGCCCGCTCGCTCAGCGCGTAGCAACCTTGTACGCGCGATGAGCTCGATCGCTCCCATGCCTGTCGACCCCGCGCCCAAGGGGTGGCCTATCGCCCGCCCGGGGCTGCTGATGATCTACGTGGGCTCGGTCTGCTTCATTCGTATAGGCGCCGAGCTCGACGAAGCGGGCGAGGCCGTCCACCGAACCGAGCTCGCCCGCGCCATCGATGCGCGGCCCAACACGGTGCGCGTCGGCGTGGTGTACGACGTGCCTCTCGCCCTCGGCATCACGGCCCTGGGGCGGAGCGACATCGCCGCGATGCTCAATCAGCGGCGCGACAAGCTTCGGCAGACGACGGCGGCGTTCGCCCTCGCCACGCCGTCGGCCTTCGTACGCGGAATGCTTCAAGCCGTCTTCTGGATAGCGCCCCCGCCCTACCCCTCCACGATGGTCGAGTCGGTGGAAGACGCGCTGCACTTCGTCGCGCGGCACCTCTCCGGCATCGACGTCCCGGCGATGCTTGCCGCGTACCGAAGCGAAGTATTGCTCCGTACTGTTGCCGGCAAACGTTGAGCCTCACACTTTGCGCGCCGTCGTCCCCTTTGTTTGGGCATACCAACCGGGGTCGTCGTAGCTCGTGAGCCCCTCGCGCACTTTGACCACCGTGAACATACCTCCCATTTCGATGGGGCCGAAGGGCCCGTCGCCCGACATCATCGGCAGCGTGTTCTTGGGGTGCCCCATCTCCATCATATTGCCCATTCCGGCTTCACCCATAGGCATGTAGCCCGGCAACGCGGCGCGCACCTTGGCGTGGGCATCGGCCTGCTTCACGCCCAGCATATTGGGCAACTCGTGGCTCATCGCATTCATCGTGTGGTGCGATTTGTGGCAATGAAATGCCCAATCACCCGCCTCGTCGGCGGTGAACTCGATATCGCGGGTCGCCCCCACGGGCACGTCGATCGTCGTCACGGGGTAGCGCGCCGCCGGGGGAATGCGCCCGCCCTCGGTGCCGGTCACCTCGAACCGGTAGCCGTGCAAATGGATCGGGTGGTTGTCCATGCTCAGGTTTCCGAAGCGAACGCGCACGCGGTCGCCCTTGCGCGCGACCAGCGGCGCCGTCCCCGGCCAGACGCGGCTGTTGAAGGTGAAAATGTTGAAGTCGGTCATCACCGCGGGGTTGGGCGTAGCCGCGCCCGGCGGGATGAACCACTCGTGGAGAACGATGGCAAAATCGCGATCGACCGCTTCGCGCGCCTTGGGGTGAATGATGAGCATGCCCATCATCCCGAGGGCCATCTGCACCATCTCGTCGGAATGGGGGTGGTACATGAGCGTTCCGCTCTGGCGGAGCGTGAATTCATAGGCGTACGTTTCGCCCGGCTCGATGTGAGGTTGGTTGAGACCCGCGACGCCGTCCATCCCGTTGGGCAGAAGCGCTCCGTGCCAGTGAACGCTCGTTCGCTCGGGGAGATGGTTGGTGACGAGAAAGCGGACTCTGTCCCCCTCGACCGCCTCGATCGTCGGCCCCGGGGTCTGGCCGTTGTACCCCCAACAGTTCACCACCATCCCCTTCGCAAACTCGCGCTTCACGGGCTCAGCGACGAGGCGAAAGACTTTCACGCCGTTCTCCATCGTGAACGGCAACGTCTCGCCGTTGGGGGTCGTCACGGGTGTGTAGAGGCCGCGGCCGTGGGGCGGGGCCGCGGGCGCGTCTGCAGCCGCCGCCGCCTCGGTTTTGAGAAGGGCCGCGCCGCTCAGGAGGGCCGCGCTCGACACGAGAAGATCACGTCGATTCATCGGGAGCCTCCAGCCACGAGGTGGCCGCCAAGGGAACGTTCGAGCTCGGCGCGGGCGATCCAGTAGTCGCGCACGGCGCCGATGTATTCGCTATAGGCGCTAATTTCGGCCTGCTTCGCCTGAACCAATTGAAACACTCCGAGCAGCATGGCGTCGTATTGGGTCTGCGAGAGCATCACAGCTTGCTCTTGGGTCGGTACAATCTCCGTACGAAAGCGCTCTACGATTTGCCGCGCATAGACCACGCGGTTCCGCGCGTCGCGAGCCTCCGACCGCGCGTCGATCGCCGCCGCCGCCAAAAGGTGCTCGCTCGCGCGAAGCTGCGCCTCGAGGCGCGCGATGACGGCACGCCGTTGATCGAAGATGGGGAGCTCGATGGAAACATGGGGGCCTACGACGATATCCCCATTTTTCAAGCGCGCGACGTCGGCGCCTACGTCGAGAACGCCCGTCCACCGGCTCGTGCTCGAGAGGCTCACGGCGTACCGGAGCGACTGCACCTGCGCGCGAACCGAAGCCACGTCGAGCCGCTCCCCCACGGCCCGCGCCTCGAGGTGGTCGAGGCTCGCTTCGGTGTCCGGCATATCGGGGAGGCGCCCCGTCGTGCGCCACGTCGTCGCGTCGCCCCACAGCCCCATGAGACGTGTGAGATGCTCCCGCGCCGACGCAAGCTCGCCTTCACCGCGCGTGACCTCCAAGGCGAGCCGTTGGTAGAGTGCCTTCTCGTTCATGAAGGTGAGGTCGCTCACGTTGCCCGCGTCGCGCTGGGCGCGCGACAGCTCGTAGGCGCCAAGCTCCGCATCGGCCACGACCCTGCGCATCGCGAGCGTCTGCTCGGCGCCGAGCACGGTGTAATAGGCCGTACGCACCTGCGCTTCGAGATCGAGGACGGCGTTCCCTATTCGGAATTTGGCCTGCTCGAGCTGAGATGCTGCAATCTTCTTCCGTGCGGGCAAAAGAAGCAGATCGAAGAAGCTCTGCGCGACTCCCAAGACGAGGTTCGGCGAAAGGGCGTCCCGCTCGGCCGTCGTGATCGAGAGAGAAAATACTGGGTTGCGGAGAAGGCCGCCCTGCACGAGATCGGCCTGGGCGATGCTCAAGTCTTCGTAGGTTGCGAGGATCGCAGGGTTGCGTAGGAGGGCCACTTGGACAGCGCCTTCCGAATCGAGGGGGCGCGCGAGAAGAGCGCGCACCGCCTCGTCGATTTTCGCATCGTCGGCCGTCGCCTGATTCCAACGAAGCGCGTGACCCGTGCGCGTGTGAATCGTCGACGCGAGGTCGCGAAACGCGGGCGCGGGTGAGGTCGACGCGCAGGCCGTGGCCGCGAGCACGAGCCCCAAGGCGAGAGCACGCCGTGGGCGGGCGACGACGCTCACGGCTTCGCTTTCCGTACTAACGTCATTCCGCATTTCGGGCAGCTCCCCGGTGCATCACGTTCGACCTCGGGGTGCATCGGGCACGTGTAGACGGCGCCCGCGTCGTCTGCGACGAGCGCTTGGTGCCCGTCCGGCCCGAGCGCGAGCATCGGCGCCTCGCGCGCATGGGGATTCGCGGGGTCGTTGGGCGAGCGGCTCGGGTGGGTCGGGTCGCCGAGGCATTCCACCAGAGACAGCGCGGCGAGCACCACCGCACCCCCGTAAACGAGCGCAGAGAATGACGGACGGGCAAGCGAGAAGCGTGGCGATCGGATCATGAGTCCTCCAGCGAGCGCAGACGCACGGCCGCCGCGCCTCTTACAGTCTCATGGGTGCGCTCATGGTTTACCCCGGCTCCGCCACCCTTTAGCTATTTTCTTCGCGCGCGATGTCGATCCGACGGACGCCCGTTCGTCACCCTTGCGAGAGCCCATCGCTTCGCAACGCCCCTCACCGACTCGCTAGGAGACCGAATGCGCTTCATGATGCTGATGTACCCAGGCCCCAACGCGGACACGACGACGACGCCAGACCCGAAGGAGATGGCCGCCATGGGGAGATACAACGACGAGCTCCGAAAGGCCGGCGTTCTCCTCGCAGTCGACGGCCTCCGCAATAGCGACAAGGGCGTGCGCGTCCGCTTCGCAGAAGGCAAACCCGTCGTGAGCGACGGCCCGTTCACCGAGTCGAAGGAGATCGTCGGCGGCTATTGGATGCTCGAGGTCACATCGAAAGAAGAGGCCGTCGCGTGGGCCCGCAAGGTCCCCGTCGCCGGCCCCGAGATGGTCGAGCTTCGACAGGTCGCCGAGATGTCCGACTTCAGCGTCGACGAAAAACAGACGACGCCCAATCCCTGAAGAGGCGTGCGCTGGCTCGATTACCGGGCCGACTCGATCTTCTTCGCGCGCTCGAACGGTTTCGGCCAGGCGACATCGTCGCCCAGCTGCGCCGCGGCATGGAGCGGCCAGTTGGGCTCGTGCAGAAGCGCGCGCGCGAGGAGCACCGCGTCGGCCTGGTTCGACGTGAGAATCGCTTCGGCCTGCTCCGCGCCGGTGATCATCCCAACCGCGCCCGTCGCAATACCGACTTCGCGTTTCACGGTTTCGGCGAATTTAACCTGATAGCCGAGGGCCGTTGGGATTTTGGCATTGGGGACCGCGCCGCCGCTCGAGCAGTCGACGAGATCCACACCGAGCTCGCGAAGCTTCGCCGCGAGGCGCACGCTCTGCGCGAGGTCCCACCCGCCGTCGACCCAGTCGGTCGCGGAGATGCGCACGAACAGGGGAATTCCGTGGGGGAGCGCGCTCCGCACGGCCGCGGTCACGTCGATCGCGAGCTTCGTTCGGCCGTCGAAGTCGCCGCCCCAGGCGTCGTCCCGTTGGTTGATGAGGGGTGAGAGAAACTGGTGAATCAAATAGCCATGGGCGGCGTGCAGCTCGATGACCTCGAATCCCGCGGCGACCGCGCGTTTCGCAGCCGCGGCAAAGGCGTCGACCACGCGCGCGATGCCGTCCGCCGTGAGCGCTTCGGGCGTGGGGTAGGTCGGCGAGAAGGCGACGGCGCTCGGCGCCACGGGCGTGTAGCCTCCTTGCTCTTTGGTGACCGCCTGGCCCCCGCGCCAAGGGACTTCGGTGCTCCCCTTACGGCCAGCGTGGGCGAGCTGAATGCCCGCGACGGCGCCGGTTGATTTGATGAAGTCGGTAATCGGTGCGAGCGCAAGGGCGTGTGCGTCGGACCAGATGCCGAGATCGTGCGGCGAGATGCGCCCGACGGGCGTGACGGCCGCGGCCTCGGTGAAGACCAGCGACGCGCCGCCCATGGCCATTCGGCCGAGGTGAGCGAGGTGCCACGGCGTCGCGAGACCGTCGAGGTCGCACGAGTACTGGCACATGGGGGAGACGAAAACGCGATTTTTAAGGGTCAAATCGCGAAACGTGAGGGGCGAGAAGAGCTTGCTCATCGGTGTACGAAGAGCAGATGCCGTTCTCGGCCCACACGTTCCGCGACGAGGCGGCCCGCGAGCGGGCGGTCAGTACGAGGTGCGCGCGGTCATTCGGCCGCTGTTCACTGTGTCGCCTTGGCCGTTGATGATGTGGTTGATCGCGCTGCCACCGGCGACGCCGAGCCAGACCGTAATCATGTGTTGGAAGGCGACGCCCGCCGTTTGCGGAGTCTCGACGGCGTTCTCCAAGACGACTGAGTTGTAGAAGACGCAGTAGATGCCAAGGCCGCGCGCATCGTGGCTCGTCACGGCGTCACCCACCTTGAACGACGCGTAGCCGTTCACGCCGTTGTGCGTCCAGCGGTTCTGCGACGGGACGTCGTAGGGGATTTCAGACTGGTAGAAGTAGACCCGTCCACCGTTGCCGTTCCAGATCGTCTGGTACTCCTCGAAGTGTTCCACGAAGAGTTCCTAGGCGCTCACGTTGTTGCCGTTGACGATGAGGCCGTTCTTGCTGGGGTTCACATCCCAACCGACGGTATTGTCTTCCTTGCCGTGGTCGGCGCGCCAGAGCCACGCGTTGTCGATGATGACGTCGTTGCTATTACTTCTTCACACGCCGCATCTCCTCCGCGAACGCCATCGCCGCGGCAGTTCTCGGGGCGCCTCGCCTCCATACCAACGCCGCCAATTGCGACGGCGGTGACGGTGACAACGCGCGCACGGGCAATCTCTCGGCGTCGTTGAACCTCGGCTCGGGGAGCAGCGTGACGGCGAGCCCTGCGCGCACGATGGCCAAGATCGTCCCCACGGCGTTCGACTCCAACACGATGTGCGGCGAGAAGCCGGTGCTCGCCAAATAGCTGTCGACCGCCGCGCGGGCGCGTAGCCCTCGCGTGAGAAGCGCGAACGACTCGCCTTCGAGCTGCTTCAACGGCACGCGCGCCGATGCCTTCATCGCGGCCAAGCGGTGGCGTTTGCCCACGACCAATTCCAACCGGCTTTCGAAGACGGCTTCGGCTTCGACTTCAGGCGCGCGCGTCGATGCGATGGCGACGCCGACGTCGAGCTTGCCGTCGGCGACACGGCGCTCGACGCGGCTGACGACGGCTTCGGTCGCCGTGACGCGCACTCCCGGGTGGTTGCGCACGACGGCCAGCAGCGCCGGCACGACCAAGTTTCGAAAGCTCGGTAAGTAGCCCACGCGAAGCACGCCGGTGGTGAGGCCGCGAAGCGCTCCTACGGCGCGGGTGCCGGCGTCGACGTCTTCGAGCGCACGCGACGCGTGGGTGCGAAAGAGCGCGCCCGCCTGCGAGAGTCGAATGCCGCGACCGCTCCGTTCGAACAGCTTCGAGCCGACTTCGTCTTCAAGGTCGCGGATCTGCTGCGAGAGCGTTGGCTGCGAGACGTGAAGCCGTTTCGCCGCGTGCCCGAAGTGGAGCGCGTCGGCCACGGCCGTGAAGTAGCGGAGGTGGCGAAGCTCCATAGCTCCGAACGTTAGCGCCGAACCCATAGGCTTTGCCTATGAATCCGATTCGAAAGAACGCATGGCCCTATCGGCAATGAAGACGCATTCTACCGGCATGTCGGACAGCACGAAAT
>JANXMC010000317.1 GCA_025354825.1 Myxococcales bacterium
GACGCCAAGGCGAGCGCCTTCCTGTCGGGGGTCGAGCGCTGGCCGTCTGCCGTCGAGAAGATCGGGCTGACGGTCGGGCCCCTCGAGCCGGCGGATGCGCGCGCGTTCGCTCGCGCGCGTCTCGGGCCCGCGGCGACGCCCGGCGACGTCGAAGCGCTCGCGCGCGAGTCTGCAGGCGACCCCTTCCTCCTCGAGGAGCTCGCGCGAGCGTTCGGCGTAGCAACCGTCACCGGCACGCTCGAGAGCTTGGTGACGTGGCGGGTCGCGCAGCTGCCCGAGCCCGCGCAGAGACTCCTCGAGGTCGTCGCGGTGGCGGGGCGACCCCTCTCCACGGCGCTTGCGGCGGACGCGGCGGGAGTCTCGGGCGGGCTCGACGAAGCTCTGTGGCTCCTCCGCGAACGCCGATTCGTCCGCGGCGGCTTCGTGGACGGCCGCGACGTCGCCGAGGTGGTGCACGATCGCGTGCGCCAGGCGCTCCTCGCGCGCATCACCCCCGCGCGCGCATCGGAGCACCATCGGCGCCTCGCCGACGTTCTCGAAGCCACACCCAGCGCAGATCCGGAAGCGCTCGCGCTCCATCTGCTCGGCGCGGGCGAGCTTTCGCGCGCCGCGAGGTACGCCGAGCTGGCGGCGGAGCGCGCGGCGACGAAGCTCGCGTTCGAGCAGTCCGTGCGCCTCTTTCGCCTTACGATCAGCACGATCAACGAGAGCTCGCTCGACGCGAGGCGCCTTCGGCTGCGGCTCGCCTCCGTCCTCGAATGGGCGGGGCGCGGCTCCGAGGCGGCGGACGTTTACCTCGAGGCGGCGGCACGGGCGCCGGCCTTCGAGCGGTTCGAGAGCGAGCGGGCCGCGGCCGAGCAGCTTCTCACCTCGGGACGAATCGACGAAGGCATCGCCGTGCTGAACCGCGTCCTGGAGGCGACCGGAATGAGGCGCCCGAAGTCGCCCGTGGTGGCGCTACTCACTCTTCTCTTTTTTCGCGGCTGGCTCCGGATCCGTGGCCTGTCTTTCAAGGAACGCGGCCCCGAAGACGTAAGCCGCGACGACCGCGCGCGCATCGACGTGCTGTACGCGGTCGCCGTTGGGCTCAGCCTCGTCGATGTCGTCCTCGGCGCGTGCATGCAGGCTCGTCATCTGAGGCTCGCGCTGGCGGCAGGTGATCGCTTCCAGGTGATTCGCGCAGTCAGCTTGGAGGCCGCCCACCTCGCGAGCGCGGGGGGGAAAGAGTCGTCGAGGGAGCGACAGCTCGCGCGCATTGGTCTGCGTTTGGCCGATCACGTCGGCGATCGCGAAGCTCGCGCCTTTGCCGTCGGCGCCCAAGGCGTGTCGCTCTTCTTGCGGGGCACGTGGCGGAGATCGCGCGAGCTGCTCGACGCCGCGTACGCCGAGTTCCCAAGCCACATCGCGGGGTGGCACGCCAACGCGCACCTCTTCAGCGTCTACTCCACGTCAACACGGGGGACCTCGACGAGCTCGGTGTTCGCCACGCGCGCTTCCTCGCCGACGCCGACCAACGCGGAGACCTCTATACGAGCGTCAACCTCCGTTCGACGTACGCGAGCCTCATGCTGCTGGCCGCCGACCAGGCCGATGTAGCGCGAGAACAGCTGCGCGAGGCGATGAGCCGCTGGTCGAACAGTCGCTACCTGCTCCAGCACTGGCAGGCGCTCACGTGGGGGGGAGAGATCGCCCTCTACCTGGGCAAAGGGGCCCAGGCCTATGAGGCCCACGAGCGCGACGCGCGACCGCTGCGCCGTAGCCTTCTGCTGCATGTGCAGTTCATTCGCGCGCTGCAGGCGTTCTCACGGGCGCGCTGCGCCGTCGCCTCCATCGAGGCCGTCCCCTCGATGCGCAAAGCGCGCATCGCGGAGGCCAAGGCGCTCTCCCGCGCGCTCGAGCGCGAAAGGATGCCGTGGACCTCCGTGCTCGCGGCCCTCGTGGCAGGCGCCTCGGCGAATGCCGAAGGAGACAGCGCCGCTGCGACGAGCGCGCTCCGGGCCGCCGCCATCCGCGGCGAGGAGGCAGACATGGGCTTCTACGCTTGCATGGCGCTCTACCGGCTAGGGCCGCGCGTCGGTGGAGCGGAGGGCAACGGGATGTCGGAGCGCGCGTTCGCGACGATGCGCGCGTGGGGGGTCGTCGCGCCGGCGAGGCTCGTCGGGACGATCCTCCCCGGGCGCTGGGACGACGCTCGGTAGCTCTCCTTCGTGAAGCCGCGAAGCTAGCGAAGCTGCGCGAGCGCGCCGCCGTACTGGGCGGGCCCGAATGTCGTGAGCGGATCTCCCATCGCATTGGCGATGCTCACGAGCACCCGGTTCAACGGGGTGCCCGGCGCTTTCACGTAGCGGCCCGTCCGGAAGTAGCCGCCGCAGGAGCCCGCGAGGATCCACGGTAGGCGAGTGTTCGCGTGCGAGGCGCCGTTCCCCATGCAGTTGGCGAGCAGCAGCACGGAGTTGTCGAGGAGCGTGCCGCTTCCTTCTTTCACCGCTTTGCACTGGGCAATCAGATAGGCGAACTGGCTTATGAAGTATTTATCGACCGTATTCTTTCGCCGCGCGTCGTCGCCGCCCCCGGAGCCGTCGCCTCCCCGATGCGCCATCTCGTGGTGGCTGCGAAGTGGGTTGAAGCTCCCGTCACCGGACTGCTTGAATTCGTCTCCCAGCCACTTGAAGACCCAACTGTTGTTGTGAGCGTTCGACCAGAGCATCGACGCGATATTGGTCTGGCCCGTGGCAAGCGCGCCGACCACCATGTCGATTTGCACCTTGGCCACCGTGTCGTACTGGTCCTTGCTATACGAATCGATCGCCGCGCCCGGAGGCGCCGGGGCGTTCGCGACCGCGATCTGATCGAGCCTCCCCTCGATATTGCGAATGGACTGAAGGTGGAGATCGACCTTCTCGCGCCCCTCGTTGCCTAAGCGCCCACGGAAGCGTTCGAGATCTTTTCCCACGAAATCGAGCACACTTTTTCGCTCGGCACGAAGCTTCGCGAGCTTGGCCGGGTCGACGCCTAAGCTCGAAAAAAGCTTCGTATAGATCGCGTGAACGTCGTCGAGGACCGCCGGGACGCTCGGCTGAGCGCCAACCGCTGGGCCGTTGTACGAAACGTACTTCACCGAGATGTCGCGCTCTTCGCGGTTGTCGACGCCGACGACCAGCGAGTCGATGGGCGTCGTCTGCTGCTTTGCCAAATGACGATCGAGCGAGATTGAATTGCCGATGGCGGAGAGGTTTCCGACAGGGCCCTTGGCGTTGCCTCCCGTCAGCAGGAACGGCATGGCCGCGTGGCCGCCATAGCTCGGGAACTGGTCCATCATGGCGCGGTTGTCGATACCGTCGAGAATGAGAAGGTCACTCCGATGCGGCGCGAGCGGGCTCAGGACATCTGTCAGAACGAAGTCGCTCTCGCCTCCGGTGGGCCAGTAGCTGTTGGTGACGCCGTTGGGCCAAAACAGCGAGACGAATCGCTTTCGAAGCCCACCCGCAGGCGCGGCGATCGCAGAGCGCTCGACCTCGAAGTCGAGCAGCGGCAGGAGCACTGCGCTGAGCCCCAGGGTCTTCAGAAACGAGCGGCGGCAAAACGCGTTTGAGCTCATCAGAGTGCCTCCCCGGCCTCGAGGGCGCGGTAACGGAACGTGCGGCTGAGGGCGAACGCCTTGAGCAGCGCGCGAAGGTCGAATGACGTCGTGGAGAATTGGCTATAGGCCGACTCAAGGGAGTAGGTGTCGCCCGCCGACTCCTGCCGCTGCACGGCGAACCGAAACCATTGCCGGGCGACGCACGACGTCGCGTCGGGATCGGTCGCGAGAAGCGCCGAGAGATCGACGATGCTCTTGAACGCGCGCGGTCTCGAAGCGTCGCTCGTCAGCGTTCCCGAAGCGTCGATCGCGTGTGCACCCTCTGTGGTGCGCGCTCGCCCAACCGCGTCGTAGCCTTCGAACGAGAAACCGAGCGGGTTGATGATGGCGTGGCACCCTTTGCAGGAAGGGTCGGCCTCGAGCTTCGCGAAGTTTTCGCGCGTGCTCAGCTGCGTGTCGAAGTGAAAGGCGGCGGCCGCCCCGGGCGGCGGCGGCGCGACGGTTTTGCAGAGAACCTTCTCCCAGAGCTTCGCGCCGCTGCGAGGCGGATTGGTCGTCGACGCGTTCGAGTCGACGGTCAGAATCGACGCGCGCGTGAAGAGGCCCGAACGCGTCGAAGCGTCGAGCTGCACGCGACGTACACCGGTGGCCGTGCTGTCGGGGAGGCCGTAGAGCTTCGCCGTGCGCGCGTCGACATCGGCGGTCGTCGACGTGAAGAGGGTCCCGAGCTTCCCATCCCCTTCGAGGAAGACGTACCGCAAGAATCGCGATGTCTCGTCCCCAATCGACGTACGAAGATCGGGATTGTACTCAGGGTACAGAGTCTGATCTTTCGAGACCTCCCGGTCCAAGTCGAGCCACTGGTTGTGAAAGAGGTTCACGCTCGACGTGAGCTTCTCGCTCGCCAGAATGCGATCGAGCTCGGCGGCGAGCCCCGCGTCCGTCGCGAGGAGACCGGACTCGGCGTGATCGAGGAGCGTGTCGTCGGGGGTCGTCGACCAGAAGAAATAGCTAAGACGCGAGGCGAGCTGGAACGGCGCGAGCGCGAGGACCTCCCCTTCGCGAGCAACCGTCTCCGCGCCAAGCTCCCAGTGATAGAGGAACGACGGCGACTGGAGAAACGCCGTGACCAGCACGCGCACGGCGCCCGGAAGATCGTATTGAAGCGTCGTCCTCGCCGACGTGTAGAGATCGATGAAGCGCGAAATTTCATCGGCCGCGAGCGAGCGCCGAAAGGCGCGGCGCCCGAATCGGGTCACGAAGGCCCGGGCGCACGCGTCGTCTCCAAGTGCCTTTGCATCGCACGCGAGGAGAGCGTCGAAGTGGTCGACGACACGCGTGGCGAGAGTCTCCGCCGAATCACGAAGCGCGTCGGCGGCATCGTCTGACAGGAGCGGCGCTTCGGCGAAGCCGTGGGTCCCTACAGGGTCGGGCGGGAGGTCCACGAAGAGCGTTGGATCGGCGAAGAGATCGCGCACGGTGTTCGCGTACTCGGCCGTGGTGAGCCTTCGGAGGGGGAGTGGTCCCGCGGCTTTCGGATCGGCGTTCGTCGCGCCGGTACCAAGACGCCCGCCGGGATCGGGGGTCGGGGTCGCGATAGGCTTCCCGCCCTGCGGCGCGCCGTGGTCGTCGCCGATGGTCCCGACGCAGGCGGCGCCCGCGAGGGATGCGACGAGCGCGATCGCGCCGACGGGGAGTGCGCGTCGCCGGGCGTACAGCGATTCGACGAGAGTGGGAGAGGACGAGACTCGTTTCATGGGAGGGTCTCCGGGAGGATGCCGCTCGCTCGCGCGCATCGTCTTCAGATGGTGGGTTCCCGCGCGGGCGTCGCCCCATCGGGAAATCTAACTTGTCGATTCGAATTGTCCTGCACTACATCGTCGATCCAGGTGCGCGTGGGATCCACGCGACGCGCTCCTTCAGAGGCGCATTGCGAGGGCTAACGTCGCACCCGCAAGCTGGTCGAGCGCCCCGCCCGCGACGTAGGTCGAGGTTGGCGAAGCGTGCATCGCATAGAAGAAGCGGCGGTAAGAGAGGTCTGCGCGGAGCTCGAGCCCGCGACCCATCGTGAGGGCGGCGCCTCCGTGGGCTTCGATGCCGCCCACGGACGACGAGGGGAATCGGGAGGCGACGTCCCCCCCGTCGAGCATGACGAGGTATGCGCCGCCGCCGTGGAGCGAGACGCGGCCGAGCGCTACGCGAACGTCGGCTTCCGAACGCACGTAACGGTACGCGACGCTCGGTAGCAAGGCATTGGCCACGGCGTCGGCGGAGGCTAGCGCGAAGGTCTCGGCGCCATACTGCACCGACGCGTAAACGAGCGGTCCACGGTCGCCGAACGCGCGCACGCGGAGGCGAGGACCGATGGCGAAGCGCGACCACGCGGTGCCGACGGCGTCCGTCGACGACGACGACGACGACGACGACGACGACGACGAGAGAGCGAATGCCCGTGCGTAGTCTCCCGCTAGGCCGAGGTCGGCGACGAGAGACGCCGTCGTCGCCGCAAACGGGTACACCTCGCCCGCCAGGGCGAGCAGCGGCGCGCCGCCGAGCGAATAGTCGCGCAGCGCCGAGGTGCGGCGATCGGTGTAGCGAAAATTGCGCATGCCGATCTCGACGCCCGCAGCAAAGCCGGCGGTTGCGTGGGCCGCGTCCGCGGCTCCGACGGACGGGTGCGGGCGTTCGTCGCTCAGCGGCCCGGCAGCCGCGGGCGCGAACCTAGCCGGCGCGGCCACCTCGTCGCGCACGACGACCGTCGGAGCCGCGTCGGTCGCCGGAGGACGAGCGACGGTTGCGACCGCTTCACCCGCGGCGGCGGGCGCGGGCGCGGGCGCGGGTGCGGGCTCCGCGCGCGACGCCGAGGGCAGGAGGCCGTCGAGGGCGCGCGCAAGGGCCTCGCGATCGCCCGACGGGACGCGTAGGTCGGCCTGAGCTCCGTCGGCGCCGCGAACGACGAGATGGATCGTCGTCGTCGACCCCGTGGACGGGGTTGTCATGACAACCACGCCTGCGTCGGTGCCCGCGGCCCGGACCGCGCGCGCGAGACGGGTCGGGGTGTCGATGTGCCGCCCTCGCGGTGGAGCGCTCGCACGCCACGCGGCGCCGTCAGCGGACTTGGGAAGGGCGTAGAGACCGTCCGGCAGCGCCGCGACGACGTCGCGAAGCGTCTCGGCCCCCTTCGCCCCCTCCGTGTGAACGAGGATCCCACGAGGCGGGCCTTCTGCACGTGCCCGCGAGGGCGCTGCGAGGGCGAGCACGAGCACGGCGACGGCGCTCAGACGCGACGTGGTTTTCATCGGACACCCCCAGCGAGCTTCGTGTCCGACGGGAACAGATTGCAGCCGACGTAGGCCTCGAGCGCGTGCCGTTCGGCGTCGGCCAACGCACGCTTGTAAACGAGCACTTCGGCAACGTCGCCGCCGTGGTTCGTCCCCTCGACCCAGCCGAATCCGTTTCCGATATCGAGTCTATCGCCCGCGTGGACGGCGCCTTCCTTTCCGCCAGGAGAAGGAATGCGAAGAGCCTCTTCGCCCTGCACGTAAATGCGATTCTCGAGCTCGTCGTGAATGGCGACCGTTAGGGAAAATGCCGTGTGAAGCGACGAGGCGCGGGGGAAGGCGACCTGAACGTCGTGGGGGACGCTGCAGGGGTTTTCGGAATACGTCTTCGTGCCGTTGCCGAATCGGAATGCGACTTCTTCCTGCTTTGGCGAGAGGTAGACCCCAGTCCAATCGGCTTGGCCGTTCCACCAGAGCACGTGCTCATAGGTGCCGCTGCACCCTGTCTCGGACACGACGCGTGCGCCGGCACCCGCCTTCGGGTCGCAGGCCGCGTGGTGACACCATTCGTTTTGATCGTCTTTCCAAAGTGTGGGCGTGGCATTTACGAACGCGATCGTGAGGCCGTGAAGCCCGTCGATGGGCGTCGTCCGTTGGAGAGCTTCGCGCCCCCCTTCGAAGTGGAGAATCGCTTTACCGGCGAGCGCACCCACCACCCGCGTCGGACGCTGGCCAGCGCTTGGCGGCAAGGCGGGGGGCCCGCCGGACTGGTCAGCCCACGAGGTTACGCGGTCGCCTTCCAACGTCACGCCGACGCCCGCGCGCAGCCACAGCGCGAGCCCATCGCGCGGCGGCGTCGCGGTCGCGCACGTCGTTGTGGGCGGCGCCGTGCCCGCGTCCCTCGGCGCGACGCTGGCGTCCTCCACGTTTGCCTGCGCCGGCCCCGAATCGACGGGTGACGCCGGTGGGCTTTCGGGTGCGGGCAGGGCCGCGCCCGCGTCGGTTTCGGCTTCCGGCGTCGCTGGGCTCGCCGGCCCGTAGCACGCGGCCATCACGATTACGGCGCTCGCGATTCCAAAGTACGCTTTCATGATGTCTCCGTTCGATGAGCACTGCGCGTCGAGCGCTCGGCTCACGGTTTGATTCCGTATTTGGCAATCAGATACCCATTGAGCTTCGCGAGGTCGTCGTCGCTCGGCGCGCCCTTGATCGCGACGACCTCGGAGACGTCGCCCTCGACGCTCTGGCCGTAGGTCGAGCCGATGCGGACGACGGATCCCGGTATTGAAACGTCGACAGCGCCGTTTGCGTGGGTCGAACCGACCGGCTTGCCATTGACGAAGAGTTGGTAGTCCGTGCCGCCGCCGCCGCTCGGCGCAACGCGGGCGGTGTAGACGCGGGGCGTGCCGTCGTTGTAGCCGCCGGATGCACTCTGCTGCCCGGGATTTCCCTCGCCGATTCCCATATGAATCTTGCCGTCGTCGTCCGTGGATTCGCCGGTGAACCAGTTGAGATGCAGCGTTATTTCGGTAGAGGCCCCGAGCTTCTGTTTGGCAAAAACCGTCGAGACGCCGCCGCCGTGTCGTCGTCCTGCCGTCGCCTTGCGATTGGCCGCGACTACGCTGACGGCGAAGCCACCCAACCCCCATCGGAGGGAATCGCTGTCCGGAATGGAGAGGAACGTCTCTCGGCTCTCCTCGAACCTAAGCGCTGGCAGCCCGCCCGCTGCCGCCGCGGCCACGCTCGGGCGATTCCCATCGGAGCCCTGAGCTCCGTCATTATGCATCTGTGATTGGTCGCGCCAGCCAGAGACACGCGTTCCAGAAGTGGTCACGCCTTGAGCGGCATCGAGCCACAGAACCGTGCTTGGGAGGTCGCGAGGAGAGAAGCTATGTGTGGGCGAGGCTGAGTCCATCGCCTGCGCTCCGGCGTCGGGGGCGCCTTGCGCGGGCATTGCACCCGAATCCACAACCCCACTCTGCACAGAGGGAGGCGCCAGCGAGGCTACCCATGCGGACACACACGCGAGCGCGGCATCGTCGAGCGGCGCGGAGCCTAGGGGCATGCGTGCCCCGAAGGGCGGGCTCGCAGCGAGCTTTGTGTAGAGCACGCTCCGCGATGGGAACGCGGGGTCCAGGAGAGCACCGCCCATGGAGCTCGCCTTGCCAATGAGCCGCGCACCGACGTTTGGCGACGCGAGATCGAGGCCGTTCGCCGGGCTCGTCGCGCCGTGGCAGCCCGCCCCGCTGCATGTCGCCGCGAACACGGTCGACGGTATGTCGGGGCACGCCGCGTTCGCGCCGAGCACCGCCCCGGCGCCGCCACCGTCTGCGATGTCGAAGGAGGCATCCAGAGAGCCGGGGCACCCCGCGAGCGCCAGGGCAGTCACACCGAGGGCGAAGGACCTTGAAACGGGATGGGGGGGGATGCGCAGGAGCATGGGGTTTCCTCTCGGCGAGCTTGTGCGCCGCCGCGAGCGCGGGGCGCTACGGATCGGCGGTCGGCAATCCCGAGCGCGATGGGGCGTCGGCGGACGCGCGCGAGCTCGGTCTCTCCGTTCGTTCCCACGTCCTTTCGATTCCATCGACGAGACCTCGAAAAAAATCGAACGGGATGGATCGGAGCCCCCCCACGCTCTGCTGAAGCAAGCCAATCGGCTTCGCGGAACATCCACTTCCGCGTGTCGGAACTCACCGTTCCGTCGCACGAGCGAGATCGATCGACCCGTGCCGTACTCCGAGAGTATCGCCGCGTAGGCGCACGAGAGCTGTCACGGCACGCGCGCTGCTTTGCGTTCGTGACTCGCTCGAAGACGAAAGCGAACGTGGCGCTGCGATATCGAGTCCAGGCAAGGGACTCGGCACGACGAGATGGCGAATGTCGTCGTCAGACGATGACGTGACGCTCGACGGCTTGGACGTTGGGGGCGCCGTCCGCCGTCTTCGTTGTTCGCCCACGTTGAAGCCGGCGGGCGGCCACTAGAGTCGCGGTACAGATGGCTGCATGAATGCATTCGGTTGATTTCAACACGGAGGGATTCGTCGCATGAACAAGCCTCGTCGACTTTACGCTCGCGCGCGTCTCATCGGTTTGGTCTGTCTCATGTCGTCTTCCACTGCGCTCCTCGGTGCGCCGGTCGGCTGCTCGAGCGCGAAGGACACGACCGCCGCGAGCCCCGTGGTTAAGTGGACCCTCGTTGGTAGCTATCAGGATCCGCGCGACCCTACGACGGGTGCGGCCTTCTCGTTTGGTCTCGATTCTCGTTACGTCTTGAAGCGAGGTTCGGCGTGCAAGGGGACGCCTGCCTCCTGCGTTGAGTCCGGCACGTTCTCGCTCGACACCACGCACGGATCGCTCGAGCTCACTTCGTCCACCGGCGCGCACCAAACGCTCACGTTCTCACTGCCGCCCACGAGCGCCGCGCTTCTTTCCACCCGCTCCCTACTAGGCGGATCGACACACCTCACGCCGCGTGCGGACAGTCCGACATCCGCGGACGACGCCGCGATCGCATGTCTCGACCCCAGCGACCCTACCATCGCGTCGGCCCGTTCCGCGACCCTCGTTCGAATCGCCGACGACGGCGTTGCCCTCGTTGGAGATGGCGGCTCGTTGCTTCCCGGGGGGGACGCGGGGACCGAGCTGTCAGGACGGTCTGGCCTCCTCTGCCAAAAACAGATTCCACTCTTTACGGTAGGTCTGCTCGACAGCGCTGGAACACTGGTCGCCGAGACTCCTCAGCGTGCGATTGACTTCAACCTACCCTCGACCTGCGGCGGCGCCGTCGGGCCCAATTGCTCAAAGCGAACCGTCCTCTCGTTTCCCATTGGCGATACGTGCGACCAGGTCGGTGATGATCCAACCCTTGTGGAGTGTGACGTCTCCATCGGCTCGTTGGCGCACGATTCCTGCTGCGGCCTATACCCGAATGGCAAGTATTGCGGGGGGTCCGGGCCTGAAACGGCCGACTGTACCGAGGCGTGGAACCGGGCCCAGTCCGACTACCTAACTCACAACTTTTGGCGGAAGCGGTTTACGGCTGGAGTCACGGTTCGACCGGGATGGTCTTCTGTTAGCCAGGCCAATAGCGAGGTCACGTACTGGGCGCCATCGCGCCCGGACTTTACGAACGACGAGCTTTGTATTTCGAACACGACATACCAGCTCGCGAATCCACTCGAAGCAAGCTTCTGTTGCAACGTTCCTGCGACGTACTCGGGCCACTGCGACTGACCGCAGGGGCGCCTTCCGTTCATTCTCCGAGGGTCTCTTATGCCGTTCTGGTTCAACGACCGTGCGCCTACAACCACGCCCTACGCCTCGCGAGGTCTCTCGCGCCCCGCGCTTGTGACCCTGGCCGCCATACTTAGCCTCGGCGTTGTAGGCGCCGCCGAGCCGCGCGACCCAGACACCGAACCAGCCGCCTGGAGCTCCCCCGGTTTTGTGGACATTCCCCGAGCGTGGTAACGCACGCGGAGTGAGCGATGACGAAAC
>JANXMC010000324.1 GCA_025354825.1 Myxococcales bacterium
GTCTTGCCCCCCGCGGTCACGAGATGAACTGCATCGGCCTTGAACTTCGTGGTGAACGTGCGTCGCTTGCGTCTTGCCATGGGTCACTCCTCCAGCGCGTATCACGCTTTCGAGAATGTCCACAAAACCGGGGGACCTCCACAACGTCTCACCAAACACCGCCTCGCCAGCGAGCGCGCGCGCTCCGAGCGCAAGGGTACCACGCACCGCGCCGACGGCGGTGGCGACTGATGCCAACATGACCGCGGCTTTCGAGAATTCCCATGTGGCGGCAACAAACGGTCGCCGCACGTTTTCCATGAATTCATCATCTGGGCTCCCGACATATCCAGCCGCTCCTGGGATTAGATTCCCACCCCAAAAGCGATAATTGCGAACGGCTCTCGACGCCTCGTACTGCCCCAGCTTCTCGGTGTTCGGTGGGCTATGGCCCCACGGCACCGCTTTCGCCGAAGCCGAACCACCAGAATTGTCTCCGAACGAGATCGCCGGCAAGGCATACGCCAACCCGAACATTGGCACTTTGAACGCTGGAGGCGAGGGCAACGTGAAAATCGTGGGGCCATTGCTCCCCAACGTCGCCCCGCCGCTCGCTGGCACGCCGTTGTTCGACCCCCCGTCGTTTGGATTCGTCGGCCCGCCCACCGGGGTGGCATTCGTCTCGACGCAGCTCGAATTCTCCCGATCGCAGGGGGCAAAGCCCGATGGGTCGACGAAATCGATCGGTGCATTCCATACGTACGCATATCGATTGTAACCGACCGCCGACGTCGAGTTCGTCACGATCGGATCTGGTGTGACGAAGCGGGCGGTGCGGGCGTCGTAGAGACGTCCTCCCATGTTGACGAGACCGATGTCACGGTCGAGCTCCTGCGATGTGAAGCCGGCGATGACGCCGGAGGTCACCGGGCCTGCCAAGGAAAGAGGATCCTCCGGCAATACCTGCCGCCCGAAGGGCTCGTAGCGCCGACGTTCGACGACGAGGCCTTTGTCGTCCGTGACGACCTGCGGGCTACCGACGTTGTCGGCATGAAGGAAGTGCATCTTCTTGTCGACGATGACTCCGCCCCGCTCGACCCAGACGACCTCGACCCCGCCCGGGAGCGAGAAGACGTGGTAGGTGCCGTCGGCTTGAACCCGGCGTTCGTACGGCCCGACGCTCGTAATCGAGCTGCCGTCATCGCTCTCCTTGCGAATGCGCTGACTCGCAGCGTCGTACACGAACGTCACCGTCCCCCGGTCGGTCGTCACCTTCGCGGGCAGGTCGGCAGCGGTGTATTCCACCGTGCGGTCGGGAGTCTGCCACTGGTTGCCGTTGCGATCGTAGAGGAACGGGCCTGAGGCGAACGACGCGGAGGTGACTGCGTGAGGACCAGCGAGGTCTCCGATGCCAAACGTCTCCTTTCGCGCCTCGCCACCCGCCGGGCCTAAAGGCACTTCTTCGCGTTGCACGAGGTTGCCAAGATCGTCGTACAGATAGGACGTGCGCGCCGTGGCCGCGGTCGACTCGCCGGCCGCGGATGCAGAGGCGCTCTCCCACTGCGTCAGCTGGTGACTTCCGTCGTATTCGAACCGATCGACGTAGCCGGAGACCAGATCGGTGCGTCGTGACGTTTGCCCATTGAGTTGATAGCTGAAGGTCGCGTTCTGCACGAGTGACGTGAGGTCCGTCGCGCTTGGCCCGACACCCACTCGCACTGCACTGATTCGGCCCCGAACAGGGTCGACATCGGTGATCTGTCGCAAGCCATTGCCGAGCGCTCGATCCGTCACGACACCAGCAGCATCGCGATGGGCGATGGTCCACATCGGTCTGCCACCCATGGGATCGGGCGGTCCCCCTGCCTCGTCGACGAAGGTGGCCGACTGTATCGATCGGAAGGGGCTCGAATAGCCGAATTCGACGCGCGGAGTCGTTCCTGCGACCTCCGGAAGGGTGACCGATTGAACGAGTCCCTTCGCGCCGTATTCGGTCCCGAGGGTGAAGCTCTCGCCACCGATGGTCCACCGTTGGCTCGAAGGCCGACCGAGTGCGTCGTAGGTCAAGGTCGTGGTGACCTGCGGAGCCTTCGTCTCGGCGAGTTTCCCTTGTCCGTGGAGCGCGGAGTCCCACGTGAAGCACCGCACGCCGTCCTTGTCATCGACACCGACGGCACGGCCGAGTGCGTCGTATGCATACTCGGTCCGTGCTCCGGCTCCGTCGAACGACTCGACGACGTCACCGAATGCGTTGTAACGCGTCACTCGTTCGCCCGCATCGGGGTCGCTCATTCGCAGCCGGCGTCCCCGATCGTCGTACACATTGACGGTGATGTTGCCGAAGGCATCGGTCACCTCTCGCACTTCGCCGAAAGGCGTATAGGCAAAGCGAGTCACGACGGCGTGCTTCTTGGGCTTGCCGGTCGAGCCGATGCCGTCGATGCGCGGAAACTCGGTGGTCGAAATCACCTGTCCGAGCTCGTTCCGCTCGGTGATTTTCTCGTTGCCCACGGCGTCCATGAAGTGCCTGCGGCGCGCCTCGTAGGTCCAACGCTCTACCGCGCCATCGGCATGCGCAATCGCGCTGAGGCGACCCAGGCGATCGATCACGCTGGCTTCGAAGACCGGAGGATCGGCGACGTACCTCGGCCGCGTTGCTCTGTTGGCGAAGAACGGGTGTTCCGCGTCGAGATACCGTTGCTCTCGGATTACCTCGGCGTCGCCGGTACCGTTCTCGAGTTCCGTCAGCAGACGGCCGACATCGTCGTATCGGGCGAACGCGGTCCGACCGACGCGCACTCCTCATGGCCGGCGCTGCGGAGCTCGTAGTCGAGCACCATGGTGTTGCCGGAGCGATCGGACACTTCGGTGAGTGCCCAAGACAGGCGGACAGGGAGCTCGTAGGAGGCGGTGCTATCGCCACGGAGCACGGGCACTTTCACCGGATAGAGCATGTCTTGGACCAGCTCCGTCGTCGTGAGCCTCACCTGCAGGCTCTCGAGGCGCGACTCTGGTCGCGTACCGTATTTCAGAATCAGCCCATCCTTCGTTCGGACGGTGAACGACGTCGGCCCCTCCACGTCGTAGCCGTCCACGAGCACCTGTGAAAACGTCTCGTGTTGCGTTCGATATTCGAGCGGTCGACCAGCCGAATCGAGAGGAACGAGCCCATTTCCATCGAGGCAGAGCTTGTCTCCCTTTTCGTGGGCACCGGGCAAGGGATCAAGCCACGAGATGCCTTGCGCGACGCCATCGTCGGCCATCGTGCGCGAGCAGCGCGTGATCTCCGAGAGGCCTGTGAGGCCGAAGCCCACTCCAAGCGGGCCATCACCGCCGTTGCTGGCGTAGTTGATGGCGAGCGAGGGTTCTATTCCGGCGCGGCCCTCGGGAACCCACAACGGAATCGAATAATGGGCGCTTCCGTCGGTGCCCATCGAGAACGAGCCCGACGTATGACCAGCGACGTCGAGTGCTGGTTGATTGGGACCTCCGAGCGGCGCCGACGGGACAATCGCGCCCGAGGGGACGGTATTGTCCACTGGGTGCAGATCGATGAGAAAGGGTGTCTTCTTACCGACGTTCGCGGAATCCCCGACGACGGAGCATTGGCGGCCGGTCGTGGATGCAGTCGCGGTATTCGCGCCCAGCTGCCACGTGAGCGTACCCTCCGGCATCCGCACCGAGAAGGCGCCGACGTGGCTGCCCGGTCGGAAGGTCGCCGGCTGCCCGCGTCCCCCCGGCGCGGGGGACATGAGATTCGCAACGCCTACTGGGCGGCGACGACGGAGCTTCCGGCATTGTCGTAGCTGAACAGAGCATGCTGATCGCCGTTGTGATCGACAGCGAAGCACTCGAAATTAGGCTTCAAGGTGCTGGAGTCGGTCGAGGGTAGCGCACAACTGGTCACGATGGCCGGGTCGTCGGGTGCGATCTTCCCGCCGCAGGCACCCAGACATGATCACGCAGCCCACGCCCAGCAGCGCCGCGGCACGAAGTACCTGCGAGCGGAGCGTCGAGCCGGTAAGGTGCGAGGTGTCACGCGGAACACGTTGACGGCGGGCGGACATGGCAACCTCCAGGTGGGGACGCGGGCACGCGCGATCGAGAACGCGCGTCGCCGTACGCGCTCTGCCAGGCGATCGGCTCTGGTCGAGACGGTCGCAGGCCGGCACGTCAGCTCGTGGGCAGATTGACCTCGCCACACGGGTGCCCCGGCGTCAAGCCGGTGATTCGGCCGCTGATCTCACCTCTACGGGTGACTCGAAGGTCGAACGGACGGACGCAGGCGGGCTCTTTGGCCCTTCACGTAGCCGTTTTTTCAAAATGCAATTGTCCGGCACTCGGCGATGGCGGTTTGGTGACGCCGTGCCGCACGACGACACTTCTTGAGCGTACGTGCGGCGACGGCATCGGCGTGACGCCTCGCCAATATTGAGGGCGAGCAAGGTTATATCCCCACGGGTATCGGGTAGCGGTCGTCGCGCTCCGAGAGCGATCTCTCCGTGATGCGCCAACACGACCCTCAACCCGCTCGCCGCCTTCGCCACGCCGCCGCACCCATCGACAGCACGCCGCCAGCAACCACCTGGCAGACGACCAACGTCGTCATCTCGAAGCGCAAGACGCTCGCCATGAACCGCACGGCGACGAGCTGGATGGCGACGAGGGCGACCGCCGCAGATGCCTCGCGATCGAGGAACGTGCCCAAGGCCGTCGCTGCGACCAGCACGAGCATGACGACGGCGAATGGCAAGCCGATGAACGCGAGTGCACTCCCGCTGGAGGCGACGCCGAGATGGAAGAGCAAGGCACATACCACGGCGACTACCGCGATCATCGGCGTCGCTTCCAACGACTCGATCGTGTCCTCCCATAGTGATTGACCGGTGCCGATCATCGAGACCTCCGAGGAGGATGTAGGGCTCGAGGCCATATAGTCGAGATGCGTCAGAAAGCCCGGCGAGCGTCGCGCGGGCTCCCCCAACTCTCCTACTCAGCCGCCTCCGGTCGACGCGCCGCCAACCGCTTCGCCTCCACGAAAATCCTCTTGAACTGCGGATGCTTCGCGCGAATCGCGTCCTGCAGACGGTCGATCGCCTGCTCGACCTCTTCCGACGAGAGCTCGCGCCGAAACTGCACGTCGAGCGCCAAAACGGCGTCGGCTGGACCGAGGTGGAGCGTGAGGGGAGGGCGCACCTCTTCGACGGCGTCTTCGGCGCGCGCGATCGCTTGCACGTCGTCGACCGTCGCGCCGTCGACGCCCTCGCCGACGAGGAGCCCCTTGGTCTTCCAAATGAGAAACGTCGCGACGGCGATGAGGAGAGTGCCAATCAAGATCGACGCCACGCCATCGAAATAGCGATTCTTGAAGAGCTGTCCGAGAATGACGCCGGCGAGCGCGATCAGGAGTCCGAGGATGGCCGCCAAGTCCTCCATGAGAATGGCGAACACGGAAGGGTCTTTGCTTTTGCGGAGCGTCGCCCAGAAGCCAGCGCCGCCGCGATCGCGGTTGAAGGCGCGGAAGGCGAGGCCACAGGAGATGCTCTCGAAGACGAGGGAGAGCGCGAGCACCACGTAGTTCCACGTCGGGTCACCGAGTGGCGCGGGGTGACGAAGATGGGAGATGCCCTCGTAGAACGACATGCCTCCGCCGACCGAGAAGACCAGCACCGCGACGATCAGCGCCCAGAAGTAGAGCTCTTTGCTTCGTCCGAAGGGGTGCCGCGCGTCGGGTGCACGCGCGCTCTGACGGATGCCGAACAGGATGAGGAGACCGTTGCCGCTGTCGACGAGCGAGTGGATGCCCTCGGAGAGCATCGCCGAGCTGCCGGTGAAGAACGCGGCGACGAACTTGGAGATGGCGATGGCGACGTTGGCACCGATGGCGCCGTAGATCGCGAGCTTCGATTCACCGGAAGACATCCCACGACGTTAATCACGAAGACTCGACGAATCAGGGCGATCGTCTGTCGCACGCGGGGCATTTTGGGACTCGAACCCGATCCGTCGCACTGTTCGGCGCCGTTCATGGGCCTAAGGTCAGTGCATGGAAAGCGCTCTTCGTCCGCTGGAAGCCGACTTCTCTCGCCCGCCGCTCGAGGTCGTCGCAGCGCTCGGCGGGCTCTCTCCCGAAGAGCTCGCCGATGTGCTCGAGATCGCGCAGGTGATGCACCACTCCTTGCGGCCCCTCTGGTCACCGGGTCTCCCGCGCATCGCAGGGCCGGCGTTCACCGTGCGCACCGGCCGTCACGACAATTTGATGTTCCACGCGGCGATCTATCTGGCGAAGCCTGGCGACGTCATCGTGGTCGAAGCTGGCGACGACGAAGCCGCGATCGCTGGCGGAAATGTCTGCGGCATCGCCCAGCGCAACGGCGTCGTCGGGCTCGTCCTCGACGGCGTGATGCGAGACGTTCCGGAGGCGAAATCCTTGCTGTTTCCGGTCTTCGGACGCGGCGTCTCGCCGATCGCGGCCAAGCGTGGCGGCGACGGCGGGGTCGGCGTGCAGGTTCGCTGCGGCGGAGTCGTCGTCGATGCCGGTGACGTCGTCGTCGCCGACGAGCACGGAATCGTCGTCGTTCCGAGGGAGCGCGCTGCCGACGTTCTGGCGAAGGCGCGCGCCAAGGTCGAGGCCGACGCCAAGCTCACTCCGGCCGAATGGCAGAAGCGTCATCGCGCCGGCGTCGAAGCTGCGCTGCGATTGCGAGGGCGTAGCCTCTGAATCGCCCCACTCGCATCGCTCACTTCCCGATGACCGCTCCCGTCTTGGGATCGACGTCGCCTTCGTGGAGCGGGTGCGGCAACGGCTTCGGAGCTGGAGCTGCCGAGGCGCTCGCGCTGGCGCTCGTGGTCACGCTCGGGACCACGGCGAACGTCGGGATGCGCTCGATTTGCAGCTTCTTCTCGCTCGCGATCCAGAGCGCGGCCTCGGTCGGGTGGAAGGCGAGGCGGGTGCCTTCGACCTTCGGGCCCTTCTTGCTCAGCAGCACCTTGCCGTCCGAGGTGCGGTAGAGCTCGAGCGTTCCGTCGACGAGGACTGCCGCGACGTCGCCCTTCGGAGAGAGCGCCATTTGATAGTCGGGGCCGACGGCCTCACCGGCTTTGGGCACCAGCTTTCGCACGGTCACGCGCGGCGTCTTTCCCACTTCGTCGATGACGCTGAACTCGGGAACCCAGTCCATCGCGAAAGGCATGTACGCGCCCTCGAGCACCACGCGCTCGTCGGCCGAGACGACGAATCTCCCGAGCGACTCTTCCCAGGGAAGCTCGGGGCCGCGCGCTTTGCCGAGCTTCGATCGAAACGTGCCGCGGCAAACGCCTGTTGCGTAGTGGCCTTTCGGATCGACGGTCGCCGTCGGGTTCGGGCCGCCCGCGCAAGGAATGGCGAACGAATAGGCGATGGCGAGCGTGTCGAGATCGAAGACGTCGAGCGAGCCGAAGGTGAAGAGTCGGCCGTCGTCGCTGATCGAGGCGTCGTCACCACCGAGCGCCGCGACGTCGATCAAGGTCGTGGGAATCGGCGTCTTCTTCGCGCCATCGACGACCACTCGGGTGAGCGACTTGCCATCGTTCACCACCTGAATCGCGCCGCCATAGGTGTAGGCCACCACCGTCGGGTCGAGGTCGCGCTTCGTCTTCGTGGCGAAGGTCTTGGCGTCGATGACCCACACCGATTTCGGGCTGTCGGAAGACGGGACGAGGACCGTGAACGTCGCGCCGGTGTCGTCGAAGCGATCGAAGTCTCCAGCCAAGGCCCCGACGTCGATCTTGGGGGGCGGGACGACGACGCTCGAAGCGCTCGGCGAGGGCGCGGCGGATGCGGATTTGTCGCTTTGGATCGGATCGACCCGCTTCGGTTCGCCTTTACATGCGAGAGAGCCGAGACCGGCAAGACCGGTGAGCAGCGAGCAGGTGAGCGCGAAGTAGAGGCCAGTGGTCCGCATCATGTTTTGACCTCTTGTCCGTCGACGACCTGAAAGAGCCGAATCATCCCGAGAATACGTCCCTCGATCGCGCCGAGGCGAGTGCTATCGTCCTCCGATGTCCGCCCCGATGTCCGCCAAAGCCGCCGTCAATTCCGCGCTCGTCGAGTGGAACGGCACCCGTGGTCTGCCGCGCTTCGATGCCTTCGCCGACACCGATTTCGAGGCCGCGTTCGACGCTGCGCTCGCCGCGCACGACGCCGAAATCGACGTCATCGCTGGCCGCGCCGAGGCGTCGAGCTTCGCCAACACCATCGTCGCCCTCGAGCTCGCGGGCGAAGCGCTCTCCCGCGTCTCGGCGATCTTCGGGCTTCGGGCCGGCGCCCACACCAACGAAGTGATCCAAACGCTCGAACGAGCGATCGCGCCCAAGCTCGCCCGTCATTCGTCGAAAATCGGCATGAACGTGGCTCTTTTTGCCCGCGTCGACGCGCTCTGGGAAGGTCGCGCGCGGCTCGATCTCACCCTCGAAGAGACCCGCGTCCTCGAGCGTCATTGGAAGGGCTTCGTGTTCGCCGGCGCCAAGTTGCCGAAGCCGGAGCAAGAGCGCCTGGCGAAGATCGACGAGCAGCTGGCGAGCCTCGGCGCGCGCTTCGGGCAGAACGTGCTCGCCGACGAGTCGAGTTGGTCGCTGTTGCTCTCCGAGGGCGCCGAGCTCGAGGGCTTGCCGGGCTTTCTCCTCGAGTCGATGGCGGCTGCGGCGCGCGAACGCAAGGCAGATGGAAAGTTCGCAGTCACCTTGTCGCGCTCGATCATCGAGCCCTTCCTCACGTTTTCGACGCGCCGTGAGCTGCGCGAAGAGGCCTTCCGAGCGTGGGTCGCGCGCGGCGAGAACGGCGGCGCCACCGACAACCGCGCGCTCATCCGCGAGACGCTGCAGCTCCGCGAAGACAAAGCCAAGCTGCTCGGATACGCGACTTACGCCGAGTGGAAGCTCGACGACACGATGGCGAAGACGCCGGCGGCGGTGAAGCAGCTGCTCGAGACCGTCTGGGTGGAAGCCGCTGCGCGCGCCAAAGAAGAAGAAGCCGACATCGCCGCGAAGATCGCCGAAGAGGGCAAGTCGCACGACGTGATGCCTTGGGACTGGCGTCACTACGCCGAGAAAATTCGCGGTCAGCGCTTCGACTTCTCCGAGGCCGAGCTGAAGCCGTATCTGCAGCTCGAGATGATGATCCTCGCCTGTTTCCAAGTCGCGGACCGCCTCTTCGGCCTCGAAGTGGTCGAGGTCCCCGGCGTCGCCGCCTATCACCCCGACGTGCGCACCTTCGAAGTGCGTGGTCGCGATGGTGAGCTGATGGCCATCTTCCTCGGCGACTATTTCGCACGCAGCTCGAAGTTCTCCGGCGCCTGGATGAGCGCGCTGCAGTCGCAGCATCGCCTGCCGACCGCCGCCCGCCCCAAGGGCGAGATGCCTATCGTCTACAACGTTTGCAATTTCGCCAAGCCGGCGGTGGGAAAGCGGGCGCTCCTCTCGCTCGACGACGCGCGCACGCTCTTCCACGAGTTCGGTCACGCGCTCCACGGCATGCTCTCGAGCGTCACCTACCCGTCGGTCGCCGGCACGCACGTCGCGCGTGACTTCGTCGAGCTCCCGTCGCAGCTCTACGAGCACTGGCTGACGGTCCCCGCGGTGCTGGAGAAGTTCGCGGTGCACCACGAGACCGGCGCGCCGATGCCGAAAGAGCTCCTCGACAAAGTCCTCGCGGCGCGCACCTTCGATTCGGGCTTTCATACGCTCGAGTTCCTCTCCTCGGCGCTCGTCGACATGGCGTTCCATACACGCCCGCCGACGGATGATCCGATGGCGGTGCAGACCGAAGTGCTGGCGGCGATCGGCATGCCGCGCGCCATCGTCATGCGCCACGCGACGCCGCACTTCCAACACGTCTTCGCCGGCGACTCGTATTCCGCTGGATACTATTCGTATCTTTGGTCGGAGGTGCTCGACGCCGACGCCTTCGCCGCTTTCGAGGAAGCGGGCAATCCGTTCGATCCGGTCCTCGCCGGCAAGCTGCAAAAGAACGTCTATTCGGTCGGCGGCTCGGTCGATCCGGCAGACGCCTACAAGGCATTCCGTGGTCGCATGCCGACCGTCGAAGCCGTGCTGCGGAAAAAGGGACTCTCCAAGTCATCTTAGTCGGCGAGCACCCAAATGCACGTACGACTCGCGACCGACGCCGACGACCCGCGGCTCCTCGACATCCTTCTGCCGATGATTCGCGGCGGTGAGACGTACTCGGTCGCCCACGATCTCTCGCCCGAAGAGGCCATTCGCCATTGGCGCGCACCGGGCAACGAGGTGTGGGTGGCAGAGCTCGAGGGGCGCGTCGTCGGCACGTATTACCTTCGCCCCAACCAAGCGGGCGGCGGGGCGCACGTCGCCAATTGCGGTTTCGTCACTGGAAGCGACGTCGAAGGCAAGGGCGTGGCGCGCGCGATGTGCGCCCACTCGCTCGAACGCGCGTCGGAGAGAGGCTTCCTCGCGGTGCAGTACAACTTCGTCGTCGCCACCAACGTGCGCGCGATTCGATTGTGGAAGAGCTTCGGCTTCGAGGTCGTCGGTCGGCTCCCACGCGCCTTTCGTAGCCCCAGCCTCGGCCTCGTCGACGCGCTGGTGATGCGTCGCGATTTGGCCACGAAAACCAGCACTGCGGCGTCGCGAACGCTCGATGTGCACTTCGATTTCGTCTCTCCCTATGCGTATGTCGGTTGGACGCAGATGCGGGCGATCGCCAAGCGTCACGACGCGCGGCTGCGGCCGATACCCACGCTCTTCGCCGGGCTCCTCACGGCGCATGGCAACGTCGGGCCCGCGGAGATCCCGGCCAAGCGAGCGTACATCTTCAAAGACGCTTATCGAAAGGCGGCGGCGCACGGTCTCCCACCGCTGACGCCTCCGCCGGCCCATCCGTTCAATCCGCTTTTGGCGCTCCGCGTCGCCGGCGCCGTCGACGATGTCGATCTGCAGTGTCGCGTCATCGACGAGCTCTACGCGTCCACCTGGGCGGGCGGTGTCGGTTGCGAGTCGCGCGACGCCGTCAGCGAGTCGATCACGCGCGCCGGGCTCGATGCGCAAGCCGTCCTCACGCTCGCCGAGAGCGCCGAATCGAAGGCCCGCCTTCGCATCGCGACCGACGCCGCGATTGCGGCTGGCGTCTTCGGCGTCCCCACCGTGCGCGTCGGCGGCGAGCTGTTTTTCGGGGTCGATTCGCTTCCGGCGTTGGAGGCGTACTTGCGCGGGGAAGACCCGTGGCCGAAGGGGGCCGAGGCGCGATTTCGGGATTTGCCTTCGTCGGCGCAGCGGAAGCGCGGCTAACCCGAGGTCGCGCCGCGTGCGCCGGCGACGTCGACCAGCGCGCGCACTTCGCGGAGGATCGACTGCGTGAAATGCGTGAAGGCGTCGGCGCCGATGAGATCGGTCATGATCTCCTTCGACGCGGCGTCCTCGGCGATTTGGAGGAACGCCTGCGAGAGGCCTCGTTTGACCTCCGCAGGCACCTTCGGCGCGACGACGATCAGATCGCTCGGGATGGGTCCGGAGACGTCGAGCGTGCGGACCTCGAGCTCGGGATCGAAGGTGCGGTAGCCGGACTTGACGAGGGGACGCGTCGGATCGCCGTCCTCGAAGATGGCATACGTGCCGGCGACGTCGGCTTCACCGAGGACTACCGCGCGGGCGGCTTGGGCGTGGGATCCGGTGAAAATCTCTGCGGAAAAAAAGCCATCGACGTCGATGCCGCGACGCGCGAGCGAGAGACGTGGAACGACGTAACCGGACGCGCTCGCCGGCGCGACCCAGGCGACGCGCTTTCCCTTGGCGTCGGCGAGGGTCTCGATCGGCGTGCTCGCGGGCGTGAAGAGCACCGAGTGATAGAAGGCGACCCCTTCGCGGACGGCGCTGGCGATCGGGACCATCTGCGTCATGTGCGCCGAGAGCAGGAGCTGGAGCGCGCCGGTCCACGCGCAGTGGACGCGCCCGGCGTTCAGCGCGGAGGCGAGTGCGTCTTGCGACGGGGACCGATGCGGGAGCACCGGCACGTCGAGGTATTTCGAGAGGTACGCGCAGAGATCGGTGAGGAGGATGCGCGTCTTGTCGTCGTCACGCTGCGGCACCATTCCGAAGACGATGCGCGCGAACCGCGTCGTCGAGTGCGAGGCCGATTGCGAGGCGGGGAGCACCTGCCCGAAGCGCTGGCTGCTGCCCGTTCGACGCAGGCCCTGCAGCGCTTCGACGGTGGGAGCGCGCGGGCTCTCGTCCGACTCGCGTGACTCGGGGATGACGAGCCGCGCATAGGAAGGAGCGGCGACGTGCTGCGTACGGACGCGGGGCACGGTGCCGACGTGTTGCCGAGGCGCCGGCGACGTGACGCCGACGTGGGGCGCGAGCACCGCCGCGAGTTGATCGACGCCCGTCGGTCGAGCCTGTTTTTTGGGCGCGAGACAGGCGTGGACGAGCTCGACGACGTCGGCCGGGAGGTCGGGGCGAAGCTCGTCGAGGCGCGTATGGGTCGAGGTGAGGACGCTCTTGAGAATTTGCGCGAGGTTGAACCCGGCGTACGGCCGCTCGCCGGTGAGCATGAAGAAGAGCACCACGCCGAGCGCCCAGACGTCGGCACGCGCGTCGACCTCTTCGTCGTTGAGCATCTGCTCGGGCGACATGAAGTGCGGCGTGCCGAGCACCGCGCCGGTCTGCGTCGGCGCGCCGGCGGTGTCGTTGGGCATGCCGAGCGGGCTCACCTTGGCGATGCCGAAGTCGAGGACGTAGGGCACGCGCCGCTCGTCGCGAACGGCGAGAAAGACGTTTTCGGGCTTCAAATCTCGATGAACGATGCCAGCTTGGTGACCGGCGTGGACCGCCGCGCAGACCGGGATCAAGTAGGCCGCTGCGGCGCCGAGCGAGAGCGTGCGCTCGCGCGTGAGGAGTTGTCCGAGCGTCTCGCCTTCGAGCAGCTCCATCGCGAGGTACGGCACCGGCCCTTCGACGTCGACGTCGAGCACGTCGACGATGTTCGGATGACCAATCGCCGCCGCCGCGCGGGCCTCGCGCATGAAGCGACGGCGCCAGCCGGCATCGGCCGCGTACTCGGCGTAGAGAATCTTCAGCGCGACCGAGCGTCCGGTGCGCAAATCGCGCGCGCGGAAGACCGCCCCCATCCCGCCTTGGCCGATCAAGGCCTCGGTCTGGTAGCGCTCACCGACCATCTCGCCCGTCGAGAGCGAGAGGACGTGATCACCGACGCGCGAAGAAGTGGACACGGGGCAATTCTATGCCTGGTTTCACCGGAGAGCCCATACCCACGGGGAGGGGCTGTGGAAAACTCTCAGCGCGCGACCAGCCGCCAGAGCCCGGCGCCCCAGCTCGCCGAGTTGGGGGAGATGGACCTTGACGCCGGGTGTGACGACGACGCAGTGGGGGCTTGGCCGAAGACCGTCGAGGAATGGGCAGACGTTCAATCGAACGGAGCGCCGCGGCCGAGCCAATCGGAGACGCGTTGCTGCTCCTCGGTGGTCAGCTTTCGATTGTGCACCAGCGAATCGACGAGGGGCATGATCGGCGTCGGCTTGGTGAAGAGGAAGTGCCAGATCGCCGAGACGCCGCGTGAGTCGCCTCCCGGCACCGGGACGACGAATCGCTCCGGATCGGGTGGTCGCATCCACGTGTCGAAGGTGGTCCACGACGCGTAACAATCCTCCATCGTCCAACCCATCGAGAAGCCGTGCCAGCCGTGATCGCCGCCGTGGCACGCGTAATTTTGGCACTTGGCGGAGCCGTCGTGGTGGACGATGTCTCGATAAATCTCGCAGAAGCGCGTGCCCGGTTTGGCGTGCGGTGATGGCGTCGTGCGATTGCAGACGTTCGTCGTCGCGACGTACTCGTCGCCCGGATCGTAACCGTCCCAGTGCCACGCGTCGCTCGGCCCCACTTCGAAGATCGGAGGGTCGGTGTCGTCGAACGCGGCGTCCCCGCCGTCGGCTTCGAACCGAGCGTCGGCGCCGGTCTCGTCGAGGGCGACGTGCGCATCGGGCGCGTGCCTCTCGGGCAGCAACTCGACGACGCCGTTGCAGGCGAGCACGAAGGCAAGCGGAGCGACGGCCAGCGCGCGCATCATGTGGCAGGTCATCGTAGCGGTAGCGCTCGCGCCGGCGATGGCTAAGCTGCGCCAGCGATGCGAGATCGAGTTCGCATGCTGCTCGTCTGCGTCGCCCCGTGCGCGTCGGCCGTGCTGCTCGTGGCGTCTTGCTCGACCGGTGGAAGCGACGCGTTGCCGGTGCGCGATTCGGCGACCGACGACATCGGCTTCCACTTCGATGCCGCGCGCTACGACTACCCCGACACGCCCGCCGGACGCGTCGCCTCGCGCCTCGGAGGCTGCCTCGGGAGTGAAGCCGAGTGCCACGGCGGCACTGGAAATCCTGCCCATTTGTACTTCGGCGCCGACCCGGAGGCGGACTTGCGGCAGCTCGTGAGCGTGCGCTCGACCGAGCGGCCCGATCTGTATCGCATCGCGCCGAACGATCCCGCCCACAGCTGGATGATTTTCAAGCTCGAGAACGACAAGGACGCAGGCGTCGAGGTGGCGATGCCCAAAGGGACCGACGGCGATCCCGAGCTCGCGGCGCTCGTCCGCGATTGGGTCAGCGTCGGCGCGCCGACTTCGCTGGATGGCGGAAGCGAATAGCACTTCTCTGGTTTGGTAGTGTCGGCGACCCGCGGCGGCGGCTCACGCCAGTCGGCAACTGCTAGCGCAGACTCTTGCAGTCCGCCGCGCAACCATCCCCCGTGACGGTGTTGCCATCGTCGCAGACCTCACCGCCGTCGAGGATCTTGTCGCCACAGCGGGGAATCGTGCAGGCCGTGCGGCAGGCGCTCGACGAGTCGAAGGCCTCGATGGTGATCGGCTCGGTCATGAGGAGTGGGATGCGCACGAGGTCGTCGCGCACCCAGCCCCACGTCGTGAGGCCGAGGTCGAAGCGGGCGCTGACCGTGATTTTCCAGACGCCGGGGAAGGGGAGCCCGCCGAGCACGCCACCGTCGCTGTTGTCCTTGAACGACCAGCGCCCGCTGGCGGTGGTCGCCGAGGCACGGAAGAACTCGCCGGGGTTGTCGTCGGCGACGTCGATGGCGAAGCCCGCGGGAATACCGACGATGTCCATATCGACCTTCGAGCTCGGTTGGCTGAGCCCGGTGGCGTCGAAGTCGATGCCATGGGTGAGGACGAGGCTGAGCCTGCCCGTGCCGGAGTCGACATAGAGATAGAGGCGACTCTCGCCCACCTGCTCGAAACCCGTGTGCGAGCTCGCAGAGCGGTAGTCGTAGAACGCAGTCGACGTCTTCGGACGAATGAGCGGATTGGTCCCGATGTGCGTGCCCGATGCTTGCGAAATGAGGAACGCCGGCCGATCGCCGTTGTCTTTGCCCTTGTCGCACTGCTCGTCGCCGGCGCGCTTTCCATCGCCGCAGACGGGAGGTCGGCAGCTGTCGTCGCAGAAGTCGTCGTCGACGAGGTTTCCGTCGTCACAGCCCTCGACGCCCGCGTGGACGAATCCATCGCCGCATCGCGCGGGTCGGCAGCGTACGCACGTGTCGCCGTCGTCGTGGTTGCCGTCGTCGCAGGCCTCGACGCCCACGTGGAGGAAACCATCTCCGCACGAAGCCACGAGGCACGTGTGCGGGCACCCGTCGGTGTCATCGGTGTTGCCGTCGTCGCAGAGCTCGGGCGTCTGCACGACGCCATCGCCGCAGCTCGTGGGTACGCAGTCGTTGCGGCAGCGATCGAAATCGTCGCGATTGCCGTCGTCGCAGGTCTCGCCGGGATTGAGCACGCCGTCGCCGCAATGGCCAGCATCGGTCGCCACGTCGATGACGCCGTCGACGGAAGCGTCAGTGCCGCCGTCGAACGATGCATCCGCGTTCGGCGGAACATCGAGCGGCTGCGTGCGCCCACCGCAGCTCGCAGCCACGAGTGCTACCAACGAAACTGCTGCGACGTGCGGGCGAGCTCTCACGGTCGTGAAAGCATACCCGTCTCCGCAGAATGTCGCCCGAGGCCTTATTCCGTCGCCTGAATCGCGTCGCCGAGCACGCTCACCATCCGATCGATCTCCGACTTCTCGGCGATGAACGGCGGCGCGAGCTGGATCGTGTCGCCGCCGTAGCGGACGTAGATGCCATTGGCGAGGCACTTCATCGCGATCTCGAACGGCCTCTTCGCCGGCTCACCTGGGAGGGCGGCGATGGTGAGGCCAGCGGCGAGGCCGAAGTTGCGGATGTCGGTGACGTGCTTGGCGCCCTTGAGGCCATGCACCGCGTTCTCGAAGTGAGGTGCGAGCGCAGCGACGCGCTCGACGGCCTTCTCGGACACCAACAAGTCGAGCGCAGCGACGCCCGCGGCGCAGGCGACGGGGTGCGCGGAGTAGGTATATCCATGCGGGAATTCGAGCATGTAGTCGGGCCCGCCGATGGACATCATGGTGTCGTAAATGGCCTTCGAGGCGATGACGCACCCGAGGGGCTGCGAGCCATTGGTGATTTGCTTCGCGTAGTTGGCGATGTCGGGCGTGACCCCGAACGCCGCTGAACCGGTGAGCGAACCGCAGCGGCCAAAGCCGGTGATGACCTCGTCGAAGATGAGGAGAATGTCGTGCTTGGTGCAGATCTCTCGGAGCCGTTGGAGATAGCCGACCGGGGGAATGACCACGCCCGCCGAGCCCGCGAAGGGCTCGACGATGACCGCGGCGATGTTCGACGCGTCGTGGAGCGCGATCAAATCGAGGAGCTGGTCGGCGAGCTGCGCGCCCTCTTTCGGCATGCCGCGCGTGAAGGCCTGCGTCGAATCGCGCAAGGCCAACTGCGTGTGCGGGAGGTGATCGGCCTCCACCGCTTGCCCGAAGACCTTGCGATTGCCAGCGATGCCGCCGACCGAGATGCCGCCGAAGTTGACGCCGTGATAGCCCTTCTCGCGGCCGATGAGGCGCGTCTTGGTCGCCATGCCCTTCGCGCGCCAATAGGCCCGCGCCATCTTCAGCGAGGTATCGGCCGACTCGCTGCCCGAGCCGGTGAAGAAGACGTAGTCGAGCCCCGCCGGCGCCAGCTCTTTCAGCTTGTTGGCGAGCGCGAAGCTGTGCGGATGGCCGTATTGGAAGGCGGGCGAGTAGTCGAGCGAGGAGGCCGTCTTGGCGATGGCTTCGGCGATCTCTCGCCGACCGTGCCCGAGCCCGCAGCACCAGAGGCCCGAGAGACCGTCGAAGATCTTCTTGCCGTCGGAGTCGATGTAATACGCGCCCTCGGCGCCGACGATCATGCGCGGATGCGCCTTGAATTGTCGGTTGCCGGTGAACGGCATCCAGTGAGCGTCGAGCCAGGCTGCGTCGGTGCGTGAGGGGTCGGCCATCGACGAGAAGTTAGCAGAATTCGCGACGGGTCTGGTGAGGGCGACGGGCTAACCGAGCGCGGGGAAGAGCGCGTTCACCTCCGGATAGGTGAGCGGCGGGTCGAGCAATGCGCCGTAGTCGCCCGTTTCGAGGAGCGTTCGTGCGTTGGCGCGTGCCGTGGAATAGGCCAATTCGGCGAGGCGCGCGGCGATGCTGAGGCGACGGACGCCGAGCTCGCGGAGCTTCGGGACCGGCGGCAGTCCCGGTGTGAGCATGACGTTGAGCGGCAACTCGGTGCCCGAGGCGATGGAAGCGATCGCGCCTTCCTCGATGAGTCGCGGCCCCTTCGGCGCCGGCGTCGACAACGCGTGCGACCGTTTCGGCCGGGTCGGCATATCTACGTTCGAGATCGACGGAGATGGGCAGACGCACGACCCTCGCGATCGTGCGATGGCATCGGCGAGCTCACCCGCCGGCAGACGTTGACCGTCGGCGTGACCATGCGCCCACGCGACCGCCGCGCTGCTCGTGGCCACCGCCCGCGCGCCCTATTCTTCGACGAGCCGCGCCGAGAACGGATCCCAGACGTTGGCGGGGATCAGAAGCTGACCGCGGAACGATTGCGACGTCGAGATGATATCGTCGGCGAACCCCGATGAAATCTCGCGCCCGAATCGCCCTCCTTCTCGGCTCATTGGCACTCTCGTTCGCCGTCCCCACCCTCGGGGGGTGCGGCAAGAAGTCTACCTCCGACACGATCGAGGCCGATCCCAAGGAGGCGAAGGGGAAGAAGGGCAAGAAGACCGACAAGTCCGACGACTCCGACAAGTCGGACAAGTCGGACAAGTCGGATGATGACGACGACCAACCCTACAAACAGAAGGTGACGGCCGCGAACTGCGAGGTGTGGGGCGACAAATTCTCGGTCGCCGTGAAGAAGGCCTTCGCGGACAACATGAAGAAGTGCGGGAAGAAGGCGACGAAGGACGGCGACAAAGAGGCGAAGCAGACCGAGAAGGAGGTCGAGGAGGCCGCCAACAAGAGCTTCGACGAGCTGGTCGACAAGCAGACCAAGGAGCTCATCAAAGGCTGCAAGACGCAGGCGGGCAAGGACTACCTCACGAAGGACGCCAAGTGCTACCTCGAGGCCTCGAAGATCGCCGACTGGGGCAAGTGCAAGTTCGAGACGCCGTTCTTCCAAGACTTCTCGGACCTCGGATCGACCTTCGACAAGACGATGCAGGAGAGCTGCGACGACGGCATCGAGAAGGCAAAGGACGGTGCCAAGAAGTCCAAGGACGACGAGTAGCCGGCCATCGATTCAACGAGGTACGCTCACGGCATGCGCCGCGCGTTCGTCTTCACCTTCGCCGCCGGCGCCGCCGGAGCTGCCCTCTACACCTCGGCCTGCAAGCAGTCGACGCCGGACGACTCCCCCGTGCGCAAGCCCGACGACAAGTCACTCCCGACGACGACGACGACGAACGCGCCGCCCAAGCCCTCGTCCGGATTGCCGCGCCTCGAAGACCTGAAGTCACCACACCCCGAAGGGGCGACCAATCCACCGTCGCTCTACCTCATCGTGTCGACCACGGGTCAGTGCTTCGGCCGCTGGGAAGGTGGCATGTTGCCGAGCAAAGGCGATCGCGTCGAAGACTGCGGGGATGCCAAGTGCGTTGGAACGGAAGTGCAGTGTCCCCCGAAGGCGGCGACGTTGCTCACGGCGTATTCGGCGGCGCCGGTGGTGACGACCAATCCCCCGTATCCCAAGCCGACGACCAAATAGGCGAACAGTATCGTTCGCCAGAGATTGCTTCGCGACTTTGGCCGTCCGGTCGATCTCGCTTTGCTCGGTCGCCTGACACTCATCGCGTGCGCGCGTCGTTCGGGCTCCGCGCGCGAAACCACTCGGCGATGCCCGGCATATGAGGCTCGAAGTCGCCTGGTGCCGAGACGTTGCGTGAAAACGGCCTTCACAGGGCTTCTTTCGGGTCGCCATATAGTTAACCCAAATGCGAACTAAAATGGGCGAAGGGTCAACCGTCGGCGCCCGCGGCCACTTCCGATGAATGCCCGGGCGCAGTCCTCGTCCATAGCCGATGACTTTCCCTCGGTCGCGGCCTGCCGCAGTCCTTTCGTTCTGTTTTTTCAGCACGATTGCCGCTTGCTCGTCCAGTGACGGCGCGTCCTCCGCGGATGACGCCTCCGTCGACGGCTCGAGCGTCGACACTGCGCCCGATCCGAAGGCGGACGGAAGCGCCGACACGAGCCCCGGCGACGCGCTCCCGAGCGACGGAAGGGTCGACGAAACCAGCCTCGGTGATGCGTCGGCGGATGCCTCGGGCGACGTCGCGAAGGACGCCACCGATCCGGCGTGCGGCAAGACCGGACAGCCGTGTTGCACCGGCAAGAAGTGCGACGCCGGGCTCGGTTGCGACTCCTTCAAGACCACCTGCGCCGCGTGCACCTCGAACTACTGCGTCGATCATGGCCTCACGAGCGGTTGGCACTGCGACGCGGCGACCGGGAAGGAAGTGCAGTGCGGTCTCGACAGCTTCAGCGGCTGCGCGACGGCCTACGCCCAGAAGTGCGCCACCGGCGTGACGTGTTCGGCGGCCACCGGCACCTGCGGTGGCTGCGATCCGACCGATCAATGTTTCGAGATGAAAGAGGGCCTGAAAATCTGCGTGCCGGGCACCGGCAAGCCCACCGGCGGCGTTTGCACGAAGCAGCCCGACGGCTGCGTGACCACCACCGGCGCGGTCGAGTGCGCGTCGAAGACGTGCTTCTTCGGCAGCGGGTGTTGCGGCGGCCTCGGCGATTCGTGCTGCAAGGGAGTCACGCCGAGCTGTCGCGCCGGCAGCTGCAACGCCGCCGGCACCTGCGAGTGAGCGCGAATCAGCCTTTGCCGGGAATCTTCAGCACTACGGTGTAAATCGATTTCCCGGCGGAGACGAACAGCGTTTTGCGGTCATCGCCGCCGAAGGCGCTGTTCGTCGTCGTCTCGGGAAAGGCGATGCTGCCCCATTTGTCGCCG
>JANXMC010000641.1 GCA_025354825.1 Myxococcales bacterium
GGGGGACTACGTCTTCGAGCTCATCGTGAAGGACGCCGCCGGCCTCGCAAGCCGCGCGGTCACCGTCACGGCGACCGCCGCGCCCTGAGGCGCGACGCATCTCACCCGCGTCGTGGCCCGAGCTTGTTGTGAAGGGTCACGCGGCTAACGCCTAAGAGCGCCGCTGCGCGCGTCCGGTTCCCCCCGGTCGCGCGCAGTGCGCTTTCGATGGCCCTCACCTCGAGGCTCGCAAGGTCGAGCGGCAACGTCACGACGTCGACGAAGGCGTCGTCCTGTTGCGGCGCAGGGGCTCTCGGCGTCTCGCCCCGCGCGAGTGTCTGAAGCGCCGGCGGGAGGTCCGACAGGAGCACGTCGCCGCCGTCGCCGAGCACGATCGCCGCCTCGAGAACGTTCCGTAGCTCGCGCACGTTTCCAGGCCACTGATACCGTTGGAGCGCCGTGAGCGCATCCGGCGCGAAGCCGAAGCGGAGCCGGCCCGCGCGCGCTGCGAGATCGCCGAGAAGCTGCTGCGCGAGCAGCACGAGGTCGTCGCCGCGGTCGCGCAAAGGCGGGATCTCCATCGTCACGACCGAGATTCGATAAAAGAGATCCTGACGAAACGTCCCTGCGGCCACCCTCGCGGGGAGGTCGCGGTTGGTGGCGACGACGACGCGCGCATCGAGCGACAGCGCGCGGTTCGAGCCTACGCGTTCGAACGTTCGCTCCTCGAGCGCACGGAGCAGCTTCACCTGCCCCGCGAGAGGGAGCTCGGCGATTTCGTCGAGGAAGAGCGTCCCCCGGCCTGCCGCCTCGAACGCGCCGACGCGTGCCGCCACCGCGCCGGTGAAGGCGCCGCGCTCGTGGCCGAAGAGCTCGCTCTCGAGAAGGCCGTCGGGAATGGCGCCGCAGTTGACGATGCGAAGCGGCTCCCGCGCACGGATCCCCGACTCGTGAAGCAGCCGCGCGACGAAGCTCTTCCCCGTGCCGCTCTCGCCCGCCAGAAGCACCGTTGCATCCGAAGCGGCGAGGCGCGGGACGAGGCGCGCGACACGCACGGCGGCGGCGGACGTTCCGAGAAACGCGCGGGCGCTTCCGACGGCGGCGATGCGGAGGTACTCGCTGTCTTGCCGTGCGGCGCGCTCGCTCTCGATGCGGGCGAATGCGGCGGCCGAGAGGGCGCCCGCGACGAAGAGCAGGCGGTGCTTGTACGGCGAGCCCGCGTTCGCGTCGCGCGTCGAGCCGAGCTCGAAGGTGAGCCCAGCGATGCCGGCGCCGCGGCTCGGCACGGTGACCGCCACGTGATCGCCCCGCCGCCGCTCGACGACGCCCGGCTGCACCTCGGCACCGCCTTCACCTTCGCGCACGGCGACCACGTCGGAGGCATCGACGTACGCGCGGGCCCAGACGCAAAGGCGCGCGAGGGCATCGGCCTCGTCGGCTGCATCGCGAAGGGCGTCGGCGAGGGCGATGAGCGCCAAGAAGCCGCGCACCTCGTGGGCCTCCCCGGCGAAGAGGCGCGCGGTCGGGATGTGCTCGGGTCGCGCGCTTGGTGCGCGGCTCGGCGTGCCCGCCGTCGTGAAGACCAGCGTGCAGCGGCCCACCACGACCTCGTCGCCCACGGCCAACGTTGCCTCGTCGATTTCGACGCCGTTTTGGCGGACGGGCGACGCTTCGGAGAAGCGTGCAATATGCAATCGATTGCGCGACTCACCAACGACGTCGATGCGAAGATGGCGGCGCGACACAAAGCGGTCGACCAACACGACGTCGCACTCGGCGGCGCGCCCGACGACCATGGCGGGGGCCCCCTTCGTGAATGCGATGCGCGTCTCGTTCCCCTCGGGGTCGATGATGGCGAGGACAGCGTCGCCGCCCGCGGCATCGGCGCGCACGCGGTTCTCCTTGGGCGCCATTGGCGCGAATGTATCGCAGCCACGGCGACGCGCGAGAAGACGTAAAAACTTTGAACGGCGCGCCCCCCGACCGTAAACATTTTGAACGATCGCGTGGCGTCGCGAGAGCCCGGATTGTGCTTGTTTTGTCGGCCGGTGAACGCTCGCGCGCGTGGCATGGCCGCTGCTTAGGCGCTCCTCACCATGATACCTGAAAGCTCCCACGACCCGTCCGCCGTCACGCTCACCTCCCACGCTTCGATTTCGCGCAGCAGCCACCCGACTCCGTTCCCGCGGCTCTCGCTCACGATCGTCGCGTTCATCGGCGTGCTCGCCCTCGATGCGATGGTCGCCGTCGGAACGCTGGTCGCCTACGAGACGCGCGTTCCCCGCCCCGCGGTTCACGCCGCCTCCGATGCCGCCGTGAACGCGCGCGTATCGCTCGGTGTGGGACGGGAGTAAGCCGCGGAGCATCTTGGACACGCGCACGCCCGCTCGCCTCGAGCTTCCGATCTTTGCGCTGCGCGCCGCGTTTGACGCCGCCCACGCGCGCGGGCCCGTCGTCGTCTCGTCCCCCACCGGCTCGGGTAAATCGACAGAAGTTCCAAGGTGGTGTGAAGGGCCCGTGTTGGTGGTCGAGCCCCGCCGCATCGCCTGCCGAAGCTTGGCCGTGAGGGTCGCCGAGCTCGAAGGGGCGCGCGTTGGCGACGGCGTCGGTTACGTCGTCCGCGACGAGCACGTCGCACGCGCCGACACGCGCATCGTCTTCGCTACCCCGGGCGTCGTGCTGCGGAGCGACGCGCTCCTCGCGCGCGCCGGCACCGTGGTTCTCGACGAGCTTCACGAGCGGAGCCTCGACGTCGATCTGCTCCTCGCGCTGCTTCTCGATCGAAGGCGCACGACGGTGTCGCCTCCGCGTCTCGTCGTCATGTCCGCGACCCTCGACGGCGACCGGGTCGCAACGCACATCGGGGGAGAGCACCTCGCGGCCGAGGGGCGCGCGTTCCCCGTCGACGTCCGCTACTCCGCCCTCGGCGATGTATCTCCCGACGGCGACGGCCTCGCGTCGCGCGTCCGCCGCGCCGTCGACGAGGCGGCGAGCGATCCGGGCGACGTGCTCGTGTTTCTCCCTGGAAAAGCGGAGATCGACGCGTGCGCCGTCGCGCTGCGCGGCGTGGCCGCGAACGTCCTCGCGCTCCACGGCGGCCTCACGCTCGACGATCAACGGCGCGCGTTCGAGAGCACGCCGCGCAAGAAAATCATCCTCGCCACCAACGTCGCCGAGACGTCGCTCACCATCCCCGGCATTGGCGTCGTCATCGACTCGGGGCTCGTTCGGCAGACGCGGTACCACGACGGTCGTGGCTACCTGACCCTCGGCGCTATCGCGGCCGACAGCGCGCAGCAGCGTGCGGGGCGCGCAGGTCGAACGGGGCCGGGCATCTGTTATCGAATGTGGGGCGCCGCGATGCGCCTTGCACCCACGACGCCGCCCGAGATCGCGCGCGAGTCGCTCGTGCCTCTCGTCCTCACAGCCGCGGCGTGGGGCAAGCAGCCCGAGGACCTCCCGTTTCTCGATGCGCCCAAGCCCTACGCTCTCGACGCCGCCCGCCTCGATCTCGCCGCGTGGGGCGCCCTCGATGCACGAGGCGCGTTGACCGTCGGCGGGGAGGCGCTCTTCGCGATGCCCCTCGACGCCGACCTCGCGCGCCTCCTCGAAGCGGCGCGCATGCGCGGGCCCGCATGTTTGAGCGACGCCATCGATCTCGTCTCTGCCCTCGCCGTCGCACGCCCCATGTTTCTCCCCGGCCCCGCCCCCGAAGACCCCCACGACGACCTGCGTCTTGGCGGCTGCGACGCGACGGCGCTCGTGCGCGCGGTGCGCATCGGCACGCCCGAAAGCCACCGCGTCTCAGGCTTCGTCGTCGCCGAAGCGCGCCGCATTCGCGCGCGCCTCCGCACGCTCCACAAGCTTGGCGCAGGGGCGCTCGACGACGCGACACCGGTCGATCGCGACGGGCTCGTTGCCGCGGCCCTCGAGGCCGATTCGCGCGTTGCCTACGTTGCGCGCCCCCGAGGCCGCGAGACGTTCTTCAGCAACGGAGGCACCGAAATCGAGCTCGCGCGCGAGAGCGCCGTGCGCAACGTTCGCGACGTCGAGGCGGTGGTCGTCTTCGCCTCCCGAGCCTTTGGCACCGGCCGCGAAACACGTCTCCTCATGACGTGCGCAACGCCCGTCTCGATCCGGGTGCTCGCGCGCGCAGGGCTCGGGCGCGACCGCCTCGGCGCTGTCCGCCTCGAAGGGAAACGCGCTGTCGCGAGCGTCGAGCGTGTCTACGCGAAGCGCGTTCTCGAGAGCCGCGACGAGGTCCCCACGGGCGACGTCGCCCGCGCCGCCATCGCCGAGCTGTTCCTCCGCGGCAGCCTTTTTCGCCCGTCACTCACAACCGCACGCGAGCGCCTCGCCATGACGACCCTCGCCGCAAAGCTCGGAGCCCGTGGCCACCGCGCCGGCGTCCCAGGGCTCGCCGTGCCCCTCCCCCTCGAAGCGTGGACGCTTGCTCGCCTCGAAGCGCTCGGCGTCGAGAGCGGCGACGATCTCGCGCTTCTGTCGGCGAGCGATCTCCTCCCGCCTGAAGTGCCGTTCGAGGTGCGCGCCTTCCTCGAGAAAGACTTTCCGCGGGTCGTGAACGTCGGCGATGCGGTCTACGAGACCGACTACGATCTCGATCGCAATCAGGTGCTCTTACGAATGAAAAAGGGGAGCCGGCACGAGCCGCCCCCCCTCTCCTACTTACCCCGTTTCGCCGGCTTTCGAATCGTCGTCGAAGGGCCCCGGGGCATCACCACGCTCCGCGAACGCGGGTAACACGGCTCGCGCGCTTCTCTCTTCACTCCGCGGGCTCAGCCTCGACGGCCGGGGCCGTGCGGAGGATGGGGCGGGTTCGCTCCTTCAAGAACGCGATAATTTGCTCTTGGCTACGGGGCGGGTTCTGCGTCTCGACGAGCTTGCTCGCGAGGAGATCGTAGCGATTGAGCATGAGGTAGAACCACACCATCGTGAAGTCGATGCCGTGGAAAATAATGGAGCCGTTCTTTGCGTAGAGCGCGCGATCCTGATCGAACTCGACCGGCATCTCCGTCCAGTGGCGACCCGCCTTGCGGTGATGGCCAATGTGGTAGCCGTCGTTGAAGCTTCGCTGGTTGTAGCGGCAGTTGACGACGGTGATGCTGTTGACGAAGGAGTCGCCGGGGCGCTCGGCGTCGATGAACGCGTGCTGCCCCCAGTTGCCCGCCATCATGATGAAGCGGCAAAAGAGGAACGGGATGATGAAGACCACCAGCGTCGCGCGCCAGTTGAAGGCGCAGAGCGCCGCGACGAAAACGTAGAACGAGAGCTCGCCGAGAATCATCTTCGTGAGAAGGCGCTTCCGGTTTCGCTTCGCCATGTACATCGACAGCTCGATGAGCCCGGCGAAGAAGAAGCGGAGGAAGTAGCCGAGCCACGCCACGATGCTGTCGCGGGCGAACGGCATCGTCGTGCTCAGGTCGGCCTCGAGGTTCGCCTCTTTGTGGTGCATCCCGATGTGGTGCACGAAGTATGTCTCGGGCGACTCGCCGAAGAACGGGCCGAGCACCCACGGGATATACGAATTGAGAAGCCGGTACTTCGCTTTGAACAGCTGACGATGGCTCGTGTTGTGGAGGATCAGGATGAACCTGTCCATGAACCACGCGAAGGTCATCACCAGGTACGGAAGCGCGAGGTACCAGTGAAACGTCCCGAGGAACAAATAGAGCGCCGCCGGGATTTGAAGCAGCGTCGCCTCGACGATGAAATGCGCGAACGGCAGATCTCGCGGGTCGTTCAGAAGGCCGAGGAAGAGCCGATCGACGGGGCCGTAGGCGGCTTTCGGTCGGTAAACGGGGTCGGTCAGCGTTAAATCGTCGAGATGCACCGGAGGAATCCCTCATCTAAACGGCCTTGGCGCAAGGTTTTTCTGCGCCAGGGGTGCGTCGAGACGTAATAGGCACGTCGCTGTACTCTTCGGCGCCTGTACCCGTGGCGGTCGAACGCACGGGCGCTAGGGCACCGAACAGGTTGACGGACCGAGGATTTCAAGGGTTTTGGCCGCAGCGCTAGGCAACGACGCGCGGTGGCCGAAAGCCGCAAAAAGCCGAAGGGAGTCAAGCTGATCGGTGCCCTAGGGGTGGCAGCCGATGGTCGACGCGGCCGGCATCCTCGAGATTCCAAGCGCGGATCTTCTCGCGGGCACACCGGCCATCGCGCGGCTCGAGAGGTCAGGCGCGCTCGCGCTGCGTGTGCGGGGCACTCTCTCGAACGAAGCGTGCCGCGTTGCGACCGCGGCGGTCTACGCCGCGCGCGCGTCGTGGGTCGCCGACTTCGAGGCGAGCCAGTTCACCGTCGGACGTGCATTCTACACGCACCTCAATTCGCCCCTTCGATGGGGCGCGGGATCGCATCTCGATCACGCTGCACGGCGCAAAGGCGTTCGGCCTTTGGCGAACCTGGTTCTGACGGCGAGCTATGAGTGCGTGCGCCAGATGCGCTTCGCCTCGGCGTAGATCGCTTTGGTGACCCACTCGCTCTCGTCCATCGTCAGCGCCGATGCGAGCGTGGTCGACAAGTCCGACGCGAGGCCGCGGGCTTCGCGAATGGTTCCGGGGAAACCGCCGCGCATCATTCGCCCGTCTTGAGTGAGCTGCGCGTGCGTGCGGGAGACCCAAACGTTGCCGAGGTCGCGTGCCCCTTTCTCGAGGGCAGTGCGGCGCGGAGACGGTGCTTCGGGTTCCATGACGGCGGTGCTCAAGGTCGGACCGTACCACAGAAGCGCGAAGCCCCACGATTTGGCGCGTTGCGTGGTAGGCTCCGCCGCCCGGATGCTCGGCGTCGGCGACACATTCGAGAGATTCCGGATCGAAGCCGTGCTTGGGCAAGGCGGCATGGGGCGCGTCTTTCGTGCGTTCGATACGCGTCTCGAACGGCAGGTCGCGCTCAAGGTGGTGCTCGTCACGGGGAGCCCGGACGGCGCGACCGAGCTGCCGCACGACTCCTACGCCGACAGCGTCTCGCGCGTTCTTCGAGAAGCGCGCGCCGCAGCGGCTCTCGAGCATCCGCACATGGTCGCCGTGTACGACGTCGGTGAGCTCGACGGCGTGCCGTACATCGCGATGGAGCTCGTTCGCGGCGAGACACTGCGCGCCTTCGTCGGCCGCACGCCGCCGTCGTGGCAGCGCAAGCTCGCGTGGCTCGTCTCGACGGCAACGGCCCTCGATGCGGCGCATACGGCGGGGGTGATTCATCGCGACGTGAAGCCCGAGAACGTGATGGTGCGCGACGACGGCATCGTGAAGGTGCTCGACTTCGGCATCGCACGTCGCGCGAACCGCGAGACGGGCGGCGCGATTGACACGGCCACGCCGGGCTCGGGGCCGCGGATACTCGGCACGCCGGCGTACATGGCGCCGGAGACATTCCACGGGCAGCAAGTCGACGGGCGCGCGGATCAGTTCGCGTGGGGCGTGACGGCCTACGAGCTGCTCACCGGGTCGCTCCCGTGGAGCACGACGGCCGGCGCGTGGGGCGTGGTCGCGGGGCTCCTCACCGAGCCGCCGAAGCCGCTTCGCGCACGCACGCCGGAGCTCCCGAGGCTCGTGGAAGACGCGGTGCTCCGCGCGCTTTCGAAGGGGCGCGACCAGCGCTTCCCGTCGATGCGGGATCTCATCTCGGCCATCGAGCCATTCGCCCGCGAAGACCGCCGCGCGCCGAGCTTCATGCGCGGGGATGCATCCCACCTAAACGCGGCCGCGCTGTCGTCGCAAACGCCTGCGCCGCCGACACCGGCCCCGGCGCTCTCGTTCGTGTTGCCGTCGCGCGACCTCGGGTCTTCGTCCAAGTCGGCCCCCACACCAATCTCGAGCGCCTCGAGCACCGCAGCGTCGACGCCGTCGCATCCGTTCCCGGGGTCGGCGTCGCTCTCCCGCCCCGACGCGCGGGCGCGCATCACCGGAACGCGCGCCTTCGCCGCGGCGACCCCCCTCGACTTCGGCGTCGACGCCGAGGCGCGGTTTGCGCGTTTTCCGGCCGATTTCACGCTGAAAG
>JANXMC010000430.1 GCA_025354825.1 Myxococcales bacterium
CAACCACGGCCCCACGCTCGATGAGCTGCGCGCGGGACTCTTCGGTGAAGTTCTTCGCGAGGGCGATGAGCACCTCCTTCGTCTCGAGCTTCCCAAGCGCCTTGGCGACTTCCGGCGACCGAACGACGTCGGCGCGGAACAGCAGCAAGGTGTAGACAACGTCGGGGGTCAGCACCCTTCCTCCCGAACGTCGGGCGCCCGCGAACGGCCACATCCTTGCAGAGGCTGCGACCCCGAACCCTCCACTCGCGCTTCACGGAAGACCCACCATGTCTGCTTTGACTCTTCGTCCGACGCGCGCATCGCTCGCGTCCCTGCTGTTCTCCCTGTCGATGGCGCTCGTGCTCGCCCTCGCGAGCCTCGTGGGGAGCGGCTGTCAGCGCTACGACTCGCTCGTCGCGAAGGACCAGACGGCCGCGCAAAAGTGGGCCGACGTGGAGGCGCAACTTCAGCGCCGCTACGATCTGATCCCAAATCTCGTGGCGACCGTAAAGGCCGCGGCAAAGCACGAAGAAGACACGCTGACGAAGGTGACGGAGGCGCGGTCTCAGGCGGCGAGCATCAAGCTCACCGCGGACGATCTGAGCGATCCGGCCAAAATGGCGGCCTTTCAGAAGGCCCAGTCGGAGCTCTCGAGCGCCCTCTCGCGCCTGATGGTCGTTCAAGAGGCCTATCCCGATCTCAAGGCGAATGAGAACTTTCACAGCCTCCAAGTGCAGCTCGAAGGCACGGAGAACCGCGTCCTGCGAGCGCGCGAGGAGTACAACGCGGCCGCGACTGACTACAACACCGAGCTTGGTAAGGTCGGCGGCCAGGTCGTGAACAAGGTCACGGGGAAGACGTTCAAGCCGCGCCTTCTGTTCAGCGCGTCGGCCGAAGCGCAGACCGCACCCAAGGTCACCTTCTGAGCCCGGCATGAGCCCTTCGAGCTTTCCGTCACCGGGGCATCCTGGCGTCCTGCGGCATCCTGCCCCGCGCGCGGCGTGGTGGTTGCGCGCTGCGGCGATGCTCGCGGTCGTCGCGCTGAGCGTCGTCGTGGGCCCGCGCTCGGCGCTCGCCGCGTTCACGCCGCCCCCCCTCCACGGCCACGTGGTCGACACGGCGGGAAAGCTCTCGAGTGACGAAATCCTAACACTCGATCGCAAGCTCGAGAACGTACGCACGCAATCGGGTTACGAGATCGTCGCGTATCTCATCGGCTCGCTCAACGGCGCCTCGATCGACGACGTCGCATACGACGCGTTCCACGCCTGGGGCATTGGACGGAGCGGAAAGGACAATGGCATTTTGCTCGTGATCGCCCCGGTGGAGCGTCGATCGCGTATCGAGACCGGCATGGGGGTCGGCGGTGAGCTGACCGATTTGCAAACGAACGACATTCTTCGCCAGGTCGTGAAGCCGCTCGCAGCCCAAGGTCGCTTTCGCGACGCGCTCGACGACGGGACCGCGGCCATCGCGCGCACCCTCGTCGGAGGCGCGACCGGAACGCCCGCCGCGGCGAGCGGCAGCGCGTCGCCGGCCCATGGCACCTCGAACGATTGGGACGGGGCGAACGACGATCGTCCCACCGCCACCGCCGGGCCCGCCGCGGGCGGAGATGGCGCCGCTGCGTCGCCTCTACGGACGTTCGGCATGCTCGGGATCGGCGCGTTGGTGTTGATCCTCGCCGTCGTCTCGCCCGGCTTTCGGCGCATCCTGTTCTTCGCGCTGCTCTTCGGGCGCCGTGGCGGTGGCGGCGGCGGCGGCGGAGGCGGCTTCGGCGGCGGAGGCAGCGGCGGCTCGGGCTACACGGGAGGGGGAGGCCGCTCGGGCGGCGGCGGATCGAGCGAGGGTTTCTAGCGCGAATATCTGCTCGAAACGTAGCGGACGCGTACTCCGTATTCGGTTATTCCGTATTCGGTATTCCGTTAGCCCGAGATACTCGCGCAGACGCGCACGCCCGCCGTCACGTCGCGCATGCCGGCCTCGGCGACATTTCGGTTCATGCTCGGGTTCGTCACGCTGTCGAGTAGTCGCTGCCGCCGCGCACGACATGCTCGCCGTTGCCCATGGACGACGAGACCCACTCGCGAACGTTCCCCACCATGTGGTCGACGCCGCAGGGGCTTGCCCCGGGCTGGCACGTGCGCTGCACGGACAGTCTGGATGGTGCGTTCGCTCGCCGCCTTCGAATCGCTGCTCGTAGTCACGCTCGTCGCATGTGGAGGGCTCGCCTCGTCGCCCAGCGCGGACGCCGGCGCCGATGGGACGGCGTCGCCGCCCGGCGCGTCCGATGCTGCGATCGACACGGGGGTCCGCGACGCCGCGGCATGCCTCGCCGACGAGCCCACCGAGGGCAGCGCGTGCGCGCCCGGCCAGACGGTCTGCTCCAGCGGAGACCCTTGCTGCCGAGGCTACGTGTGGAGCTGTGACGCCGCGACGAGCACGTGGAGGAGATTCGGCCTCGGCTGCGCGTGCGTCGTCGACGCGGGCCGCACGAGCGTCACGTGCGGCACGCAGACGTGCGCCGCGAACGAGTACTGCACGACGGCCGGCGGCGGCCCTCGTCCGCTCGATGGCGGGAACAACACAACGTACAAATGCACGCAGCTACCCGCGCGCTGCGTGGCCACGCCGACGTGCGCGTGCATCCATCCCGAGCCGAGCACCGGCTGCTCCTGTGCAGACGTCGGCGGCCACCCCGCGATCACGTGCAACTATCCGTGAGTGCGTCGCGCGCGATGGGTCCTGAGCGCGCCGCCGCCAACGCGCTGTCGAGCTCTTCGCTCGTCCCGAGAAATGGGACCGTGGCGGCGTGCACACGAGGGTCGATCGCAAAGCACGCCGCACGTCCCATCGCCTCGTCACCTCGCGACGCATCGCCCCTGGACACACTCTCTACCGCCCTGGCATGCCGACCCGCACGTACCGCAATGGTCGAC
>JANXMC010000448.1 GCA_025354825.1 Myxococcales bacterium
CCCCGGAGCGGCGCGATCGTCGGCACCCTTTTGGCGCTGCTCACCGCGGGCATCGGCCTCTCGTGCTCGAGCGACCCCGTGCAGCAGAACCTCATCAAGTCCCTCGGATCCGAGGTCGACGGCGTTCCCACGGGTCAGTACCACCGCGCCGGGCAGCCCTGCACGGCGTGCCATCAGGCCCACGGTCCCGGCAAAGGCGACTTCTCTATCGCCGGGACCATCTTCTACGGTCCCGACCGCGCCGAGGGGGTCGACAACGTGCAGGTTCGCCTGACCGACACGGACCAGCACCAGGTGATCGTCAGAACCAACTGCGTCGGCAACTTCTTCATCGGGCGCACGGAGACGTTCGATCTCGACGGCTCGCGCGTCGCGCCGTGGGACCCGAAGTTCCCCGTTCTCGTCTCGGTGTCGAAGGGCGATCTCAACAAGGACATGAACAGCCTCATCAACCGCGAGGGGTCGTGCGCCGGGTGCCATCGCATTCCCGCCGGGCTCGATTCGCCGGGACACGTTTACGTCGGCAAGGCCGGCAATCCGCCGCCGGTCGGCGATTGCCCCGTATCTCCCGTGGTCCCCATCCAGACCAATTGAGACTTGAGATTTGAGATTTGAGATTTGAGATTTGAGCTTCGAGATGGAGATTGAGATTGAGAGCGAGAAGACCCATGCGCCGGCCCATCCACCCGTCCTCGAAGCTCAGCGCGCTCGCGTCGTCGTTCGCGGCAGCGTCGTTCGTCGCCATCTTCGCGGCGTCGGTATCGTCGAGCGGCTGCGCCAACGTGGAGACCGACCGCATCACCGACGTGCAAGGGCCGTCCTTCGACGACTTCGAAACCAAGGGCGTGAGCGGCTTTCTCGAGGTCCGCTGCGGCTCCCTCGACTGCCACGGCCAGGCCGGGCGCCCGCTGCGCATTTACAGCGGCCGGGGCCTTCGCGCCGACAATGACGCCGGCTTCTACTCGGGCTCGTCGGGCACGAGCCACGCCGAGGTCGTGCAGAACTACTACGCCGTCATGGGGCTCCAACCCGAGGTCCTTCGACGCGTCGTCGAAGGGGCGCGCCGCATCAGCGACGGCGAGACCCTCACCGCCGACGAGGCCTTCGATGCCGACCCCGCGCGCCTTTATCTCGTGACCAAGCCGCGCAATCAGATCGTCCACAAGGGGGGCGCCGTGGTTGCCGTCGACAGCCCGGGAGACAAGTGCATGCGGACGTGGCTCACGCTGGCGACCGACCAAGCCTCCTGCGTGAAGTCCCAGGACTACCAGAACCCCTAAGCGCGGCGCGGCGCGGTCGCGCGCCGTCGCAACGACGAAGCCCGACGCCTCTCGCGAGGGTCGGGCGTTTTCGCGTGGCCGCCCCTACTCGTTGTTGATCCAACCGAGCATCGCGGCGTCGTGTGTCCCTTGGTCGAAGTTGTTTACGCCGGGGTGACCCGAGCCCGGACGCGGGCGGACGATGATCGCGCTCTGCGCCTTGTTCGCCGTGTTCACCTTGTTGAGCGCCTGGGCGCACGCCTTCGCTTTGTCGTTGGCCAGGGCCGACAGATCCATCGCGCCCGTCGCCCCGGCGTTTCCGCCGCCGTGGCAGCTGACGCAGAGCGACTGCAGCTGCGGGGCCGCGCTCGACGTGAACGTCGCGACCGACTTGCATCCGCCCGTGCCTGCGTCGGCCACGGCCGTCGAGGCTTTGAGACCGACGAACTCGATGCGAAGCTTGTTCCCCGTCGCGAAGCCCGTGAGCAGCAGTGTGCCGGGGCCCATCGTCGCGGTCTGGCCGGCGCCGACGCTCTGATCGAGGTTCGAGAAGCTGTCGACGGGGTCGGGCGTCTCTTTCGTCCCGGCGACGATGATGAACTTCGGCGCCGTGACTTGAAGGCCGGAGGCGGCGGGCGCGGAGACCTGCAAGTTGGTCATGATGAGGCTCGTGCCCGCGAGGGCGGCCGTGAAGTTCAACTTCGCCCCGGTCACGCCCGTGCCGCCCTTCGAGATGTCGACCGAGTTCGCGCCCATCGCCACGTCGAAGGCGTCGGTGCTCGGAGCGACCACGTCGGCCAGGGCTGCGGCCTCGAGGGCGAGCCACGCCGTCGCGCCGTCGCGCAGCGCGCCCGTGAGCCCCGCGCCGCCCGAATGGCCCGTCGTCGAGCCGACGACGAGGAGGCGGCTATTGAAATAGTCTTTGACGACGATCCCTTTGTATTTGGTAATCGCGCCGTAGGCGTCGCTCTTCTCGAGAAACTTCGGCGCGCCCGCGAGGCCGGTATCGTGGCAGGTGCCGCACGAGCTCGCGAGGGTGGGGTAGATCGCGTCGAAGGCCGCGCGCGCCTTAATGGTGACCGGGCCCGTGCCGCCGTCGCCGGTGGCTCCACCCGCCGTCGTGCCGCCGCCGGTTCCATCGCCGCCGGGCTGCGTCCCCGAGCCGCCGCCCGTTCCGCCGCGGGCGCCCAAAAGGCTGGTCGCGCCGTCGTCGCTGCAGGCCGCGACGGCCCCCGCGAAGATCATCGTGAGGGCGAGGGATACGACGCCGAGGCGTGCGCGCGAGGGGGGGCTGATCCGGGTGATCACGGGGGTGACCAGGTGCACGGCGTGCGCCACCGCGATCGCGCCGGAAAGCTGTTGGCGATAGCCCGCAATTCGCAAAGGCCTACATCGGCCCGTGGCATCGGCGAGTGGTGGAACTGGATCAATCTCGCATCACGCGCATTGACCACTCGGCTTGCCAGGGCCGGCACCGGAGCCTCCCGACGCCTCCTCGTTCGGACGACATGCACATTCACCAGGACGTGCGACGATGACGGCCTTGATCCCGACGGATGTTCGCCTGCCTGGCCATGGGCGGAGATCGCCGGCTCTTTTTGCACTCCTTGCTTTTGCAATGACGAGGTCCCGCTTTGCCCGTCTACGAGCCCCCGCAGATCGTTTTCGAAGCGCCCGCGGTCTGTACGGATCGCGACAAGGCGGAGGAGCAGCTACGGCGCGCCCTCGTGCCGAGCGTCGGCCCGAAAGCCGGTTGGACGGTGACCCTTCGCGTCGAGAAGCGTGACGGCGCCCTCGAAGCCGCGGGTGAAATCACAGACGAGAACGGCGCGCCCGTAGGCCACCGCGAGCTGCGGGCATCCCTCGCCGGCAGACGCGGCGTGCGCGACTGCGCGCCTCTCGCCCGTGCAATGGGCGTCTGGGCGTCGCTCGTTCTCGACGCGCAAGTCGAGCGGGCCAAGGCTGCCGAAGCCGCCGAAGCTCGCGACCGAGACTCGAAAAATCCGCAGGTCGCCGTGGCGGCTCTCTGGCCCGCGCCGGTCGTCAACGAGCCGCCGCCTCCAGAAGCGGCGCTCTTTCTCGCGCATCAATCGCCCGACAAGCGCTCGATCGAAATCGGCGCGTCGGGCTTTCTCATGGATGGCGCGGGGACCGGCGCCCTCGCGGGGCCTGCGATCTTCGCCGTCATCGAGGTCGGCAACGCGGTCTACTTGCGACCCACCCTCGCCATCGGGCGAACCGTGCAACCGCTCCCGGCCTCCGACGCGGTCTTCGGAACGTGGGGCGCGGGGCGCCTCGACACGTGCAAGCGCCTCGCGGGGATGTACTTGGATCGCCGTGGCCTTCAGCTCGATGGGTGTGCGGGCGGCGAGATCGGCTTCGTCTCCTTCAACGACAACGCCCTCGCGAGCAGTTCGTCGTCGTCCTCCTCCTCGCATGCGCTGCCGTTCATGGCCGTCGGCCCGAGCATCGGCCTCCGCGGCGAGCTCGCGTCCGACTTCGCCGTCGAGCTTCGCGGCATCGCGGGGCTCAACATCTTGCGTGGCACATTCGTCGATTCGACAGGCCAAACCGCCCGTCCGGCGCTCTTCGTCGGCCGTGCCGAGCTCGGGATCACATGGCGCATTCGATGACGGAGCGCAGCACGTCGGGCCATGAGGGTCGTATGCAGCCCGCGGAAATGGCCATCCCGAGCCCGAGCCCGTCCCTCGCCCCCGCGACGGTGACGCTGGCCCCGCTCGGCGAAACGAGCCTTCTCCGCGAGTCGGTCTCGCCGCCGTCCCTTGGCGCCGAGGCGACCCGCGCGCGCGCCCGCGTCTTCCGCGAGATGTACGAAGCGCAAGTCGGCTTCGTCTGGCGAAATCTCCGGCGTCTCGGCGTGTCCGACGCCGAGGCCGACGACAAGGCCCAAGAGGTCTTTGTCATCGCCCACCGGCGCTTCGTCGACTTCGAAGAGCGCGGTCACGGTCCACGCGCGTGGCTTTTTCAGATCGTCCTACGCGTCGCGTCCGATGCGCGCCGCCACAAGCGGAGGCACCCGGAAGACCCCGACGGCGGCGATGCCCTCGAGCGCGAGTCGGTCGAAGCGCCGCAGCAGTACGTCCTCGCGCGACGCGAAGCGCTCGGCACGCTCGACCGCGCCCTTTCGACGATCGACGTGGGCCGGCGCGCCGTGCTGGTCCTTCACGAGATCGAGGAGATGACCGCTCCCGAGATTGCGGAGGTCCTCGAGATTCCGCTCAACACGGTCTATTCGAGGCTGAGGGTCGCGAGGATGGAGCTCGAAGCCGCACTCGCCAAAACGAAGGGTGGAGGCGCGCGATGAGCGAATCCGAGCTCACCGGGGCGACGAAGCGTCTGCTTGATGCTGCCAAGAACGACGGCCCGAGCGCCGCTCGGCGCGCGCGCATGTGGGACGGCGTCGCGACCACCGCGAAGGTCGGAAGCACGGGGGCGATCCTCGGCGGCGCGGGCGCAGGCCTCGGCGCCGCGGCCACGGCATCGAGCGCGAAGGGCGCCGTGATCACCGCGATTCTCGGCGGCATCGTGACCATCGGCCTCGCGGTCGCGCTCCTCGTGGCGCGTCCACCGACGCCCGCCGCGCCCGCCGCGGTCGACGAGAGCGCGCCGAATGCGCTCGATGCGCGCGGTAAGGCGACGAGCGCCGGAGGCGGCGTCGCAGATGTTGCAAGCGCGGAGAGCGCCGCAAACAGGGCGAACGCGGCTCCTGCCGCCGGAGCGTCGATCCCAACGGCACCCGTTGCTCCAGCGTCGGTCGTGCGCGCCGCGGCGGACTGTGCAGGGCCCGCGCCTCTCGCTTCGTCGTCCACCGCGCCGGCCCTCGTCGCTGCGAAACCGGCCGCCGCCGCTGCTGCCACCGCCGCAAAAGTCACGGCTCGACGTGCGCCTGTCGACGACCTCGCTGGCGGCGACGACAACGGGCTGATGCACGAGGCGATGCTCGTCGCCGAAGCGCGAGGCGCCCTCGTGCGAGGCGATGCCGAAGGTGCGCTCGCCGGCGTGCGTGCGGCAGCACGGCTACCGAAGCGGTCCCTCGAGCCTGAAGAGCTCTCGATCGAGGCGCAGTCGCTGCGTGCCCTCGGCCGTGTCGCCGAAGCCGAGGCCGCGGAGTCGACGTTGCGCGAACGCTTTCCGTCCCACGCGCTCGCACGCTGAAACGCGCTCGCTACTTCCGCGCCTTCGGAATCGCCGAGGGCGCGGCGGTCGGCAGCGGCGTCGCCCCTTGCGATGCGTGGGGCGCCGCCGGCTCGGGCGCCGGCTCGGCCGCCGGGCGCGCGCTCATCACGACGAAAAGCACGGCGAGCACCGCCACCGGGACGAGCACCAACAGCGCGATGCGCGCCGGCGACCACGACGATGGGCGCGTGCGAATTTGCGCCGTCGCGTCGGCGGCCGATCCGACGAGCACGCTCGCGGGGAACGCCGCGCCGCGCGCACCGGCGCCTCGCGCGTGGGGCGCCATCGTCTTCATCGCCGACGGCGGCACGTGGGCCGCGGGCGGACGCACCGGCGGGATGTACTGCGCGGTCGACGGGGGAGCGGCCGCGGGTGCAGGCGCCGTCGGAACGTACGGGAGCGGCAGCGCATAGGGCGCCGGGGTGACGCCCCAATTGGGGCGCGCGCCGACCATCGGCTGTGGCTTCGGGTTCTGTGACTCGGCGGGCTCGCTAGGCTCGCTGGGCGGAGGCCACGGCGGCGGCGCGGGGGCCGCTGCACCGGCCCCGAGCATCGCCGACCCGCCGAATGGAATCGGGACGGGCGTGGGCGGAGGCGGCGCCGCCATCGGCGAGCGCGACGGCGACAGCGCAGGCATGGGCCGATCGCCGAGGAGCGTCGGCGCGCTTCCCGTCGCGCGAGGGACGACGCTCGGAGGCGGAGACGGCGGGACATCGAGATCGCTGACGACGCCGCGCTCGAGCGTGGCATCCGGATCGTAGGGCTTCCGAGCCGGAGCCGGCGGCAGCGGCGACGGAACGTGCGCTTTTCGCGGCGGCGGCGCGCTCGCGGGGGCTCGGGGCATGCGCGGCGGCGGCGCGGGAATCGGCAGCGCGCTCGACGGCGTTGGCGGGCGGACGCGCGGCGGCGGACCGGGCCCGAGGAGCGTCGGCTGCGTGGCGCGCGGCGGGGGGCGACCGCTTGGCGACGACTGCGACTGCGACTGCGGCTTCGGGAAGGGCTGCGGATCGACCTGCGTGCGCGAGCTATCCGGCGGCGCGGGCACGGCCTTCTTGACGGTGTCGACCTCGAAGTCCGAGGGGCTC
>JANXMC010000453.1 GCA_025354825.1 Myxococcales bacterium
GTCTTGAGCACGGTCGCGACGGCGCCGTCAACCTCCTTCGGGCAGCGCTTCAGCACCTCCGACAGCGGCACCGTCAGCGATGAGTACTCGCGCTCGGCGCGCGCGGCGAAGATCTGCGACCAGAGCACCTTGAGCTTGTCGCACGTGAGCCCTTCCGGCTTCGAAGCTGCGCGCACCATGCCGGGCTCGCCCTCTTTCACGAGCCATGCGAACGCCGTCGCGTCCGTCGCGGCAAGCGCCATCACCGCCGAGACACACGCGATGTCATCGCGCGCGCTCGGCGCGACCGCGAAGAGCGCCGCCCGCACGTCGGGCCCCGTCTCGGACGAGGCGATGCCTCGGCACATCGAGCCGCGCGACGCGCCGTCCATCAGGCGCCGCTCCACCGCCGCCGTCGCGCCTTTGCCGATGCTCGCGAGAGCGCCCGAGATCACCGACGCGCGGGACGACGCGCCGCTGTGAATCATCGCCTGCTCGAAGTCGGGAATGAAGGTCACGAGGTGCGGATCCTTCCGTGTCATCGCGGCCGCCGCGATCTCGCCGCCCGACGGATCGGCGAGCCCCGCACGCAGCAAATCCGCGCCCCACGTCGCGCCTCGCAAATGGGCATTCCACGCCGCGATGTAGGCGCCCACGTCGCGTTTGCTTGCGTGCGCTTTCACCACCGCGAGCGCCTTGGGGTCCGTATCGGCGAGCCTGCCGAGCGCCTCCACGGCACCCGGTGTCGCGTTCGTCTCGAGCCACGCGACGTCGCCCTTCTTCTCGGCGTCTTCGACCGACGACGGCTTGCAGCCGCTCCCGAACGCGCCCGTGAGCGACCCACAAAGCAGCGTGACGACCGGCAGGCGAGCGAACGGGAAAGAGCTCGAGCGCTGTGCATTCATGGGCGCGATGGTCGTGCGTTTGTCGCGGTACCTCAAGCTTTCGAGCACGAATTCCCGAAGGTTAGGCCCCAGATCATCGTGCGAGCATCGTACAACCGAAGAACGAAACGGAGGCCGATGTGCGAGTCGTGATCAGCGGTGGAACGGGGTTCATTGGTCGTCGCGTCGTGGCGGCGCTCCTGGAGCGCGGCGATGCGGTCACGGTGCTTACGCGCAGCGTGCAGGCGGCGAAGCGGAGCGTCGACAGCCGCGCGACGTTGGTGGCGTGGGACCCCGAGCGCGCCGAAACGTGGGCGCAGACGGTCCGTGAAGGCGAAGCGGTGATTCACCTCGCGGGCGAAGGCGTGGCCGACAAGCGGTGGAGCGCCGCCCGCAAACGGGAGCTCCGCACGAGCCGCGTCGACACGACGGCGCGCATCGCACGCGTCATCGGCGGCGCAACGGGCGGCCCGCGCGTCTTCGTGAGCGCGTCGGCGTGCGGCTATTACGGCATGCGCATGCACGATGAAGCCGAGACCAGCGTCGAGAGCGACCCGCCCGGCAGCGATTTTCTCGCGCAGCTTTGTGTCCAATGGGAGAACGCTGCCGAGCCTGCGAAAGGGCCGGCGGTGCGCGTCTGCCATCCGCGCATCGGCGTCGTCTTGGGGCTCGAAGGCGGCGCCCTCGCGAAGATGCTCCCCGCGTTCAAAATGTTCGTCGGCGGGCCGCTCGGCGACGGAAAACAGTATCTGAGCTGGGTTCACGAGACCGACGTCGTCCGAGGGATCCTCCACGGTCTCGACACGGAATCGATCGACGGAGCCTTCAACGTGACCGCGCCCGAGCCCGTGACGTCGAACGAGTTTGCCCATGCGCTCGGTCACGCGCTCGGTCGCCCATCGGCCGCCCGCGTGCCTGCGATCGCGCTCAAGCTTGCGATGGGGAGCGAGATGGCGGACATGGTCCTCCGCGGTCAACGCGCGCTCCCGAAGCGCCTGCAGGAGACCGGCTTCAGCTTCGCGTTTCCGACGCTCGCGTCGGCGCTGCTCGATCTATTCCGCGCCCAGGCCGCCTGACGGCACGACGAGACATTCAGGCCGCGTAGCCGCGCGCGTGCAGCACCTCGCGTAGCGCCGCCTGAAGCTCGGGCGGCGCCGCGGGGAGGGACGACTTCGCGAGCTCGACGAACTTCATTCCGCGCGCGCGTTTGAGCCCCTCGAGCGCCGCGCCGCGATCGCCCGGCGCGCCATGATCGAGGACGCCGAAGAGAAATTCGGCCGACTCGTGGCTGTCGATACGCGAGAGCGCGCGAATGGCGCTGCCACGCACGTTGGGCTGCGGCGACTCGCGCACGATGCGCGCGAGCGGATCGAACGCGTGCTGGAAGTAGAGCGCCTCGACGGCCTTCGCGGCGGCGTCGACGACGTCGTGATCGGCATCACGGAGCCCCGCGCGCACGGTGATGAAGCTCCGCTTGAAGAAGAGTGTCTGCATTGCGCCGAGCACCCCGAGCTTCACCTGCTTCTCGGGCCGCGCGAACAGCTTCTCGAGCGGCGAGAGCACGGCATAGAGCTGGAGCTGCGCGAGCTGCTCGGCGAGGCGCACGCGCGCCTGCATCGTCGCGATGCCCGTGTCGTCGGGGCGCGCTTCGACCGCGAACGCCGTGAGGCGCGCGAGCATCGCTTTTCGACGAACGAGCTCTGGCCACCGCTTGTCGAGCAGCACGTCGCCGCACGCTTCCGCCGCGCTCCCTTGCTGCTCCCACTCGATGAGATCGACGTGCCACACATCGGGAAAGTGGTTGTCTTGCCGAAAGTGCGCCGGCACGGGGGACGCCTCGAGAACGTCGTCCTTCACGCCGTCGTAGCGGCGCGCCGCGCGGGCGTAGTGCGCGCGACGTTGGGCCTCGAGATCCATATGCGCGAGCTGCTCGTAGTGCTTCCCCACGCGGGCGAACTGCCCCACTTCGCCGTAGGCCAAGATCGCCGCGAGGAGCGCGTTCTCGGCGATCTCCGGAGGGGCCCCGCGCTCGAGATGCTGCTTCGCCACTTCATTCCAAAGCGTCGCCTGCACCAGCGTGTAGTGGGCGCTCTCTTTCGTGAGCCCTAGCGTTCGTGCGTATTCCGAAGCTTCGCGCGCGAGGGTCGCCGCCGCGGAAAATTCGGCCTTTTCGCGCGCGGCCGTGAGGCCGTCCTCGAAGTACTGCAGCGCAAAATATTTGAGGTGGTCTTCGCGGAGAATGCGAATGCAGTTCACGAACCCTTCGAGAACGTCTTCGAACATCCCGCTCTCGCGACCAATCTGCACGAGCACTTGAAAGCAGTCGAAGGCGCGCTCGCGCTGCCCCACGGATTCGAAATGGTCGGCGGCCTCTTCGAGCAGGCGCACCGACGCGACGATCGCCTCGCGGCTCTGGCGCGCGTCGCCGCACTGTTTCGCGCAACGCGCGAGGTTGAACTGCACGAGGGCCGCGTTGTACGCGTCGCGGCTGCTCTCGGTGACCTGTCCGAGGCGCGACCACAGCGCGCGCGCGCCCTGAAAGTCCTTCGCCTTCTCACGAAGGATCGCCGCAGCCGCCACGAGGCCGGCCTCTTCCATCTCCCGGGCGGCCTTGGCCATTTGCCCTTCGGCCGCGAGCGTTCGTGCGCGATCGACGGGCGGGACGCGGGGCAGGAGCGAGCGCGCCTTCGCGAAGCCGTCGCTCCCGTTGCCACTCTGCGCCGCGTACCACTCGACGGTGAGCGCGCTCCGAACGTCGCCACGCTTCAGCAGCGCATCTGTGAGCAGACGCAGAACGGGGACGTAGTCTTGCTCGGGAACGTGGGTCTGCCCCGCTGCGAGAATGAGCGTTGCAATGGCCGTATCCGTATCGCCCCGGGCATAGGCGCCGCGGGCGCGCTCGCGCAGTTGGTAGATGTCGTCGAGCACGTGCGAGTCTCTTCGCTCAGCCCGCGCTCACGGCATCGGAGGCAGACTCGAACGCGGCGCCGGCTCTTCGCGGCGGCGCTTCGGAATGCTGATGATCGATTCGACGATCCCGATGACGACGTAGAACGAGAGGAGCCACACGAGGACGAACGCCGGCTTCGTCTGCAAAGAGACGACCGCGCTCGAGCCGATGGCGAAGAGAACCAGGGCGACGCTGCGCGCGTTGAGCTTGAGATCTTTGAACGAGCGGAACTTCACCGTCGAGACCATCAAAAAGCTCAGAAGTAGCGTCACGCCCATGAGGGGAAACACGTAGCGAGGCGCGCCGAGATCGCCCGCGATCGCATGGTTTGCGAGGACCAGCGAAATGAGAATGCCCGCGGCGCCTGGCACCGGGAGGCCCACGATGTACTTGCCCGGCTTCGTCGGCTTGCCACTCTCGCCCATCGACAAAACGTTGAAGCGCGCGAGGCGGACGGCGCCCATCCCGCAAAACAGAAACGAGACGAACAAACCGAGCAGCGGCTGCTGGTAGAGCGACCACTTGTAGACGATGAGCGCGGGCGCCACGCCGAAGGAGATCACGTCGGCGAGCGAGTCGATCTGAAGGCCGAAGGCGCTCTGCGTCTTCGTCAGGCGCGCGACGCGGCCGTCGAGCATGTCGAACAGCATCGCGAACACCAGGAGGATCGCCGCGCGATAGTAGTCTTCGTCGCTCGTCGCGCCGCCTGTGAGGCGAATGGCGTCGAACCCGCAGAAGATGCTCGAAAGTGTGATGATGTTCGGGAGAAGGAACATCGTCTTCCGGAGATCGATCTTCTTCTTCTTGGCCGGCGCGGGCCTACCCGAAGCGGAAGGCGGGACGGAGCGTTTCGAATTTGCCAAGGAGCTCTCCTGCGGGCGGGGCGTCGGGATCGGCCTCGGACTCGGGAACGTGGAAACGTGGAACGCGCGAACGGGGTTCGGGGGGCGGACCGTCGATCATGCCCGACTTTCAGCTTTCGTCTACATGCCGAGAACCGATGGCGGCACGGTAGGGGCGCATCCTCCACGGCCCCCCAGCCTCGCACGGGTTCGCCTTCTCCATGCGAGGACAACTTGGCCGCGCCCACGGGAGGGACCTACGCTTGCAGGGCCATGAATCCTGGGTCCCCGTTGCGTTCGCATTCTCGTACGTGCTCGCGGAGCGTGCTCCGTGTGGGGCGGCTCGCGTGGATGCTTCCCATCCTGCAGCTCGCCAGCAGCGGCTGCGCGCACGACAACGCCCCCGAGGCGCGACAAATGGCGCAGCTTCGCGAAGACATTCGGCGCGTACAGACCGACCACGACCACATTGAGCAGCGCCTCATGTCGCTCGAGGTTCAGGCGGCCGACGAGCGCAAAACGTCGACGAGCGCGGGCTCGCTTGAACAGGGGTCTCGCGCCGACGACGGCGCCAAGCTCCGCGTCGTTCGGCTTCGCCCCGATGGGACCGAAGAGCACGCCGCGGCCGGCGAAACGGCGGGCATGACGGTGACCTCGCCGAATTACGCGAGCGATTCGGGGATCGGCACGACGGAAGACGGCACACCACGGCCGAGCATTCGGGTGACGGGCAGCGGCGCGCGCCCGAGCCGGGGCTCGCGCGGAGGCTCGGGACCGAGCGGATTCGGCGAGCAGATCGAGCAGACCGAGCCGGACGACGGCGCGCCGCGGATGCGCCCGAGCGGCCCGAGGCCGAGCGCCCTCGATCCCGAAGCGAAGCGCGCCTACGACGCCGCACTCGCTCTGGTGAACGCGCGGCAGTACGATCGAGCCCTCGAAGCGTTTGCGGGATTTCTCGTTCGGTATCCCGATCATCCGAATGCCGACAATGCCCTTTATTGGCGTGGTGAATGCTACTTCGCACAAGGCGACTACTCACGAGCGGCCGAGCAGTTCGACGGCGCGATTACCCGTTTCCCTCTTGGTAACAAGGTCCCCGACGCTCTCCTGAAGCTCGGTATGTGCCAGACGAAGCTCGGTCTCGGCTCGAAAGCCAAAGTCACGTTCGAAAAGCTCGCCCGCGAATTTCCGCGCAGCGAGGCGGCGCGGCGCCTTCCGCGCGAGGAGACTCCATGAGGCCGATTGCCCACGTGCTCGCCGCGGCGGCGCTGACGTTCCCCCTAGTGGGGGCGACGAACGCCTTCGCGCAGGCCGCCGCGCCCGCAGCTGGCGGCGACGGGACGACGACGACCACCACCACGGCCACCAGCGGCTCGACGACGAGCAACGCGGTGCAGGTCTACCCCGGCGGAATCGCGCCCCTCAAGGCGGGGCAGACGCTCGGCGGCGGCAACGTGACCGACTCGTCGTCCAAGCCCAAGGTCGGCAACGAGACCGACGGGTTCGATCTCACCCCCCGCACGGGCGGCGACATCTCGGTGCGAGGCACAGGCAACGGCCCGGTGTTCGAGGCCGGCCAGTCGCTCACGATGGGCGAGGAGAATACGAGCGGCCCGCACACCGTGAAGAAGGGGGACACCCTCTGGGCGATCGGTGAGCGCTATTTCCAAAATCCGTATTTGTGGCCCCGAATCTGGTCATACAACCCGCAAATCCAGAATCCTCACTGGATCGAGGTCGGCGACCAAATTCGCCTGAAGCCGGGCGGGAACGGCGCCTCTGCCACCTCGACGGATGCCTCGAAAGGGCAGTCCCAAGGGCGCCTGCTCGATTCGCGACGTCGCGTGCCGCCGTCGACGATCTTCCTTCGTGAAGAAGGGTTCGTGCAAAACGAAGCCGTCGACACGTGGGGCGAGCTCACCGGCGCCCCCGAAGACAAAATGTTCCTTACGGATACGGACGACGTCTACGTCCGAATCGCGCCCGAAAAAGACGTGCGGGTCGGCCAAGAGCTCACGGTTTTCCGCCCGATTCGGAGCGCGGGCGACGGCAAGATCGTGCAGATTCAAGGGACCATTCGCGTCAACGCGGTAAACGCGAAGGACCACGTGGCCCGCGGTCGTGTCATCGAGACGCTCGACGTCATCGAGCGCGGCGCGCGCCTCGGCAACATCCCCCGTAGGTTCGAGGTCGTCCCGCCCGTTCGCGACGACAAGGACATCGACGCAAAGGTGATAGGCAGCGTGGTCTCCCACGAGCTCTATGGCCAATACCAGGTCGTCTATCTCAATAAAGGGTCCGACGACGGCCTTCGCCCCGGCAACGTTCTCAAAGCGATGCGGCAGGGCGACCAGTGGCGTCAGAGCCTCCCGTCACGCTCGGCGGGAATGCGCATAGCGCTCGAGAGCGATTCGCCCGCACAGGTCGAGACGGTGCCGGCACCGCGCGATGAGAAGAACTACCCAGAAGAGGTTGTGGGCGAGATTCGTATTCTCACCACGCGTAACAAGACGTCCATGGGTCTCGTCACGCAATCGGTGCACGAAATTGAGCCGACCGACATTCTTCGCGCGCGAAAAGGCTACTGAGTAGCAATACGCAGAATACCGAATAACGGCTTTCGTGCCTCGCGGTCGCGCCCTTCCCCCGCGATGAAGGGCGCCCGGTGGCGAGGCGCGACACGTCGCAAAAACCGCTACCGAAATAGCGGATTCACATTTCGTAACGCTTGCGTCTCTCCCGTTTGCGGCCACAACGTTTGGTGTTTGCCCAAATCCCAATTTGGGATTCGGCAGCTTCAGACAAACCGTGGGCTGCAGTTCGTGCACGGTCACCGGCCTGGTGAGCGTGCTCGTGAGCCCGTCTTCAATCGGGGAGAGAAACCACATGCGAAGCGCGATGAACGTTCTGTTGGTGTCGTTGACGGTCGGTCTCGTGGGCGCGCTCGGCGCGGGCTGTAGCAGCTCGGATTCGAGCAGCGGGAGCGGCTCGAGCGATCCGGACTTCAACGCGATTGCCAATCAGTACTCCGCGCCCACGGGGACCTACGACCCGAAAAACTCGGGCCCCACGCTCGCGGCGTATTCCGATCAGCAGAAGCAGCAGGCCGACAGCGGCGCGTTCGCGGCGGCGTTCGGGGGCGGCACGTCGACCGACGGCGCTGTCGCGACGGCGATTCAAGCGCTCCCCGCCGGCGGCGGCCTTCAGTGCGCGGCGCCCGCGGCAGGCGCGACGACGGGCTCGTGCACGTGCCCCAACGGCGGCAACGTGACGTTCGACTACGCGGGCACGCAGCAGACGCAGAACCAGAGCGGCGTCGTCGACGCGGTCATCAAATACAAGTGGAACGCCTGCGCGATGGCGGCCAACACGTCCGTCGACGGCTCGATGTACTTCCAGACGCACATCGACCAGGCGAAGCCGGCCGAGCAGCGCACGATCGTCGTGATGAAGCTCACGGTGAAGAACGACGCCGTGACGGCATCGATCGATCTCTCCTACGCGCAGATGGACGGCAAGGTGTGGTTCATCGTGAAGTCGTCCGACGGCTACGTGGCCGTGAGCGGTCAGGGGTACAGCGACAGCACGAAGAGCGGCACAATCGTCATCAAGGACAAGACCGACACGTATACGTGCACGTTCCAAAACGGAAAAGGGTCGTGCAAGGGCGAGAAGAGCGGCACCACCGTCGACGCCGGCTAACGCTCAATCGTAGCGTTCCGTGTGAACGAGCTCGCGCGGCAGCTGCATCTCTTTTCGCAAGAGATCGCGCACCGCGCTGACCATCTTGGCGAGGCCGCACGCGTAGACGTGCGGCCGTCCGAGCCCCAGACCTTCGAGCGCTTGAAAGAGCTCCTGCGCGTGGGTCTGCACGTAGCCGCGGCGGCCGGTCCACGACTCGGCGCCGCGCGATAGTGTAAACGCTACACGAAGGCCTGGGTGCCTCGCCGAAAGGGCCTCGAGCTCTGTGCGGTACAAGAGGTCGGCCTCGGTGCGGACACCGAAGACGAGCGACATCGGCATCGGGTGCTTCGCGTTCAACGCCGCGTGGATCATGCTGCGCAGGGGCGTGAGCCCGGTGCCCGTGGCGACGAAGAGCGACGGCTGCGCCTTGTCGAGCGGCCGCGAGAAGAAGCCCTGCGGGCCCACGACAGAGAGCGTGGCGCCGATGGCGAGACCGTGGAGGAACGTAGAGCCCGGGCCTCCTTGGACATGGGTCACGGCGAGCTCGAAGCCGGGCGTTCCGTCGGGGGCCGATGCGATCGAGTAGGCACGTTTGATCTCGGCTTCGGCGCCCGGCGCCGCCGGCACGTGAACGTTGACCCACTGCCCCGCCGCGAAATCGAAGGGGGCGCCGTCGACCCGCTCGAACCGGAGCTCGCGGACGTTTTCGGCGAGCATGCGGGCAGACGTGAGGCGTGCTTCGAAGGTCGGGGGAATGCGCATGCGGGCGGCAACTATCTCGCGCGCCGCGGCATTTCCGTCAATCGGGCAGTCTCTTCGTTGCCGGTGGCGGCGTCGTCTCGCCGAGGCGCGCGAGCTTTTCGACGCGGTAGGCGTACGCCGCCTTCACGCGCGAGAGCGCACGGAGGCTGTGCTCCATTTTGAGCAGCACATCGAGGGCTCCACGCGTATCGAGCTTCGACGCGCGGGCGACGGCGATCACGCGCTCGATGGGCTCCGTCGCGTCGGCCGGGTGAAAGACGGCCCCCGGCAAAAGGGCCACTTCGAGCGGTGAATCCCGCGCGACGAGGCGGCCGTCGAAGAGACCGCTCGCGGCGTCGAGCGCATCGCGGAGCCCTTGCTCTGCCGCGTGAAGCACGAACTCCGCGCCGCTCCACACGTCGACCAACACGCGGACGTTGCCCGTGCGCGTCGCGCGAAAGAGCCCCCGGTGGGCGCGCTCGAACGGCGTGATCCACGGCGCGACCCGCGGGTCTTTCGCACTTTCCGCAATGCGTCCGAAACCCATGCGCGTGACAGCGTCGTCCCAAAGCGCGCGGCTTCGCGCTTCGAACCAGGCGTCCTCTGGGCCGAAGGCGCCCGTGCGTGCTTCGAAGTCGCGCTTCATCGCCGCGACCCGCGTGGCGTGCACGGCGAGCACGCCCTCCGACACGAGCGCTTCGTAGGCTTCGAGGGCGCCTCCACTCGCGATGTTTTTCATCTCGCCCTTCGGGGTCTACCATACAGGGGCGGAGGCCTTTCGAGGCTGCTCCAACGCCGCGCGCACAGACCTCCCGAGACCGGCCCGTTCCCATGCAAAATCGGCTCTTTTTTCCGCAAGAAGCGCTCGACAAGTGGCTGGTCGACGGCAAAGTCGAGCTCGCGGGGACGGATCTCACGATTCTGTCCGAGGGGCGCACCTACAAGCTCGCCGAGGCCGTTCGCGTCACACGCGAGGTCACGGGCGAGGGCGACCCGAACGATCTCGTCGGCCACGTGAAATCACGCCCCTTTCTCGAGCAGCTCGGCGCCGAGCTCTTCGAGACGTCGATGCTCATCGGGGACAACGCCTACGACGTCGTCCCCGGCTGGGTAGGCCGGCCCTCCACGACCTTTCGCGACTACATCGCATCGGAAGAGAGGAAGCGCGCCCTCGCCGCCGCAGAACGGCTCGCGGGTTTCGTTGACGACGACGACGACGAGCCGAAGACCGACGAAGACCTCTTGGTCCGCACGTTTCTCGAAGACCTCCGCCCCTGAAAGCCGCGCCGTGCCTGCTTTTCTCCCCGACATCCTCTTCTACGCGACGGCGCTCGTGTACGTCGCGGCGAGCATTCTTTTCATCGCCCATCTCATGGGGATGGCGCGCGCGTCCGATGCGCTGAAGGTCGCCCCACCGCTCGTCGGGCTCGGCGCGCTGCTCCACGCCGCGCACATCGTGGTCTCGTCGTTCGTGCTGCACATCTGCCCCGTGCAGGGGATCCACTTCGGGTTGAGCGTCGTCTCGATGCTCGCGTGCGTCGTCTACGTGGTGATGCGGCGAAGCGCGCGCATCGACATCGTCGGCGCCTTCGTCGCGCCCCTCGCGCTCACGTTTTTGCTCGCGTCGAAGTTCGTGAGCGGCGGCGCCATGGGCGACGAACCCGGCGCGCGGATCAAGAGCGCGATCTTGCCGATTCACGTCGCCGTGAACCTCGCCGGCGAAGCGCTCTTCATGCTCGCCTTCGCGGCCGCCGCTCTCTATTTGATGCAGGAAAACAGGCTCAAACAGAAGAAGCTCGAAGGCATTTTCCAGCGCCTCCCGCCGCTCGACGCGCTCGATCGTGCCGAGCACCGCTTCCTCCTTGCGGGCTTTCCGCTGCTCACGATTGGCATTCTCACGGGCACGCTCTGGGCCCGTCGCGTCGAGGCGGGGAACCCCGCCGACATTTGGCGCGCCGCCTTCGGCTACGTCTCGTGGCTCCTCTTCGCCGGCGTCCTCTTGCTTCGTGCGGCCGCCGGATGGCGTGGCAGGCGCGCGGCGTACGGCACGATCGCGGGCTTCGGCTTCGCGCTGCTCGTGCTGCTGATTTACCTGTTTCGGGGAGCCGCTCCTTCGCCGCCTGCCGTTGCCGAGCAACCGGCCTCGTCGCTCTCCGGTCTGCACGCCCAGTCACAGTCGCAGTCACAGTCACAGTCGAAGTGGGCCCATTCGCCGTGATCGTCGTCGTAGGCCTGTCGCACAAAACCGCGCCCGTCGAAGTGCGCGAGAAGCTCGCCACGTCGGCCGACGTCCTCCCCGAGGTTCTGGCGCGCATGGCCGCGCGCAAAGAGCTGAAGGAGGTCGTGTTCCTCTCGACGTGCAACCGCGTCGAGGTCTTCGCCACGGCCGACGGCACGGTGGAAAGCGCCGTCCGCGCGATCCGCGAAGAGATCGCCGCGTACTCGGGCACCGCCACCTCCGACGAGCTCATTTCGTGCCTCTACGAGCGCTCGGGCGACGACGCCGTTCGCCACATTTTTCGCGTCGCCGCGAGCCTCGACTCGATGGTCTTGGGCGAGCCGCAAATCTTGGGGCAGGTGAAGGCCGCCCACGACGCCGCGGCGACGGCCGGGACGATAGGCTCGTTCTTGGGTCGCTGTGTTGCGCGCGCGTTCACCGTGGCGAAACGCGTGCGCACGGAGACGGCCCTCGGCGCCGGCACCGTGAGCATCAGCAGCGTCGCCGTCGAGCTCGCGAAGCGGATCTTCGGCGACTTGAGCGGCCAGGTCGTGCTGCTCGTCGGCGCCGGCGAGAT
>JANXMC010000466.1 GCA_025354825.1 Myxococcales bacterium
CGCCCGCCGACGCGCTGCGGCATGGTCTCTCGCGCTGACCCGATTGCGGGCGTTGCATGCGGCCGGCGTCCTGTGTTAATTGCGCCGCATGTCATCCCCTCAGAACTCGGCCGGCCGCTACAAGCAGAAGGCCCGTCGCACCAAGCAACTCTTCGAGGTCACGGCGGACGCGTATCGCGCGTGCAGCGATCGCGGCGACTGCAAGCGCGCGGCGAAGGCCGTCGCGTGGGAGAACGCGTCGGCGCGCGAGCACGGTGCATTCGATGCACTCTGCAATGCCAACGATCCTGGGGCCCGCGGCAGCCATCCCGTGAACTGCGTCGACTGGGATATGGCAAACATCTATTGCGAAGCTCAGAACGGGCGACTGCCTACGGAGGCCGAATGGGAGTTCGCGGCGCGCGGCGCCGACGGCCGCCCCTACCCGTGGGGCGACGACGAGCCTTCGGCCTCGCGGTTGAACGGTTGCGGCGCCGAATGCGCGCGCTGGGAGAAGCACGCGGGCGTCGAGGCCGCCGCGCTTTTTGGAACGGCGACGACGGGTGCGGCCGCGGCGTCGAACGAGGACCCGTTCTTCGCAACGGCGCCCGTAGGCTCGTTTCCCGAGGGGAAATCGCCCTTCGGCGTGGCGGACATGGCGGGGAACGTCTCCGAATGGGTTGCCGATCGCGCGGGCGCTTACCCCGCCGATCCGCAGACCGACCCCGTCGGCTCCGCGAGCGGCGACCTGCGCCTCGCGCGCGGCGGCGCCTGGAACGAAGGGCGCGCGCTCAACGTGCGACCGACCTTCAGGCAGGAGCTCCCCGAGCGACTTCGCAGCCAGGCCGTCGGTTTCCGCTGCGCGCGCACGCGCTGAGCGACCTTCGCGGACGCGCAGCCGATTTGACCGACCCGGGGCCGGTCACGGGCTGTTAGGTTTTCCGCCGTTGATGCGCGCCTTTCGGAGCTTTGCGTTCCCCGCCCTGTCTGTCTTGGCACTCGCCTCCGTGTCGGCCTGCGGAAGCGCGCCGCCGCCGCCGCCCGTCGAAGTCGCGCCGCCTCCGGAGCCGCCGAAGCCCGAGCCCAAAGTCATGGCCGTGAGCAGCGAGCTCGGGTCGATCGACGAAGACGCGACCGAGGGCGTTTTTCGCCGCCTCGAGCTGGCGCTGCAGGGGTGCCATCGCCTCGGAATGCGTCGCCTTCGTTACCTCGGTGGCGACATTCAGTTCTTCTTGCGCATCGCCCAAGACGGCGCGGTTCGCTACGCGTTTCTTCAAGAGTCGACCCTCGGCGATCGCGAGACGGAGCGATGCATGCTCGATTTGGTCGCCCGCGCCGATTGGCCAAAACCGCGCGGCGGTGAAGCCGAAGTTCGAAAGAAGCTCGGCTTCGATCCGCCGAGCGACGTGAAGCGCCCCGTCGATTGGCCAGCCGATAAAATTACCTCAGCGCTCCACAAGAATGGCAACGACGCACGCCACTGCAAAGCGGGTATCGAGGGGACGTTCTTCGTGACGATGTACGTCGTGCCCAAAGGCAAACAGGGGCGCGTGCAGGCGGCCGGCGTTTCGCCGCCCACGCAAGATGCCGACGAGAAGGCCGAGTGCATCGTGAAGGCGCTCAAAGCGATGCCGGTGCCGACGCCGGGGAAGAGCGTCGCAAAGGTCAGCTTCATTCTCTAGCGGCGGCGTCGTACGAATTCGGCGAGCGCGCCGGGTTTTCGCGAGCTACCTACATTGTACGATGCCAACTTACCGTACGAGCTTTTCATGAGCGCGCCTCTGACGAAACGCGGCGCAGCGCTCGCGCCCGTGTCCAGCGCATCGCCCGTTCTTTCCGTCCCCACGCCGCTGCCCGTGCCCGAGCGCGAGGTGCTGGCCGGGCGCTACGAGCTTCTCGCGCTCCTCGGCGTTGGAAGCATGGGAAGTGTTTACCGCGCGTGGGACCGCGAGCTCGACGACGTCGTCGCGCTCAAGATGCTCCGGCGCGAGCTGATGGCGTCCCGCGAGATGCTCGAGCGCTTTCGCACCGAAGTGAAGCTCGCCCGTCGCGTTACCCACAAGAACGTCGCGCGCGTATTCGATATTGGCGAGCACGATGGATTGCGCTTTTTGACGATGGAGCTCGTCGAAGGGACGAGCCTCGAGGCGATTCGCGAACGCGAAGGCTATTTGCCAATCGCGCGCGTGGTCGATCTCGCGACGCAGATTTGCGGCGGTCTCGCGGCGGCCCACGCCGCGGGCGTCGTGCACCGCGATCTGAAACCCGACAACATCGTGGTCGACCCCAACGGGCGCGCCGTGATTGCCGACTTCGGAATCGCGCGCGCCCTCGCCGGCACCGCCAAGGACGCGCGTGCTCTTTCAGGGATGGCCGGCATGGTCGGAACACCCGCGTACATGGCGCCCGAGCAGGTCGAAGGGACGGAGCCGATCGACGGGCGTGCCGACATCTACGCGTTCGGCGCGATGCTGTTCGAGCTGTTCACGGGCGAGCTGCCGTTCCCTGGCGATACGCCGCTCGCGGTCGCCATCGCGCGCCTTCGTGGCGACGCGCCCGACGTGCGCACGCGGCGAGCCGACATCCCCGAGCGCGTCGCGCGCATTGTTGCAAAGTGCATGGCGCGTGAGCCGAGCGAGCGGTACGCCACGTCGGCGGAGCTTTTTGCGCAGCTCGATCGCCTGCGTACGAGCATCGCGGCCGACCCGGTTGCGGCGATGCTTCCGTCGGTCAACGCAATTCCCGTGGCCGTGCCGTCGTCGCCGCGATCCGTCGCGAGCCTCACGATGCTCGAAGAGGTCGCGTTCGAGCTGGTGCCCACCGCGCGCCCCGTCGTGAAGATGGTCGCCGTCTTGCCATTCAAGATTCTCGGCGACGTCGCCGATGCATACCTCGCCGATGCGCTCACCGAAGATCTCATCGACACGCTGTCTGTCACCGAAGGGCTTCGCGTGCGAACGCGCGGATCCGTCGCACGCTTTCGCGGGATGGATACCGATCCGCGCGACGCGGGGCGCGCCCTCGACGCGCAGGTGGTCGTGTCGGGCACGTTGAGCGCCGTGGGCGAGCGCCTCTGCGTGACCGCGCGCGCGGTCAGCGTCGCCGATGGGTATCAACTTTGGGCAACGCGCTTCGAGCGCCCGGGGCGCGACGTCGTGGCCATCGCCGACGAGGCCGCCAATGCGCTCTCGGACGTGCTCACGGTCTCGCGTGCGAAGACCGAGCGGCGCGCGCCGGGCGACCCCGTGGCGCTCGATTTGTATTTGCGCGGCCGTCACGAGCACAACACGTTCTTCCGCGCCGGCAACGCGCAGGCGGTCGACTTGCTTCGGCTCGCGCACCATCGCGCGCCGGACGATCCGACGATCATGGCGAGCTACGCCGTCGCCCTCATGCGCCGCTTCGCCCTCGAGGACGCGGCCTCCGACGTCGCCGAGACCGCGCAGAAGCTTGCGGTACGTGCCCTGGCACTCTCACCGGACCGCGCCGATGCGCACGTTGCGCTCGCCGGACTTCATTTGAGCCGCGGTGAGCTCGGCGACGCCGCACGCCATTTGGGCCGTGCGCTGACTCTCGCGCCGACCCTCGCCGACGCGCAAGAAATGGCGGGGCAGCTGCTCATCGAGCTCGGTCCGCTCGACGAAGGCGTGCTGCGGCTCGAAGCGGCAGTCGCCCTCGAGCCGCGCCTCTTCGAAGCACAGTACCGCCGCGCGCGGGGCCTGGCGCTTCGAGGCGACTGGAGCGCCAGCGACGGCGTCTTCCGGCTGTTCACACCCGACAACGACGACGTCTGCAACGCCTACTGGCTCACGCGCATTCGCCTCGCCATGTGGCGCCGTCAGCGGTCGCAGGCCGACGGCTTCGTGCGCGAAATCGGCGAACGGAAGTTCTACTTCCGCGGGCTATGCCTCGAGCTATGCGGGCTCCTCGCACGGCGCGAAGGTCCGCGGACGATCCTCTCGCGCCTCGACGCATTCAGCATGGGTGCGTCGCCGCGACGGCGTGCGTTTTTGGCGCAAATCCGTGCCGAAGTGCTCGCCTTCGCCGGCGAGACCGACGACGCCCTCGATGCGCTCGCCACCGCGGATTCGGCGGGTCTGCTCGATCTCGTGTGGCTCGACGCGTGCCCGCTCTTCGCGGATTTGCAGGACGACGTTCGCTTCTTCAGCGTGCGCGCGCGCGTCGCGGCACGAGGTCGCGCCGCCCTCGAAGCCTTCGAAGAAGCTCGCTGAATACGCGACGCGACGCGGGACGGCGCGGCCCGCTCAGAAGCGGAGACCGCCCGTCGCGAAGAGCGAAAGCGCGTTCTCGCCCACGATGGCGAACCGCAAATCGGCGCCGGCGAAGAACGTCTGGTTGATGGGGTAGAGGCCGGTCACGCCGGGCCAGAGCGCGAAGTGCGCGCCGCTGCCGCTCGTATCGGCCGCGGTGCCGTTCGCGCCGAATCCGCTGGTGACGGACGCCGACAAGATGCCGAGGCCGATACCGAGATAGGGGCGAATGACAATCGGCCCCGCGTCGATGTTGTAGCCAAGCTCGGGGCCGAAATAGAGCACGCTGGCGCTCTGTTGCGAGGTGAACGGCCCCACGGGAATCGCTCGGCTGAACCCCAAGTGGTAAACGAACGCGCCGCCGACATAGAGGTGGTGCGTTATCTCGTAGCCGCCCCGTAGGCCGAACCCTAGGCCGTAGGCGTTGCACGTCCCGCCGCCACAGGGGCGTGCGTTGCCGATGCCTACGCCCACGAGGAGCGCCGCGCTGAAGCGCTTGTCGCGGGCGTCGCGGTCATCCTTCGGCGTCGGGCCGGGCGCTTCGACGTCGCTTTTCGCATCGTGAGCATCGCTCGTCGGAGACGCCGCCGCCGAGCTCGACGCGGAGCCGGACGCGCTCACCGAAGCGGAGCCACTGCTCGTGGCCGTGCTGCCCGTCGACGCGGTGCCCGTTGGGCCGGGAGGCGGCGCCGGTGCGGCCACCGGCTCGTCGAGATCTCCCATCTCGACCGGCTTGCCGACCGGCTTTTTCGGCTTCTTTTTACCGCCTTTTTTCTTGGTCGTCGTCGTGGGTTTCTTCGAGGGCGACTGCTGTTGAGCAGGCGCGCTCGTTGCGAGGAAAGCCACGGACAGGCCGAGAGCGGCCGCCGCCCGGGTGACGAATCTCTTCATCGTTCTCCTGCGAAAAGGAGACCTCGGACTGAAGAGAGGGTCAAGGCGGGCGCATGGGAGCGCCCGGCAACGCGGTCACGACGGGCTGGCGCGAGGGGTCGAAACGCTACTCTTGGATCGGCTGCGGACCCGGGATGATGCCGGCGATATCGGGATCTTCCCCACCAACGGGGCGGTCGGGACGATCGTCGCGCTTCAATTTGCGCTTTTGATCCTTCTCCCGCTGCTTCTCCTGCCGCGTGCGCTCTTTCTGCCGTTTCGTGACGCTGGGGTTCGTAGCCATGTGCCTCCGCTGCGGTGACTACCCGATCACCAGGCGATCTCAAAGATCGGTGGTTGGCCGGGCCGGGCCGCGCATTCTCGCACGAGTCGGCGCAATCCGGGACGCTCACGGAGCGATCGGACGGAAAAAGTGCCGAATTCCACCGGTACCTCGGGCGTTCGCACGCTCCACCCGGGCCGCGCCACGCGGCGGAGAGGTCCTGTCCGAGACGGCCAGCGACCGGTCGCGGGGCGAACCCTCGCGTGCGCCTAGTCGACGACTGGCTTCCCGGCTGGCCGCCCCGGACGGCGGTGAGCTGTTCGAGATCCATGTGCCCCGAGGCCCCCCGGACCAGGCAGCTCATTCGCAGATAAATCGCGGTTCGATCAGGAAAACGACACGAAGCGCCGCCGAGAGGCGTTTGCGACGGCCCATCGTCCGTTCCGCATGAAATCCTCTACGGATGAACGCCCACCGCTACCTCCGTCGTATGCAGCTCGCCCCTACGGGCTTCGTCGTGGCCGCCGCACTGGTCGCATCGGCGGCGTTCGCAGCGGGCTGCAACGACGACGAAACGCTCGCCCCGTCGAACACGGGCACCACGCCCACCGGCGCCGACGCGAGCACGAGCCCGCCGGCCACCTCCGACGCGGGAACGGACAGCGGTAGGCCGACAACCGGTGGTGTTCACTTCAGCGACCTCACGCCGGGCGCCGTCAACATCGTCAAGCCGGGCGGCGACACCACGTGCTCCCGCGGAGGTGAGTATTCGTACGTCGTCATTCCTGGCGACCCCGAGAAGGTCGTCGTCGAGTTCGAAGGGGGCGGCGCCTGCTGGGACGAAGCGACCTGCGGATTCGCCGATCAGATCTTCAAAGACTCGATCGACACGACGCTCTACACCGACAAGGCCAAGAGCGGCTGGCACGACAAAACTCACGCGGGCAATCCCATCGTTGGTTGGACGCATATCTATATTCCGTATTGCACGGGCGACCTGCACTGGGGCGACGCCGTGAAGACGTACGGGGATCCGGATGCGGGAGGCGTGACCATCAAGCACAAGGGGGCGGTGAACACGAAGGCCGTTCTCGACTGGATGTACGCCGAGCTCACGGCGCCGAAGAAGATAATGGTCACCGGCTGCAGCGCAGGCGGCTACGGATCGATTTGGTGGGCACCCCAAGTGCAAAAGCACTACGCGAGCTCGACGGTCTACCAGTTCGCCGACAGCGCCGCGGGCGTCATCACGGCGAACTTCTTTCAGACGAGCCTCCCCGCGTGGAATGCCCAGGCGAGCTTCCCCACGTTCCTGGGCGATCTGAACGCGGCGTCGTCACTCCCGAAGCTTTATGGGATGATTGCGGCGTATTATCCGCAAAACGTCTATTCGCAATACAATACGCGTTACGACGAAAACCAGACGTTCTTCTTCAACGCCATGGGCGGTGGCGACAAGAACGCGTGGTCTGCCGCGATGAAGGCCAACGTGGCCGAGACCATCGCGTCTTCGTCCAATTTTAGGGCGTTTCTCCCCGAGGGCGAGCAGCACTGCATTCTCCCCTACGACGAGTTCTACACGGTGGAAGCGGGAGGCACGAAGCTCACGGACTGGATCTCGGATATGATCAACGACAAGCCGATTGCCAATTCAGCCTGCGCGGGGTGCGAGCCGTAATTCGGTATCGAGGGCGCGCCTCGCGAGGTGCTGACCGCAGCTCGTACAGGCGCGCACTTCGACGCGAAGGTTGCTCGGCCAGACGAGAACGTGAACGTTCACCGCCTTGGCCTCGAGCGTTTCGATGGGGGCGAGCTTGTGAAACGCTGCGGCCTCATAGCCGTGACCACAGCGTCCACAGTGGATCTCCGCCGAGCTCGCCGGCGCGTAGCCGGGCGCCCTCATCGGTACGGCCCGAAGTTGGATTTGCCCGTGATCATCTCGCCCGCGAGGCCGTCGAGATTGGCGGTGCTGAAGTCGACCTCGACGGCGATGAGCCCTTCGACGTAACAGCGCTCGAAGTTCGCCTCGCTCACGTCGGCCCCCGATGCATCGGCGCCGCGCAGATCGCATTTTTCGACATTGGACCCCCGCAATTTGGCATTCGTCAATTTCGTATTTCGAAGGTCGGACTTTTCGAGATTGGCTTTCGTGAAGTCGGCGCCGTCGAGATCGGCGCCGCGAAAGTCGCACTTCTCGAGGTTACTCTTCACGAACGACGCCCCCGCGCACTTCGCGTCGGTGAGCAGCGCCCGTTCGAGGTTCGCCCGCTCGATGTGCGCCCCCTCGAGGCGCGCGCCGCGAAAGTCGACCTCCTCCAGGTTCGCGCCGTCGAGCACCGCGCGCGAGAGATCGGCCCCCGTGAGCCGCGCCTCTTCGAAATTTGCCCCCGTCGCCGTGATGCCGATGAGCGTCGCGCCCGAAAGGCCGACCTCTTCGAGATTGGCGCCGTCGAGGCGCGCGCCGCTCAAATCGGCCCCCGACAGATCGACCTCTTCGAGGTTCGCTCCGCGCAAATTCGCCCCCGAAAGCCGTGCGCCCGCGAGGCGCGCCCCCTCGAGATTCGACCCCGAGAGATCGGCCCCTTCGAGGTTTGCGCCGGCGAGATCGACCCGCTTGCTCACCGCAATGTGCAAAAGCTCGGCGAGCGACGCCGCGTCGCTTCGAAAGAGCACGTGCCCGTCGCGATGGAGAATCTCGATAGCCGCCATGATGTTGAATCTAGCGTTGGCGCGCGCGCGCGCGATGGCCATGCGCGCCAGATGCATTTGCCCAAAACGCCATAACCCACGATCGCGCGGCCGCGTCGCGTTTGCTCCGCTAGTCTGCAATGCGTGGCGCGGCCCGAGAAAGAGCTCCCGGTAATGACGGCCCTTGTGCCGGCGCTGCTGCGCTATTTGCGCGGGCGCGGCGCCGAGCCGTCGAGCCTCGCCGTCGCGTTCGGGCTGCCGGTCGACGTCGACGCGCACGACGAGGCGGGCCTCGCGCCATCGCGTGTGAGCGAGCTGTTGGAGCAGGCCGCGAACGCCCTCGGTGAGCCCTATCTCGCGCTTCGTCTGCCGGCGGAGCTGCCGTTCCGCACCTATGGGCCGCCCGAGCTCGTGGTGCACGCGAGCGCGACCCTCGGCGATGCCCTTTTGCGCATTGCGCGGTATGCCCACTTCGTTCATCCGCAGCTCCAGTGCTCGTTTGCGGTCGATGGGGCCTTGGCCCATTTTCGGCAAGCCGTCGCGACGCCGCCGCGCAGCTCGGTGCGCTACGCCCACGAATACGGCCTTGCCCATGCGCTCGCCCATGCAACGCGCGCCGCGGGCGTCGTGCTGACGCCGAGTCGCGTCTGGTTCGCCTCGCCCCGCGGCCACGACGTGGCGCCGCTCCACCGGTTCTTCGGAACACGCGCGATCGACTTCGGATGCGAAGACAGCGGCTTTACAATCGACGCCGCGCTGCTCGACACGAAGGTCACAAGCTCGGATCCACGCCTGCTCACCACGTTCGAGGGCGTCGTCGAGGCAGCCCTTCGCGCGCAGCCGCGGCAACGGCCGTGCGAGGCGCTCGTCGCCACGCGCATCGAGGGGCTTCTGCCGAGCGACGCGAGCATCGACGCCGTGGCGCGCGCGCTTCACATGAGCCCTCGTACGTTGCAGCGCCGCCTGGACACGAGCAGGCCGCGCCATCCGGTGCAGAAGCAGACGCCGAGGCAGAGAAGAAGAAAAAGAAAAAGAAGGACAGGTGCCAAACATGGTTGCATG